>JADFYN010000500.1 GCA_015233055.1 Deltaproteobacteria bacterium
AGGCTTGTTCGGTTGAGGATCCAGGTTAGTTCGAGCTTGACCAAAGCATATCAGCAGTGTATGAAGTTGAAATTGAGTTTACCGTAAACTGCAGACCCTCGAATAAGGGGACGGGCAGAGCTATTTCGAGACAGAAGATCAAGGCACGGAGAGAAGCAACTATGATTATAGGAAAATTTAAGGAATTCGCCCCTAAGCTGAGTCCGGGCGTGGTGGTTCTGGATTCGGCCGTGATCACGGGCGACGTGGAAATGGGACCTCAGTGCAGCATCTGGTTTCACGCTGTGGCCAGGGCTGACGTCAATTACATCCGCATCGGCCGGAAAACCAATATTCAGGACATGGCCATGCTCCACGTCACTTATGAAACCCATCCCCTGATCATCGGGAGCGAAGTGACCATCGGCCATAGGGTTACTCTGCACGGATGCACCGTGGAGGATCTGTGTCTCATCGGCATCGGGGCCATTGTCTTAGACGGCGCCAAGATCGGACATCATTCCATCGTGGCGGCCGGTTCCCTGGTCACGCCCGGGACCGTCATCCCGCCCAACAGCATGGTCATGGGCGCTCCGGCCAAGGTCCGGCGTCAACTCACGGAAGAAGAGATTAGCCACATGCCCGATATCGCCAACCGCTACCTCTGGGTGGCGGAAGATTACGTCAAAACCGGATTGGGTAAGCGCATTGAGTAGATATCCCGCACCGGCCTTTTAGCCGGGGTTGGTTTGGCAATGGGGAATTCAACCTAAACTTTTTTCTTACCAAACAAGGAACAGCCGGCATGTATTTTGATGTTATTATTGCAGGATTTGGTGGTCAAGGCGTCATGTTTATCGGTAATTTGTTGGCCGTCGGAGCGATGAATGAAGGTCGGATGGTCACCTACATGCCGGTGTACGGCGTGGAAATGCGTGGCGGGACGGCAAATTGCACCGTGGTGGTGGCGGACGAGGAAATCGGGTCACCCATCGTCCAGAACCCTGTTTCGGCCATCATCATGAACAAACCGTCGCTGGTCAAGTTCGGGCCACGGGTCCAAAAAAACGGCTTGATGGCCGTCAATACCTCCCTGATCGAACCCGAGGCCATTGATTTTCCCGATGTGGCCACGATCCATATTCCGGCCATGGAACTGGCCGCGGAGGTGGGTAACGACAGGTTGGCCAATATGATCATGCTCGGGGCGGTAGTGGCCAAGACGGGCGTGATTAAGCTCGATGGATTGATCGAGGCTCTACCCTATGCCTTAGATGAAAGATATCACAAAATGATCCCGGCCAATACGAAGGCATTGGAGCGGGGGGCTGAATTCATCCGCCAGCATGATCAGGCCTGAGCCCGAACCAGACATTGATCTGTAAATAATCCGTCAAAAGCTGATCGATCAGGCCGAGGTTCAACCGGTTACAGGACGTGATACGACGAGGTGACCGACGTCAAACCGGTAAGTCGGAACAATCGGCCCCGAGGAAAGCCGTCAACATTGGTTGGAGCCGGTTAATTTCATACTCCAAGCTTGAATAAGCAGCGGCGGCCCTGTCTAAGGCCCCTTGACGGCCGATAATTTCCAGGGCCAGGGCGGCTTCGCAGGCCGCTTCGGCCGAAAGATTACCCAGCACCCCCTTGAGGGTGTGGGCGGACTTGGATAAACCGGGGCTGTCCCCACGGTCGATCTCATCGCGAATAGCACTCATATCTTGGGGAAGTTCATGCAAACACATCTGAACAAGTTCTGTAGCCAACTCCATGCTATTGAGTGTTCGGATCAGCAATGCCTCCCTATCAAAGATTCTTTCGGATGACTCCGTCGTGTTAGCCGGCTTCCCTGCATTCCGATCTTGTTCCATTTGTCCCCCAACTCGAGTCACAATACTTTTTAAAGATTACTCAATTCTTTCGTCGGCCAGATCCTGCACCCCGACCGGGATGCGAATCCCCAACTCTTTGGCCCGGTTAAGATTTAGACAAATGGCATAATGTTGCGCCGATTCCGGAGGAATCTCTCCGGGAGTCCGTCGGACCTGCTGTATGCTATAGGCCATTTCTGCCGCCTGGGCCCCCATCTCGGGGAGCTTGGGGTAAATGGAAATGACCGCACCCCAGCGGCAATCCTCCACCGAATTGCCGACAAAAGGAATCTTGGGGTACTTTTGGGCCCACCGGTAAAGATGTAAGCTGTAATAGCCCAGGAAGACTTCAGCCTCAGACATCGCTTCTTCGGGGATACCTT
>JADFYN010000501.1 GCA_015233055.1 Deltaproteobacteria bacterium
TGCCCTGGGCTAACCTAGTGCGCCCCGTTGGGGCTTAATCGGTATTGGCATTTATTAAAATCGTATCCGATTACCCTGTCCTTAAGTCAATTACATTGACAAGCAACAAGTAACTGGCAACCGGCAACGTGTAACCAGAATTGGTCAAAAATCCTTAAAATCATCATCCATCGGGATGACTATCCCCGGCTTGACTTCGCGGGCCTGGTGAACGACCAATTTCCGGTTACTCACCTGTTTGATGGATATAGCCTGTTCAGTCCCACCCCTTGGCCGGGAAGTAGGGGCTATTTTAGCCTTGACCGCGACCGGGTTATTTCCGCGGCCTCTAATTAAGTGGGCCAGTTCCTCGACCATATCCTTCATCTGTTCCGCCTGGGCGCTCAGCTCTTCCGAGGCTGCGGCCGACTCCTCCGCGGTGGAGGCAGTTTGCTGCACCACTTTGTCCATTTCGCCCATGGCCAGATTAGTCTGCTCAATCCCCTGGGCCTGTTCATTGGAGGCCAGGGTTATCTCCGACATCAGGCTTTCCACCTTGGACACATCAAGGGCGACCTGAGAGAAGGCGTTGCTGGTGGTGGTGACCATACCCGATCCGTTGGCGATTTTCTTGACCGTTCCTTCAATTAATGTGGCGGTCGTCTTGGCTGCGTCCGCGGCCCGCATGGCCAGATTCCTGACCTCATCCGCCACCACGGCGAATCCCGCGCCCGCCTCTCCGGCCCTGGCCGCTTCCACCGCCGCATTCAGAGCCAGCAAGTTGGTCTGGAAAGCGATTTCATCGATTGTTTTAATAATTTTTGAGGTCTCCTGGCTGGCCGAGGATATCTCTTCCATAGCCCTGGTCAATGCAGTCATGGATGATGCAGCCTGCTGCACGGTGCCCGTCGCCTGGTGCATGACCTGATTGGCTGTCTGGGCATTTTCCGCATTCTTCTTGGTCATGGAAGACATCTCCTCCAAAGAGGCGGATGTCTCTTCCAGCGAAGCCGCTTGTTCCGATGCCCCGGAAGCGAGCGATTGACTGGCCGAGGTGAGTTCACCGGCGGCTGAGGTGACCTGGTCCGCCCCGGCCATCAAACCTTCTATCACCCGATTGATCGGCCTGGTGATGGACAAAGTCAAGAAGATCCCCAACCCCAAGGCCACGGCAAAGCCCGTGCCCATACCCACCAGTGAAATAAGTTTGGCCAGGTTTGAATCATGTTTGGCTCTTTGCTGGGTCTCGGCCACGGACTTGTTATTGAATTCCACCAGGCCGTCTAAGAGCGGCAAGACCTCCTTTTGTTTTTCAAAAGTAGTCACCATGGCCTGCTTGTTCATCTGGAGATAGATCTCCTCCGCCTTTTTAGCCTCTGCCCTGACGACGTCAAAATGCTTGACGACCTCCGATGAGCCGGGGAGCAACTCCTCCACATAGGCTTTAACGGCTGATTCCATCTCGCCTTTTTTGACCATCTGTTTGATTTTTTTTACCGTCTGATGGAAGGCATTATGGGGTGGGACGGATACCTTCAGTGCCTCAGTAATCCTGGCGTTATCAGTCTTATAAGCGGCCATCCACTTACCAAAGGCGCATTGGGTGGGGTCTTCACCACCGGCAACTTCGCCCTTGGCCAGCACCATCCTAGACACATTGGCCACCAGCTTATAATGATCGCCCACGAACTGTTCAATAGACTTGACCAGTTGCGTCGGGTCCAGGATATCTGTCTTGGCCAACTCTCTGCTCAACAAAAAAAACTTATCATTTTCGGCTTTAAAACTTTCCCAGGCGACCATAAACCGCCTATAAAGTTGATCTTCCTCCGGCCCACGCGGCAAGGCTTCATACTTCTTCCAGGAGATTTGATAATTATCCCGAACTTTATTCAGGTTTTCATACTGACGATCCCGATCTTTGGGGTCTAATCCGGGCATCATCAGCGTCCGTTGGACGACTCGAATCGATTCCGTTGCCAGTCGCATGGTGAGCAAGGTCTGAATACTGGGCAGGCTATCTTCGCATATCTCACCCAAGTCCGTGCTCAGCCTGCTCGTCACCCTAACCGCCATGAATCCTACCACCAGGGTAATAACGGCCACGATGATAAAGCCACCAATCAATTTAGTGCCCAACTTCATATTCTGCATATAGCCCATCTCCTAAAAAAAAATTACGGTTGTGTCTGCCGGGTAAGTTCTTTCCCTGAATATATCATCTGCCTACCTGAATCTTTTATCAGATTTTCC
>JADFYN010000502.1:0-1710 GCA_015233055.1 Deltaproteobacteria bacterium
CCTGGGGTTGGGCACAGGTAAACCTGCTTGGATGTCTCCATCCAGGCCGGGATTGGCGCAGGCGATAGTTTTTCCATCTTCGTCGTAGCACGCGGTCTGTCCGGTTCGGGGAAGCTGGGCCGGATAAGGGGGGGCGGCATCTGACCGGGGGAGCAGGATGTCACTTGAGCCGGACGAGTTCGTCGGCTTGACCAGTTCGTCTCCGGCCACCAGAGAGGCCGAAAGGAACACCGTAACGCAGTATAAAGCGGCTAAGACATATCTCCGTTTCATGTTTTCCTCCTGTCGTCTTCAGTGAATTTTGTCAAAACGAAGCAGCCGGTGGCCATGCTTTCTTAAGCTGAATAAAGGTGGTTGAGGAAATATAGGTGTAGTATGTCTGGTATGTTGCCTGGTTATGATGAAGCAAGCACTATGAGTTGGGACTATTTTACATTATGGTCATAACGCCCCATGCCTGTCAAATGTTTTGTATAACCAGCCTGATTAAATTCCTTTGCCCAAGGTTTAAAGGTCATTCTTCCGCAGTCGGCCACCACCCTACCGATTCAGAGCGCCTTGAAGGCCATGTAATGAAATCTATTCGGGGGGGCAGTGCAGGAAGATACGTCAAAGGGGATGGAGGGAAGGAAACCACAAGAACAAGAAATTAAAGCCTCGGAGGGTCTCTAATCGGCCGAATCTGGTTTTATTTTTTAGTGCGGCAAGGGTGCTGCAAAATAGAAAAGGACCTAAACCTATTTGGCTTAAGTCCCTATTTTATCTGGCGCGCCCGGGGTGACTCGAACACCCGACCAACGGATTAGAAGATGTACACTACTCAGTTAACATATTGAAATCATTAAAACCGAACTCTTGAAAGTCGCGCCCAAACGACCTCAATCTGCAACCCAACCGCAACCGTTGCAACGTATTGCAAGAAGTAAGATTTTGATCAATAATGACTATGGGTAAGGAAGGCGTCGGGAAGCATTCCTCCGACGCTACTCTTTACCCAGGAATGTCGTTTTAGGGAGTGCCCCGCTCCATCACCCAATGAGCGATTATTCTCACAACAAATTCCACGACATTCTGAACAGCTTCAATGATAAAATCTGCTGGGTCGTGAAGCGTTGCTCTGACGGAGGTTCAGCTTTATGTTATCCGTCGTGTATGACGAATCTTGTAAGTTTTCAAAGGTAAGGTTTCATCGCCTCATAAAACCTTTCAGCCATTATAGCGTATCCGGCATCATTTGGGTGAATAGAATAGCTCATCAATTTGGGCTTGCCCATGATCTCATCAAACATATTCGGAATAAGAACCGCTCCAGTATTGCTCAAAATGATTCTCTCAATTTGACCTTGAAGTTCAGTAAGCATCAACAATTCCTTAGACTACTGTTGCCGTTCTTCGATAAGACGCTTATAATATGGACCGAGGAGTGTCGAGGGCCATGATAATTGACCATCTTGGAGGTGTTCGGGGCCAGCTTATTTGACCACCCCCGGGGCCAGGTATTTGACCAGGGGCAGGGCCAGATATTATTGACCAGGCCTGAGGACGCGGGGCCAGATAAATTGACCACCCCGGTGGTGGGATTGATTCTTGGCCGTCACTGGTGAGTAGCCGTAACCAGCCAAAATCTGCTAAGCTTTGAGCAGCGTTTAATTAAGTTGCTGCGAGGGAGGCAGACATGGCCAGGAGGACAATCACCATGACGGAATTGGT
>JADFYN010000502.1:1739-2229 GCA_015233055.1 Deltaproteobacteria bacterium
GGCACAGCATTTCGGGCATAGCTAAATCGTTAGGTTTGTCTCGGAATACAGTTAAGAAATACGTGAAGATAGGCAAGCGAGGAGGCATCAGGCGTGAAGTCGCTTTGCCCGAGCGGGATGAATTGGCCAGGATTTTGGGTGGCCGGGGCGAGAAGGAGAATCGGTGCGTTCGGGAGGCGCCCGCCCAAGGGTTGTTAGAGTCATATCACGACCAGATAACCACCTGGTTCAACGCCAAGGACATTACGGCCAAGCAGATTTGGCGGCTTCTATCGGACGAGTATCACTGTCAGGTCGGATACAGTTCGGTCAAGCGGTACTTGCGAGAGCATTTTTCCTTTGGTCAAAAGCCGGTGACGGTCAGGATAGAGACCCCCGCCGGTCGTCAGGCCCAGGTAGATTATGGCTATGCCGGGATGCTGTTCGATCCAGAAACGCAACGAATGCGTAAAGCCTGGGCGTTCATCATGGTGTTGTCCTTCTCCCGGCA
>JADFYN010000503.1 GCA_015233055.1 Deltaproteobacteria bacterium
GCGTTTCAGGTCCATGATGATGCCGCCGTTAATGGCCATGGCCGCGGCGCAAATCCCGGATCCGGCCCCAAAGGGTGTTACCGGAATGCCTTCCCTGGCGGCCAGTCTCAATATTTCACCCACCTGAGCGACGTTCTCCGGCCAGATTATCACATCCGGCGGGTAGAGCGCCTTGCCCTCCATCAGCCACATTAATGTCTTGGGCCACAGATCCCGCGAGTACGCGAACCGGTCGGAATCATTGGCGGATAGATGATCATGGCCGACAATCCGGGCCAACCTCTCGATAAGCTGGGGCGACGCCTGGGCGGGTCTTAAAGGGATAAGAAAAGTTGACACAATGGAGCCTTCTTATGCTACCGGCCGGGAGGAGGTGCCATCCAACCGAAAAAATGATCGGGGGCGCCGGTTAATATACATTAGTCCGACTTTGAATTCGAGCATGTTGGGAAAAGTACAGCGCAGAGGACGACGCTTCGGCGATCGCTGGGTCTCCTAAGATTATACTTTTCAACCTGCTGAAGGAAAAAAGCCGGCATAAATTTCGGACCATCATAATTTGGTTGAATTATCTTTATGATGATCAAATATGGTGTTTTCTATTTTGAAAATTTGTGCCATAATAACAGAATATAGTTTAAGGGTCAATTGCCATTTTGACCAGGGGCTAACCAGTTTTTCCGCGCAGGGGATGCCGCCTGCCGGTCGTCCGGAGGAAAGATATGTGTGCCATGCCTATGGAAGTTAAAGTTCCAAAAGAAATTACGACTAAGGATCTTAACAATGTTGAGAAGGCGGCCTTACTTCTGGGGGCGTTAGGCGATGACGCGGCCGCGATTATTCTCAGGTCATTGAGTCCGTCGGAAATAAAGAAAGTCACTTTTCAAATGTCGAAAATGGAAGAGGTTCCCACCATTGTGGTGGATGAGGTGATAGACGAATTTCTAGCCCTGATCAAGACAGGCACCGGCGTGGTCTCTCTTGGCGCTGGTTTTGTCCGGGATCTGTTGACCAAGGCCCTTGACACGGACGCCGACGAATACATCAAACGCCTGGGCGAAACAGAAACAGAAATGGACCTTTCGTCTTTGGAAGCCTTAAGTGGGTTAGATCCTAAGATGTTGACAGATTTCACCAAGAACGAGCATCCCCAGACCATTGCCCTGATCCTGGCTCACATAGATCCCGATCAAGCCGCCGGAGTGCTGCAGAACTTGCCCAAAAATCTCCAGGTCGACGTTATTACCCGGATCGCCAATCTGGATCGCATCCCCCCCGGCATTATCTATGAAATCGCCGAAGCCCTGAAAGACGAAATTGCTACCTTAGGATCAGTCGGCAGGAAAGTGGGCGGTGTCCAACCCGTGGCCGAAATCCTTAACCGGGTCGACAAGGCCACCGAGACTAGCGTATTGTCCATGATTGAAGAAACATCTCCGGAATTGGCCGAGCAGGTCCGCGACCTCATGTTTACCTTTGAAGACCTGTCCGCCATAGATGACCGCGGGATTCAAATGGTTCTGCGGGAAGTCTCCAACAAGGAGTTGGCGGTGGCCCTTCGGTCCGCGGGCGAGGAAGTCAAGAATAAGATTTTCAAGAATCTTTCCGAAAGAGCGGCCGAAATGCTTAAAGAAGACATCGATGCCATGGGCCCGGTGCGCCTCCCCGATGTGGAAAAAGCTCAGCAGGGTATCGTCCGGATTGCATCCCGGTTGTCCGAAGAAGGCAAGATCGCTCTGGCCGGCCGCGGCGGCGAAGAAGCCTTTGTCTAACGGTGGGTATTTTGTGCGGTGAAGAACCTATCATGATGTGCTGTCGGACTGGTGGTCATGTGAGCCTCGAAGTATGGTCTGTCCAACGGACTGGATTACAGGGTATATCTTCTCACAAACAGGGCAAAGAGTAAATATTTTTTCTGTATGGCAAAGAGTGGTTGCATGAATAAACTTCAGGCCGTGAAAGGGGCCGTCTTCGCGGAAAAGAGAAACCCCCAACTGCTCGGCACCCCGTTTGAGTCGCTATTGACAATGGCACTGAAAAGGGCTACATTAAACAAAACCTTCGCCCTGGGTAGGGGCTGAGACTATATGAAATACCATGCAATGGTCACATAAAACCGCCGGCGATTCAGTGGTTCAGCCCCAAATTATGTACCCCTGCCTGTGGATATTCTTTTGGTCTCGCATAGAATGAAATGAATGTCCAGTCACCATCAAAATAATTCA
>JADFYN010000504.1 GCA_015233055.1 Deltaproteobacteria bacterium
CCGGATCAACTTTATGCCTTCTTTGATAATTGACGAAATCTCGCAAGGAGTCTTCACCTGTCCGGTTTGGCGGCTAATGATCAATATTTGTTTAACTAAATCTCTGGCTCTCTTAGACGCCTTAAATATTTCTTCCAGGAAAGCCGGGTTAGCTACACCTGATTTAGCATCGTCAAGCGCCAGTTGGGTATAACCGAAAATTGAGCCCAGAATGTTATTGAAATCGTGAGCTATCCCGCCCGCCAGCGTGCCGATGGCTTCCATTTTTTGAGCCTGGCGGAGTTGTGCCTCCAATTTCTTGCGTTCGGTAATCACATCGAAGACAGCCACGAAATGTTCGTATTCCGGACTATACACCGAGATCCAGAACCACATCTGCATGGCTTCGACAAACATCTCGAAACGTTCCGGCTGACCAGTCGTAACGACTCGGGCGTAAATCTCGAAAATCTGTGGGTCAGCCTCCCGTATCCCTGGAATAACCTCGGTCGCCTTCCTGCCGACGACATCCTTCAGCCCGGTCTGGGGCTCAAAGGCATCATTGACGGCTAAAAAGATGAAGTCTTGGGGGATTCCGTCTTCAAACAACATCCGGCAATAGGCAAAACCGTTCAGCATGTTCTTGAACAAGGACCGATAGAGTCTTTCGCTCTCCTGCAGCGCCTCCTCCGCCTGTTTACGCTCGGTGATGTCCTCGTAAACACCCAAGACGCCATAGACATTACCTTGGCCATCGAGGAGAGGAACCTTGGTCGTATCAACCAAGAGACGCGTCCCGTCGATCTGCCGACATGGTTCGATGATATGGAGTTTTGGCTGGTTCCTCTCCATCACCTCTCGATCATCGGCACGGTACGCCTCAGCTTCTTCCAAAGACCATGGCAGGTCAAAATCAGTTTTACCGACAATCTCCTCGACATTATCGATTCCAACCGAGCGTACGTAGGCTTGATTGCATCCCAAATAGACGCTGAGGCGGTCTTTCCAGAAAATTGATTGGGGCACGGAGTTAAGGATGTTTGCCAACATGTTCCGACTTTGGTATAAAGCCTCTTCCGCCTTCTTTCGCTCGGTAATGTCCTCGACGATGCAGAGATACATGTCATGAGCTATCTTCTCGGTGGTGAGGAATATAACCGATTCTTGCCCTGTCAGGACCGAGCTATACGGGCCTTCGTATCGGTGAATTCCACCGTCGGCGATGGCTTCCACCAAGTTTTGTCGTACCGGTCCTTCCGGTATTTTGACCAGGAGGTTCACACCGAGGTAGTCTTCTCGCCTAGTTCTAAAGATATCGGATAAATGCTGATTACAATCCGAAACTACGCCTTTTCCGTCAATAAGAATCAACCCGATGCGGGAGCGTTCAAAAATTGACCGAAATTTATTTTCACTTTCGCGTAATTCTTCTTCTATTTGCTTTAACTCAGTGATATCGATCATTACCCCAAATGATCCGCAGAATATCCCCTCATTGTCAAAGATCGGTTGCCCGGACCCTATCGTGTGCACCGGGTTTCCGTCTTTCCTGATCAAAGTAACCTCATACCTGTCAGAGATACCTCTTTTCCTCTTCTGTTGTTGGTCAGCAAAGACTGCCTGGTTGGTTTCATCCATAAACTCAGTCAGCTTCCGTCCTATGAGTTCGTCACTACTGCATCTCAAAATAGTACACATCATCGGATTAACATATTGAATATAAAAATTAACATCAGCTATTGCCAGCCCCTCATGCATGGTCTTAATTAGGGTCCGGAATTGCTTTTCACTTTTCAGTAAAGACTCTTCAACAATCTTTCGCCGAATTGTGTCATGTCGTAATTTCTTTTCCATGCCATGCTTATAGAGTGCCACCTGAATTGCCGCCTTAATCCCAGCGGCTTCAACCGGCTTCACGATGTATCCGTAAGGTTCAGTGATTTTTGCCCGTTCTAAGAATTCGTCTTGAGTATGGGCAGTCAGGTAGATAACTGGAATATCCAAACGAGACCGTATCTCCTGAGCCGCCTCGATGCCATCCATGTCGCCTTGGAGAACGATGTCCATTAAGACGATATCAGGGTCAAGCTCTTCTGCCTGCTTGAGGGCTTCTGCCCCAGAGGACACGATGGAACATACATGATATTCCATTTGCTCAAGCCTAGTCCAGACATCCTTTGAAATGGGAGACTCGTATTCGACAATCAGCATTCGTGCTGTTGATGGCATCTCAGTAACCTCTATC
>JADFYN010000505.1 GCA_015233055.1 Deltaproteobacteria bacterium
CGGTGCCGGGGTTGTCTGTCTTCCGAGCCATTTCTTTTTTGCCGGGAATGCGATATCAAGACCTGCGTCAAAACCAAAGGTTATACCGGATGTCACCAATGCCGGGACTTCCCTTGCCGGCATATTGATGCTTTTCCTATGCCGGTGGGCAAGAAAGTAATGTTGCGCGTCATTCCGATTTGGCGGGAGAAGGGAACAGAAAAATGGGTCGAGGAGGAAGAAGCCCGATACCATTGTCCGGAATGCGGCCATAAACTCTTCCGAGGGGCTAAAAAGTGTCACAAATGCGCGACCTCGGTGGACCTGGATTAACGCCTTGTCGGCCGTCCGGCTCTCTGGGAAAAGAACCACGCCGGGGTCTAACCGAGCGGTAGCAAGTGACATCGGCGACCCGGCCTCCTCAACGATGGATTCCTTTTGGGAAGTATAAGGAAAGAGTAGATGAAGAGCTATAGAAAAGAACTTTGGTTTCACATCCCCACCCGGCGGGCTTTTGTTAATATCACGCCCCAGGTGGTGGAGTGTCTAAAAGAAAGTGGGATTAAAGAGGGCCTGCTTCTCTGCAATGCCATGCACATAACGGCCAGTGTCTTCATTAACGATGACGAAAGCGGACTCCACCACGACTATGAAGCCTGGCTGGAAAAACTGGCCCCCCATGAGCCGGTATCGGGCTATCGCCACAACGTGGGAGAAGACAATGCCGACGCCCACATGAAACGGCAAATCATGGGCCGGGAGGTGGTGGTGGCGGTAACGGAAGGGAAGCTTGATTTCGGGACATGGGAGCGAATCTTCTACGGAGAATTTGACGGACGCCGAAAGAAACGGGTCCTGGTTAAGATTATCGGCGATTAGGCCTGACGAGTTTTAAATAAGGAGATGGATTTTGAGTGATCTTTCCGTTGGAGTGGAGGCCTTGCGCCGGCCCATTATGCCTCTGATCCGGTACATTATCGACAAATACCTGCCCCCGCGGCCGTTTGAACCCGCCCAGTTGGCGGAAATGCCGGATGAGATGGAAGTGGATGAGCTGATCTACACCAATGTAGCAGAAAAACTGGCTGATTATCTCGAACCGTTGACTCGCTTTTATGGGCCGAACGCGGACGCGGCCAGGACATGCGGCCGGATCGTGGTGGATCATCATTTGTCGCCAATCAAGCCCGATCTGGTCTGGCCCTATATCTTTCATCAAGATGTGATCAGAATAGAACTGGAGAAAATAAATACTATCTTATGTGGCCAGGCCGGATGTGTCGATTGCTGTGTCGGTCCGACTGATGAAAATAACGCCCTTTTCTTTGAGCTGCCCCTGGCTGAGGATGAGATTGACCGTTTTGCCCTACCCCGAGTGGATAGTCCGGCCACCCGCGGCACCTCGGCCATGGCCGAGACCAGTCTGGAGTTCGACGGGGAACCTTTTTATCTGAGACCGGCCGCGTTGTACCGCTGGCAGGATCACTGGTCCCTTATTCTGCCCAAGAAAGGGCCGTGCCCAAACCTGGATAGCCGGGTCGGGCTATGCCGGGTCTATATGCACAGGCCGTTGGTCTGCCGGCTGCCCCAGATTTTTCCGCTGGTCACGGAGCAGGTTTATGATCCGGAATTTGTCCGGACTCAGGCGGCGGCTCAATCCATCCCGCTTGACAGTCTTACCGATACCGATCACGTCCTGATCATTCAAAAGGGGATACTCGGTATCCTGGATTGTCCCTATGTCCGAAAATACTCTGAGGAAATCTACAACTACGCCTTGAAGAACGGCCTGGATCCGCTTTTCAGGTGGGACAAGAAGTAGGGTTCGTCATCCGGCCGTTCCTCGAACCCGGCCTAAGTGGAATTGCCCAATCCTGAACACCTTATTGACTTATGGCCGGGGCTTTGATAAAGTCTTCTTATCCTTAAGAACGGTTCAAAAAGATGAAATTTCCGGCCTGACCTGGCTCGAATTTTGATCAGAGGAACCACCTTCTTGCCGATCTGGCGGCCAAGCTCCACCCTTAAACAAAAGACTGGTAACATTAAATGAAAAAGCTCGTGCTCCTCTCGGTGGTGGTGCTGTTTCTGTTCAATGTAGGGTGTCAACCGGGTAATTATTCCTCGGATGGAACCGATCCCTATCCCAATGGTCCTCCCCCTGTCAGCAGGTATGAAAACGACGTGAGCATGTCCGGTTTTTCCGGTGACGACGGTCGCCCGATGT
>JADFYN010000506.1:0-506 GCA_015233055.1 Deltaproteobacteria bacterium
GCCCGATTAATGATTTTATCATCTACATCGGTAAAATTACGAACAAAGTTGACTTTAAAGCCCCGCCATCGAAAGTAGCCGACAATGACGTCAAAGACAACGGCGGATCGGGCGTGGCCAATGTGACAAAGGTCGTAAACCGTCACCCCGCAAACATAAATTCCGACTCTCCCGGGTTGAAGAGGAACGAAATCTTCTTTTTTCCCAGTCAAAGTATTATAAATCCGAATGGGCATATCAACTCCAGTCCGTCGGGTTGCGAGTTACATGTTGCATGTTGCAGGTTACATGTTGCAGGTTACACGTTTCGGGGTGCGTGTTTCAGGTTGATGATTGTTTTCAACCAGTAACGGGTAACCGGCAACCTGTAACAAGTACCAGACTCAGGGATTAGGTGTGGCTGTAACCTCGGCCAGGGCTTGACGGATTCGTGATTGGACTTTACCTTTACCTAAAAGGAAAAATATCCAGTCTAATTCCGGGCCATGCAGCATGCCGGTGAGGGC
>JADFYN010000506.1:534-1085 GCA_015233055.1 Deltaproteobacteria bacterium
GTAAAGTTGTTTCCCTGAGGCTCCTGAGTTTTTCTTTGTCTGGCTTAGTAATTCTTTAAAAATGATCTCATCTGATTGGGTCTGCTCATCCAGGGCCTGGGTCAGGGATTTGAGAACGGCCTGGGCCGGCTGCTGGGTTAGCAGGGTCCGGGCTTCTTCGGTCAGGGCGACCCCTTCTTCTTTAAAGACCAACGATAGATCAGCCAGTTCAATCAGAGTTTCGCTGTTGTGGCGGAGGGTGTCGATCAATTGTAACAGCCATTCACGGTCGTAATCAGCCGGGTTGAATCCGGCCCGGATCAGGAACGGCTCGGCCAGAGCCAGCAACGCAGCCGGGTCCAGCGTCCGGAGATGGACACCATTCATCCAGGTCAATTTGGCCAGGTCAAACACTGCCGCACTTCGCCCGGCTTTGTCAATGGTGAAGTGGGTCACCAGTTCTTCGGTGGTCATTATCTCTTGACGCAACACAAAAGAGCCGCCCAGCAGGGCCAGGTAGTTTTTGAGGGCCTCGTCCAAAAGACCGGTTGCTTCAACTTGGGGAACGTGCG
>JADFYN010000506.1:1115-2201 GCA_015233055.1 Deltaproteobacteria bacterium
ATTTGCTTCGGTCCGTGCCCAAAAGCAGAGAATGGTGACCGAACTGAGGCGGAGTAAAGCCGAAGAAATCGTACAGCAGAAGTTGAAAGGGCGTGTTGGAGACGTGATCCTCGCCTCTAATAACGTGGCTGATATTCATGAGATGATCGTCTATCACGACGGCGAAGTTGTAGGCCGGGATACCGGTGGACCGGACCACGATAAAATCACCGAGGAGCGATCCGTCGAAGTGCATATCCCCCTTGATCAGGTCATGAAACTTGATCTGGTCCGTCCCGCAGTGAAATCTGATGGACGGCTTTCGGCCTTCGTTTTCCAAGGCGGCCTTGTTTTTGGCCGTTAATTGAAGGCATCGGCCGGAGTATCGGGGCGGCACACCCCGGGCCATTTGCATTTTTCGTTCCAGAGTCAGCTCTTCCTCGGTACAATAACACGGGTAGGCCCGTCCGGATTCGAGAAGTTTATTAACAAATTCCGGATAGATGTCCAGCCTCTCCGATTGCCGGTAGGGACCGTATGGCGGGGTTTGTCCGGGCCTTCATCCCAGTTGATGCCCATCCAGGCCAGCGAATTTAGAATTATCCGCTCGTATCCCTCCTCTGAACGAGCCATGTCCGTGTCTTCTATTCGCAAGACCATGGTTCCCCGGTGATGCCGCGCAAAAAGCCAGTTGAACAGGGCGGTCCGGGCATTGCCTACGTGCAGGCGGCCGGTGGGAGAAGGGGCGAAACGCACCCTGGGGGAGTTGTTGTTGATCTGATCGGTCACAGGGCCACCTTGATTTCGGGATTAACCACCACGTCGTTTTTCATGGAATTGGATATCGGGCAATATTGTTCGGCTAATTTTAAAGCCTTCTCCACAGGATCCCGGTCTTGTTCTCCGCCGATGATGATGCTGGGATAGAGATCGATCCGGGTAAACTGGAACCCGGTTTCTTTGTCGATCAATTCCATTTTTCCGTTGGCCCGGCAGGTAAAGGAGTAAAAATTGGCCCGAACCTTTTTGGTCATGGCCAGAAAAGAAGACATGAAGCATACGGCGGCGGACGAGACGAACAAGTCTTCCGGGGTAATGATGTTATCA
>JADFYN010000507.1 GCA_015233055.1 Deltaproteobacteria bacterium
ACGATTGGCCTTGTCCCTACTCACTGAAAAAATCAATCATAAATACCTTCTTAACAATAATTAGAAAATATCTTGATTTTTTAATCTATTCTCGTATACAATAAAATTTATGTCCGTTTGCAGCTATTAATTCATTATCCAGCCCCGGCCTGAAAATGATACTGTCGGCGGGGTGTATCGGATATAACATATAACATCCTTTGGAGAGAGAGGATGCAGGTGGAAGACAAAATGGCAATTCCGGCAGAAGGTCGGCTCCAAATTCTGGTGGTTGAAGATGACCCGGCCACCCAGCGGATTATCAACAGATTCTTGTAAAATATGCAATGTGAAGTTGATCTTGCCGATGACGGCATGGATGCCATTAACAGAATATTTGACAAGAAGTTCGATCTTATCCTCATGGACATTATGCTTGGTGGAGAAATAGATGGTATAGAAGTGGCTAAACAGACTCAATCAAGTTTGGAGATTCCAATTGTATTCGCCACGGGTTATGATGATCAAACAATACTTGATAGAGCCAAACTGCTCAATCCCGCAGGTTACATACTGAAACCCTACAATGCTCGTCAGATCGGGGTTACTATAGAAATGGCGCTTTATGTAGCCAAAGTTGAAAAAAAGCGGCGGCGGGCTGAAAAGTCATTGATTGAAAGCGAGAACCTCTATCGTTCCTTGTTCAAAGGAATGCTGAATTGTTTTGCCTATTGTCAGATGCTGTTCGAAGATGGAAGACCCCAGGACTTCATCTACCTAGCCGTCAATGATGCCTTTGGATTACAAACAGGGCTGAAGGACGTCGTTGGCAGGAAGGCTACTGAGGTTATTCCAGGCATACGTGAGGCTGACCCACAGCTTTTCGAAATTTACGCCCGAGTCGCTAAGACTGGCCAGCCAGAACGTTTTGAAATATTTGTCGAAGCCTTGCAGATGTGGTTCTGTGTTTCGGTGTATAGCCCAGAGCACGAATATTTTGTGGCTGTGTTCGATGTGATTACCGAGCGCAAACGCTTGGAGGAGGCTCTATACCGAAGTCGAGACATGTTAGCAAACGTCATTGACTCTATACCCCAATCGGTTTTCTGGAAAGACCGCAACAGCGTCTATTTGGGATGCAATCAAGCCTATATGCGATCCATCGGAATCGACAATGTGGAGAAGATCGTAGGTAAGACTGATTATGATCTTCCATGGTCTCTTGAAGAAACTGAATCCTATCTTGCCAATGATCGCGAAGTGATGGAGAGCAGTAAACCGAAATACCACATCTTAGAATCATGCCAGCGGAGTGATGGCACAAGCCTATTTGTCGATACCACCAAGGTTCCCCTAATCGATGTAGACGGCAAGGTCTACGGCGTGTTGGGTGTTTACGAGGATATCACCGAACGTAAAAGAACGGAGAACGCTTTACGTGAGAGTGAGGAGCGACTCGAACTTGCAATACGCTCGGCTCTTATGGGTGTGTGGACTTGGGACATCATCAAAGATAGACGTTACTTCGACAAGCAGGTTTGCTTTTTACTTGGGATCACACCAAAAACGTTCACTGGAAATGCTGAGGAATTCTTTCAGAGTGTTCATCCCGATGATCAGGAAACAGTTAAAGCAGCCATGGCTCGTACTCTATACCATGATGTGATGTACGCTCCAGAGTACCGCGTGGTTTGGCCAGATGGAAGCGTCCATTACGTTGCCTCCCGTGGCAGATTGATCCGTGACGAGGCGGGCAGGCCAATGAGGGTCGACGGAGTCCTTTGGGACATTACCGAGCGCAACCTGGCGGAAGAAGAACATAAGAGACTGGAAGCTCAACTCCGCCAGGCCCAAAAAATGGAAGCCATTGGGACCCTAGCTGGTGGTATCGCTCACGACTTCAATAATATTCTTGGAGCTATTATGGGTTATACCCAGTTGGCAATGACTGGGAATTATACTGAAAGTCAACTTAATGACTTTTTAAGAGAAGTGCTCAACGCTGGGCATCGGGCCAAGGACTTGATTAAACAGATCCTCACCTTCAGTCGTCAATCGGAGCAGTCAAAACATATTATCGCCGGTGAAAAAGTAAGCCATTTTGGCCGGTGAAAAAATACACCACCCCGGCCGGTCAAAAGTACCCCACCTTGCCTTTTTTCTTCCTGCCTCTCGATCTTTTTTGACTTCCTTTTTGA
>JADFYN010000508.1 GCA_015233055.1 Deltaproteobacteria bacterium
TCAGCTTAAATGACGCCTCCATGTTGCCCAGGCCGGAAAAGAAGTCGGTAATCGGCTTGACTTGATCTAAATAAGTACCGGCCGGATACCGGTTGACCACCCGGTCCTCCTCCAGGTGCCACCAGATGGTCCGGGTATTGGCCACCAGCAGTTCTTTCCGGGGTTTGGTCTGGTCCAGCCGGAGATTGCTCGGCCGCTTAAATGTGATGGTCCCGGTTGACTGCTGCGACACCGACCGACCCGACGTCATGCCGGCTACGGCCGGGCTCTTGGATTCTCGGACATAGCTCGCGGTAAATCCTTGGTAATCCCGGTAGGCTTGCTCCATCTTGGACAGGACCTCAGCCGCGGTCACGGCCCAGGCCGAGGAAGCCAGGCCGCAAAGAATGAAACAAAGAATAAAAACAGATAACAATGGGGTGATCAAACGCTTTTTTACCATTGACGTGTCTTCCTTCTGGTTGGCAGGTGGCGTCACCCAAATCCGGTGTCGCCGGCCTAAAGTTGGCAAAATAATGGACTGATGAAACTCCGCGCTGACTATGAAACCACGCTGGTTAGGTTTTTCAAATACCGGCCCTCAATGTAGTCACTAAATATAGGGTGAACCTGGTGCGTTGTCAATAGCCATTCCGGATTCGGTCCGGGGACCAAGGATTCACAACCGGTTGGCCAGGACCTCCCTGGCTTTGACCCCATCCGAGGGGCCGACCACGCCCTCTTTCTCCATCACTTCAATCATCCGGGCCGCCCGATTGTATCCCACCCGCAACCGTCTCTGGATCATAGAAATGGACGCCTGGCGGGTTTCGGTCACAATGGCCACAGCCTCATCGTACTTTTCATCATATTCCTCAGCTCCGACCTCGGCCGAATCGGTTTCTCTGGCCTGCAGCACGGTCTGGTCGTAGGCGGGTTGGCCTTGTTCTTTTAAGCAATCAACCACTCGTTTTACTTCTACCTCGGAAACGAAAGCCCCGTGAATCCGGGTGATCTTGGACACCCCCGGCGGCAGAAAGAGCATATCGCCCATGCCCAACAGGTTTTCCGCACCCATGGTGTCCAGAATTGTCCGGGAATCCACCTTGGAAGAGACCTGGAAAGAGATCCGGGTGGGGAAATTGGCCTTGATGATCCCGGTCAAAACGTCCACCGAAGGGCGCTGGGTAGCCAGAATGAGATGGATCCCGGCCGCCCGGGCCATTTGAGCCAACCGGGTGATAGACTCCTCCACATCCTTGGAGCTGACCATCATCAAGTCGGCCAGTTCGTCGATAATTATGACGATGAAGGGCAGTTTTTCATAAAACCGGACATCGGCCGCGGAGTCGGTCGCGGCTTCTGTCTTGGCTAGCCCGGCGGCCATGGCGGCCTCGATTTGCTCCGGGAACTCATCCGAGATCTCTTTCAAGGCCGGGGCGGACGGCAATTCGCCTTTCTCCACCTTACGATTATAAGAGGTGATGTTGCGCACCCCGGTTTGGGCCAGCAATTCATACCGCCGTTCCATTTCTCCTACCGCCCATTTCAGGGCCAGGTGGGCCTTTTTGGCGTCCACCACCACGGGATGGAGCAAATGGGGGATCCCCTCATAAATGGACAACTCGATCCGCTTCGGGTCAACCATCAAAAAGCGGACGTCATCCGGGGTGGCGTTGTACAGGATGCTGACGATCAAGGCGTTCAGGCCGACACTCTTACCGCTGCCGGTGGCTCCGGCGATGAGCAGGTGGGGCATCTTGGCCAGATCCGCCACTGTGGGGGCCCCGATGATATCCTTACCTAAGGCGATGGTCAACCGAGATCTGGTCCCGGTGAAGGCCTCGTCCAGTAGAATCTCTTTCAGCCCCACGACTTCCCGCTGGTTGTTGGGAATTTCTATCCCGATGACTGATTTTCCGGGTATGGGCGCCACAATCCGGACGCTGGTCGCCCGGAGAGCCAGGGCCAGGTCGTCAGACAGTCCGGACACCCGGCTGATCTTGATGCCCGGCGCCGGCGAGAACTCGTACATGGTGATGACCGGACCTGGGGTGACTTCCACCACCTGACCATGGACCCCGAAATCTTTCAGCTTTTGTTCCAGAAGCCGGGAGTTCATCAGTAAACTGTCCCGGTCCACGGTCACCTGAGTATTGTCGGGCATGTCCAGGAGGGTCAGCGGGGGCA
>JADFYN010000509.1 GCA_015233055.1 Deltaproteobacteria bacterium
CGGATGGGCAAAGGAATCACTACCGACCAGGCCCGCCGGGCGGTCACCTGGGCCAAAGCCGCCGGAATGACCGTGCTGACCTATTTTATGTTCGGCAATCTAGATGAGACGGTTGACGACATGCGCCGGACCATTGATTTTGCGCTGGAACTCGATCCCGACTATGCGGAGTTCTCCATTACCATCCCCTATCCGGGAACGGAGCTTTATCAGGAGGCGCAAGACCGGGGCCTGATCACCCACGATTACTGGCGAGACTATGCCCTTCGTCCGGAAGAAAATTTTCAGCCTCACCAACTGATTGAACAATTCGCCGATATAAATATGTTGCAGCGGATTCGGGATCAGGCTGTCCGGCGGTTTTATTTTCGGCCCCGCTACCTGGCCGGGCAATTGCGGACCATCCGGAATCCGGGTGAACTATGGCGAAAAGCCGGCATGGCCTGGCAGTTGCTCCGGGGCCTGCTCCGGGGCCTGGTCCGGGGCTGGGTCAAAGGGAGGAGGTAGCATGATTCCCAGATTGCGCCCGCCTTTCACCGCCGGAGAAGTGGTGACGACGTTTCGGACCGGTACTTTTCAGGATATCGCGGCCTTCGAAACTGCTTTCGGAGAACTTTTCGGTTTTCCCCGCGGACTATATTTCCCCTACGGTCGGGCGGCCCTATATGTCCTGCTTCGGGTCCTGGGCTGGACGGAGCGGGAGATTGTCATCCCGGCCTACACCTGCGCCGTGGTCTCCCATGCCGTTGTCCTGACCGGTAATCGGCCCCGGTTTGGGGATTGTTCACCCCATCATTTCAACATGCCGGCGGATCATCTGGCTGCCCAGGTATCTGACCGGACCGCCATGATCATTCCCACGCCTGTTTTCGGCTATCCAGTGGATGAGGCGGAATACGCCCGTGTTTTGACTGAGCAGGCTCCAGGGGCTTTTGTTTTGTTTGACGCGGCCCACAGTTTTGCCCTGCCGCCGAAGTCTTCACCGCTGTTCCATCGCCCGGATGCGGCCTTGTTCGGCTTGGGCCTGGGCAAGATCATGTCTACCCTTTACGGCGGGATGTTGCTGTTACGGGACCGGGATCTCCATCGGGAGGTTCAAGCTTACCGCGACGGTCATTTTCAGGTTGCCAGGCCAGCGGCTGAATACCGACGGCTGGTCTATCGACTGGTCTATGGTCTGGCCGCCTGGGCCGCCTTCCGGGAGCCGTGGCTGACGCCGGTCGATTACCTGGAGCAGAAGACCTCGCTGCTGAATTGTTTCACCAAGCAATACTATGGCCTCACCGGCCCCTCGCTACCTGACGACATGACCACCAGGCCGCCTCAATTTCAGGCCGGATTGGGGCTGAGTCAATTAGCCAAATACGATAAGATAATCGCCGAGCGGCGGCGCCTGTCCAGACACTATGCCCGATTGCTCCAGGCAGACGGTTTTGGTATTTTTGATCATCAGGTCGAGCCCACCTACTCCCATTTCCCGTTACGGGTCGCCCAGCGGACCGGGGTGCTCCAGGAACTCCAGCGGCGAGGAATCCAGGCCGGCCGACTGATCGACTATGCCTGCCCCGACCTGCCGGGTTATGAGGCCTTCCAGGGTAGTTGCCCCAATGCCTCCCGGTTGGCCCGGTCCCTGATCAATCTGCCCAATTGGCCCGGCCTGGGTCTCCACCGGGTAGAGCGCGTCGTCACGGCCCTGATCAAGATCAGGCAAAAGTTCCCGGAATATTTTCTGTAAATCCTCTTTTCGCACTTCGTCATTGATATGGCGATCAACCCGGCCGGATTTGAAAAGCTGTGGCGGCAAGGACATGGATGATGTTTGTCAACTATTGACAATCTATGACAATACGTTTATGATTTAGGAAAATTCTGTAACAGAAAAGGGAGATTGTCATGCCGATGAACGTCAATCTAACCCCTCAACTTGAGGATATGGTCAGGCAAAAGGTCGCCTCCGGTCTCTATAATTCGGCAAGTGAGGTTGTCCGGGAGGCTTTGCGCCTCATGGCCGAGAAGGACCGTGTGGCCGCGGTTAAGCTGGAACAGTTGAGGCAAGATATTCACGACGGACTTAACAGCGGCGAGCCGAAGCCGTGGAACCCTGAAGAAGTCAAGCAGGAAGGCCGCAAAAGAAGAACCGCCCGATCAGCCTCCGGCCAGGCGG
>JADFYN010000050.1 GCA_015233055.1 Deltaproteobacteria bacterium
AATAAAGCGTGCGTGATTTCGCTTAATTCAACAGCATTGCGGCAACGCCCTGGGTATGGGCGGCGACTATACAAAATAACCTATAATGACCACATAAAATCCTTGGCAATTCAGCACCTCAGCCGTAGCCGGATATCCCATTCAAAGGAGATGACTTTGGGAGCTGGCCGACCTCCTGACCATTCTGCTAACACGTAACCTGCCGTATTTCCCAGGGCGTTGCCCTGGGCTAACCTAGAGCGCCCCGTTGGGGCTTATTTGGAATGGACTATTTTAAAAAAGTTAGCACGATTGTTCGTCGCTTAAGTCAATCTTTGAGAATAAAATGAGGCATCACTTGCCTTATCACCGCGGATAATTCATCTATGTCGATGGGTTTGGTTATATAGCCATCCATGCCGGATTCAAGAAATCTCTCTCGGTCTCCTTTTAAGGCGTGGGCGGTCTGAGCGATAATCGGAATTTTTGAATCGAAAAAATTTAATGTAGAACCTCTTATGACTTTAGTCACCTCGGTGCCGTCCATGTCGGGCATGGATATGTCCATCAAGATCAGGTCAAACGGTTTTGTTGTCAACTTGTTGATGACTTCCTTCCCATCCACGGCTAGTTCTACCGAGTGACCTTGACTCCTCAGAACCTCGGTGGCAAATCTCTGGTTTAAGACGTCATCCTCGGCCAAGAGGATTCTTAGAGGCCGAAGAAAAATCGGCTGCTCTTTTTCCTTTCCTATTGACGGGGATTCGGAATCATGAACTAATTCAAAGTGAGCAGTAAAGTAAAATGTTGATCCGACTCCCTCGCTGCTTTTTACCCAAATCTCTCCTCCCATCAATGCAACCAGTTTCTTACAGATATTCAATCCTAATCCGGTGCCGCCATATTTTCTTTTTGTTGAAGCATCGACCTGAGTAAATGGGTCAAAGATTGCTTCTCTCTGATCGGCAGGGATGCCTAGACCGGTGTCAGTTACCGCAAAAATCAACGTGACGGTATTTGTCTCGCCAAAATAAAGGTTGTTTCCACATTGGGTTACGACTAGTTCAACAGAACCGCTCGAAGTAAACTTAACCGCGTTCCCAACCAGATTAATGAGGATCTGTCGCAACCTGTTTGGATCACCATGTAGCTTAACGCGTAAATCCGGCGACATCTCAAGGTGTAGTCCGATTCCCCTCTTATTTGCTAGAACTTCAAATGCTTCGATTACCTGGTCGCAAAGATCATATAAATTGAAGATTATCGACTCCAACTCAAGCTTCCCGGCTTCTATTTTTGAAATGTCCAAGATGTCATTTAGTATAAACATCAGATTGCTGGAAGCCTGCTTGATGGCAGAAACGAACTCAAGCTGTTTCTTGTCCAGGTGACTCTTGATGAGCAGATCGGCAAAGCCCATCACGGAATTCATCGGGGTCCGGATTTCGTGGCTCATGTTGGCCAGGAATTCGCTCTTGGCTCGGTTGGCTGATAAGGCATCCTCCCTTGCCTTAATTAGTGCTTCCTCGTCATTTTTTCGCTTAGATATGTCTTCAATTATCCAAAGATAGCCGCTCGATTGGTTATCTGGATTAATTATCTTGGCAGACATAAAACACCAGGTTAAGGTGTTGTCTTTGCATTTAATCAATCTTTCCGTGACAAATGATTCTCCTCTATTCAGAATCGGATAACCCTGGCTGCCGATTTCTTCATAGTCTTCCTCTGAAGGATAAAGAAATTCCGTTGTCTTGCCGACAAATTCTTCAAGGCTGTAACCAAACTGCTCAGCCATCTTGGAGTTGCACCAGATGAATCTCCTGTTGATCAAATAGGCGATCCCGATAGGGACACTTTCAAGGATGGCCTGGCGTTGCGCTAAGAGTTCATTTCTTGACATTTCTAAAAGTTTGTGTTCGGTCATATCACTATAAATGACAATTACTCCGTATCCTGCCATAGGTATCGGAGCTGCAGTAACGTTTAACCAAACAGTTTCCAATGGTGTTTTGTTGAGCCCCATTTCTATACCCTGTATCAGGCGATTTTCTTTTAACGCCCTGACCGCGGCATATTCTTCAGCCGGCATGGGGTTTCCATCCGGTCGAAGAATTTTCCAATTAGGATCATCAAGCCTACGTTGTTCATGATCTTCTTTCCGAACGCTGAGGATTGTTTCAGCCATCTGATTGGTTTCCAGAATGTTGCCATCTTTATCCGATACCGTGATCCCCAACGGGAAAGACTCGAAAAGGGTTTGGTACTTTGTCAGTGAAACTTGAAGCGCCTCCTCAGCCATCTTTTTTTGCAGGATCAGGGCGTAGTACATAGAAATCTGTTTTACGGCTTGAAAGTCATTTTCTGAATAATCTTCATCTTTATTGGCTAAGGCAATTTGTCCTATTAATTTATCTTTAACAAAAACAGGGACGGACAGGAAATTCTTCAGGCGTATGTGTCCTTCGGGAATACCATTAGATGACTCATGGGTATAGGGAGAATTAGTGAAAAAACCTTGAAGGGTATTTAAAGAGTGCCCCCACAAGCCGCCGTAAGTTCCATCTTTATTGCATGGAAAAGAAATTCGTTGATTCTCAGGCGAAACTTTACATCCATCAAACATCATTTCAGTCATTGTATGTCCGACATTATCCCCTGTAACCGGATCAATGGAACTCACATAGCCATGCCGGCTACCGGTCAGAAGCATGGAGCGATTCAATACTGTGCTGGCTATGTCAACGACCGTAGAATCTGGAGAAGTCAGTTGTTCATATAATTCCGATAGCGCTTGAGAGATATTCAGCTCCCGTTGCAGGGATGTATTTATTTTATTGAGTGATTCATTCGCAATGGTTAATTGAGAAGTACGTTCAGTAACCTCACGTTCAACAGACTGATAAGCTTGCTTTAACGCTTCAGTTGCCCGATTGCGCTCGGTAATATCATGAATTATTGAATACAAAAGCATTTTCCCGGCGACTTGAACCGGACTGGAGAAGACCTCAACATCCCTTATTTCGCCGGAGGCAAGGCGGTGTTTGAAGATAAAGTTGAGTTTCTTTTCCGATATAATTTTTGTAATTTCACGCTGAAGTTCTTCTGGGTTAAGTGTGTTTATTTCATATAGTTTTTTATTGGTTAGTTCATCTATAGTATGTCCATAGAAAGTAGAGGCCGCTTTATTTGCGTCAACGATGGACCCGTCAGAGGCATCTATAACCAATTTAATTGCTTGGTTAGTCTCAAAAATTTTATGGTACCTGGCCTCTTCTTCCCTAATTCTCCTGATCTGACCTGAAATCCTTTTTCCACTCAGCATGATTCCGAAAAGGCCAACAATGAAAAATATCCCATGCCCGAATAAAAGAGTTTTAATTCTGGACTGTTGAAGATCAACGATGGTCGTTATCGGCAGAGTGACGTTTATTCCGCCTTGGAGGTCACCTACTTTATATCCTTTACCGGCATGGCACCTCACACATGATTGATCGGTATAGAAAGGGATCATAAGCCTTATATATGTTTCGGTTCCTATCTTTTGGATGGTGCTTACTTCGTCCTTTCCGTCCCGAAATGAGGCTAAAGCCGCCTTTTCCCAGGCGTCGGGAGCGTTATTAGGATTAAGTGGGTTGATCCCGGTAATTCTACCCTTCATATTGATATCTTTAAGGTGAACGTCAAAAACCAGTCTGCTCATGTAAGCCGGGGTTATTAAGGTGAGTCTTTTACCTGAGGGAAGAACCAGGTCACGGTCTGGGAGGTGCGATAAATATGGACTGGGAGGTGTTTGTGGAGTGGCATTAACATAAACGCCCCCCATGGATGCATTCCATTTCCTATACATTCTATTACTTTGAATTATATCACGGGCTTTTGTGTGAACTATGGTTAGATATTCTTCTTTTATCTTAGAAACGTTCCATGCCAGCGAAACGGCTATGGCCGCGGTCCAAATGAAGATGAATAAGCAAACGTACTTGTTAACACTATTCTTCACCGGTGAAACCATTTTATCTTTCATCGGGCGCCCTCCGCATTAAGAGCCATGGACCGTCTTCTTGTCTGCAACCTATCTTACACTATTTATAGAGTTAAATCAATTGAATTAGATTAGGATGAACTTGACCGGCCGCCCATCAAGGATAGTCGGATGAACTTAAAAAAAATTAGCGCCGGCGGCGCGTATTGCGTCTTCCTGCGCTAATTGTGGCCGGCAGTCCTCCGTGTCCTCTTTTTTTCTCTATGTCCTTTGCCTTGGGATTTTTCTTTCAAGCTGAGTCTCACGGCCCTGACATTGACCGGCATCCTCGAAAAGCTTAGTCGGCATCTAAAATGCCCCGGATAGTCTCGAGCATTTCACTGACATTATAGGGTTTATTCAGTATTGTCCGGGCACCCGACCGGAGCACCGCGTCCAGATCCGTATGCTTGGAATAACCGCTGGCAATCAAAACTTTAGCCCGATGATTGATCTTTAGTATTTTGGCCAGGCACTCCTTGCCGCCCATTTCGGGCATATTCAGATCCAGGATAACCAAGGCAATATCGGGCAAATCACGCTGGTAAATATGAATCGCTTCCAAACCGTTCGCGGCGGTCAGGACGGTGTACCCGAACTTGTTCAAAATTGATTTTGTTACACCTACTATATACTCTTCGTCGTCGACCAACAAAATTGTTTCCCGGCCACCCCGGGGAAAATCTTTTTGGTCTTGATCCACAGGCGAGACCTGCCGCGCAATGATTGGAAAATATAGGTCGAAAGAAGTCCCCTTGCCCGGCGCGCTGTGGCAGGTAATGACTCCGCCATGGTTCTTGACAATACCATAAACAACGGATAATCCCAGTCCCGTACCTTGCCCGACCACCTTAGTGGTATAGAACGGCTCAAAGATGTGCTCCATAGTCTCTTGGGCCATGCCATGGCCGGAGTCTCGGACAGTCAACAAAACGTATTCACCCGCTTTCATATCCGGGCTGATTTTAGCCACTTCTTCTTCCAACAGAACGGTTTGGGTGCCGATCGCCAATGTTCCGCCATCGGGCATGGCGTCTTTGGCATTTACCGCCAGGTTCATAATAATCTGTTCAATTTGGGCCGGATCACCATTAAGGATCTTCAGGTCATCGGCCAGGCACAACTCAATTTTGATCGTCTTAGGAATGGTTCTCTTCAACAACCTGACCACCTGGGCCACCTCGTCGTTGAGCGAGATCGGCCGAAGTTTGCTTTCCAGCTTCCGGCTGAAGGTGAGCAGCCCCTGGGTCAACTCCGCGGCCCGCGTTGCAGCCTCTTCGATCGCCCTTAGCTCTTCATATTCTCTGTCTGATTCTTCCTTGTCCATCAGGAGCAATTGGGAATAACCCTTGATGGCTTGAATAATATTGTTGAAATCATGGGCCACCCCGCCGGCCAGAGTCCCGACGGCTTCCATTTTCTGGGCTTGCTCCAATTGTCGTTGCAGCAATGCCCGCTCGGTCACATCCTGCACCGTCTCGATGACGCCGATAACGTTTCCTTGCGAGTCACGTAACTGGGCGGCCTGGTAATAAACATTTCGCTTGATGCCGCCGATGATCAATTCATCTGAGGCCTCAAACGCCCAGGGAATGGTGGAACTCCTGCTGACGTTCTTATCTCCGTACAGCAACATGATCGCTTCTTCGTCCATAGCCAAAACCAGATCGGCCAAGACGGGACGATGCAAACCCGAGTAAAAAATCCTTGAGTCAACCGGCCGGCCAATGACTTTCTCTTTGGGTATCTTGGTCAAATCCTCACACGCCCGATTCCACAACATGACCAGGCGATTGCAGTCAACAACAAACGTCGGGACCGGACTTCCGTCTAAGATGATTGAAAGTCGTTGCCTTTCCTGTTCGATAGTCTCTTCCGTTTGCCTCCGGGCCGTGATATCCCGGATAAAGCCCAACGAGACCGGCCGACCATGATAAGTAATAATAGCCGCTGAAAGTTCGATATAAACTATTGATCCGTCCGTCCTCAAAGCCCGCAAGTCATATCGCGATGGAGCTCCTTGGCCTTGTTGTCTTCTGTGAGCATAATCAATCACCCGGCTTCGGTCCTCGGGATGGATAATAAGGATATTTTATGACCCAGAATGTCTCCCGGCCGATTATACCCCAGTATCTCGGCCATTCTCTGGTTGGCAAAGATAAAGGTATCGCCTTCGACAATGACCACACCGTCACTGGAGCTTTCAATGGCCGTCCGATAGCGCTCTTCGCTCTCTATGAGCCGCTGTTCCGCCTGTTTTCGTTCGGTAATATCCCGCGCCGTAGCCAGCACTGCGGGTTGGTCGTGGAGATAAACCAAATGGGCGTTGATTTCGACCAATTTCTTGGCCCCATCTTTGCCCAAGATCCCAGTTTCGAATAGAACATGTCGATTAGATAGAAGTTTGCTGGTTATACCACCATTATCGTCCGAATCAGGCCACACCCACACGTGTTCCGGTTTCAAACTCAATAATTCTTGGTGGGAATAGCCCAGACTCTGGCAGGCGACTTCATTAACCTCGATAAACTTAGTCGTGGTCCCATCGGGATGCAACCCATAAACAAATTCCCCATCATTGCTCCCGTTAAACAGTGTCCGATAGCGGGCTTCACTTTGTTTCAGGGCTTTTTCGGCCAATCGGCGCCGGGTTTCATCAGTGTACACCGCCACAACTTCTCCAGACGGCAACTTATAGACATAGTTTTCCCGCCATCCGGCCACCCGGTCATCCTGAAACCAAGCCGCTGGATAATGTTCAGGTTGCCCTGTGGCCCAGACCCTCTTAAACACGTCAAGCAATCCGAATTCGCCGATACCGGGAAATATTTCCAGGACACTTCGCCCCAGGACATTCTCCCGGTTGATGTTTTCGATCTGCTCACCGGCCCGATTGAAGTCGACAAAAATAAAATTTTGGCCGTCGTCCTCCACCCTGAACACGGCCACGGCATTGCTCATGTTTTCAAACAAGGCTTGATTCCGGGCTTCACTTTTCCGAAGTTCCTCCTCCCCTCGACGGCGGGCTGTAACATCTCGGAAGACCAGGACCACCCCACGGACCGACCCGCCGGTGTCCCAGATCGGGGCTGCACTGTCATCTATCGGGATTTCCTGCCCGGTCCGGGTGATGAGCACGGTATGGTTGGCCAATCCCACGACTGCCCCGTCCCGTAATACCCGGTCGGCGATGTTCTCAGCCGGCAGCTTGGTAAATTCATTGATGATTTGAAAAACCTGCTCTACGGGCCGGCCCCGGCCGTCTGAAAATGACCATCCGGTAAGCTGTTCCGCCACCGGATTCATAAAGACTATCCTGGCTGAATTGTCCACAGCCATGACCGCGTCGCCGATATTGGACAACATCGCCCGCCACCACCCCGCTTGTCGGTCTAAGGAGTCTTGTAGGGCCTGCCGCTTATTCTCCACCCGACACCAGATAAATCCGAACAGCAAAAAGGAAACGGAGACAACCAGACGATGGTAAATTTCGTGGGGATGAATATGCAACAACAGATTGTCTAAGAAGGATTGGGGATAAAAGAATAGATAACCAGCCAGGGCGTCCATCACCCAGGCCGCCAGCCCAAAAATGACCGAAAGGAAAATAGCCTTATGCTCAGTTTTCATGTCTGCTCCGGTGTTTTGGGTTCTTCGACACCCAACCACGCCAGGAACATCGCCTAAAGGTGGCCCCGGCCGGGACGTTGCACTCACCCCGCCGGGGATAGGGATACGATACCGTCTCTATCCTCTCACTCTTCTCTGCGTCCTCTGTGGTTATACTTTTGATCGGTGAGTTAAAGAAAACGGCGAAAGGTGGGTATCCAACGGCGCGGCGTCATGGCGGGGCGATTATCTAAAGTCTTCCTTGTGCAAACCGCATTTGGTTAGAATATTGTGCAGTTGACGCGTGGTGACTCCAGCCGCGGCGGCTGTTTGATCGATTCGTCCCTTGTTGATGGCCATCACTTCCAGCAGATAGCGCCTTTCAGCCTGCTCCACCGCCCTCTTTCTGACTTCAGCTAAACAGGGCAGGGTCTTGTTGTTGGTTCCACCTGTTCCCAGCGGTTCGAGAGTAAATAGTTCACTGGGGAAGCTTTCAGGTGTAAGAAGCGCTCCTTTTTCAAGGATATAAGCCCGTTCGATCAAATTCTCCAGTTCCCGGATGTTACCGGGCCAGGAGTAGCACTTGAGGACCTCCAGCACTTCAGAATCGATGTCTTTAATGTCTTTGTTATAGGTTCGATTGAGCCGCTCTAAAAATATCTCTACAAGAAGCGGGATATCTTCCGGCCGTTTTCGTAACGGCGGCAGTTCGATGGGAAAGACATTCAACCGATAGAAAAGATCGGTCCGGAATGCCCCTTCCCGGCACAATTCCTTCAGGTCCACATTAGTTGCGGCAACCACCCGAACATCGGTGGCGATGGCAGCGTCCCCACCGACACGGGTAAACCACCGCTCTTGGAGGATCTGCAGCATTTTTATCTGGGTGGAAGGAGAAATCGTCGCGATCTCGTCAAGAAAGATACTGCCTTCATCGGCGATCTGGAACTTGCCCAGCTTCCGGCGGACCGCCCCGGTGAATGACCCTTTCTCATGGCCGAATAATTCGCTCTCCACCAGGCTGTCGGGGATGGCCCCACAGTGGACCGCAATGAACGGCTTGTCGGCCCGGTTGCTTTGAGAGTGGATCATCTTGGCGACAACGCCTTTCCCCGTGCCTGTCTCGCCCGTCAGCAAAACCGTCGTCTTGGTGGGCGCCACTGATTTCACTTTCTCAAAAACATCCATCATCAACCGGGAGTTGGTCGACACGCCGTCAGGAATCTCGGCCCGCCAGGAGCTATCCCGGAGATAATGTAACTCAGATTGAATTCTCTGAAACTCAGTCAGACCTTCCGCAACGTATCTGATCTCGTCGGGATCTAGTGGATAGGTCAGGTAGTTGCTCGCGCCGGCCTTAACCGCGGACACCGCCTCTCTGATCTTCTCCTGGGGAGAGATGATAATAATGTCCGCGGACGGGCATGACTTCCAGAAAGGCTGCAAGGCCTGCTTGTAATTCGGCCGGCTCTCCCCCGAAGAACCATTAGTCAAAAAAGCAATGTCAACAAAAGCGAACTCGTAGCGCTTGCGCCGGAACATTTCATGGCACGAGTTCTTATCACTGGTCAAGTCTACCTTGTATTCAACACCTAAGCAGGCTTTAATCCCATCTGCAGCCTTCCGGTCGCCGGTGGCTACGAGAATTGACTTCATACTCAAACGAACCCCACAGATACAAGTTGGACACCACATCAGACCCGGCCGGACCGGCAAGGCCTAACCGCAGCCGAGAAAACGGGCCCGGGGTCAATCTCCCGGTCACTCGTATCTTTTCCCTGGCCGGACCAGATCACAATGAATCTTCGTCCGTTGCGGCGAAACTCTTTCTCCACTGAAGGAGTGACGGTCTGGCGGCTGATCCGGTAGATATACCACACCAGCCACTGTCGGGGAACTATTTTCATCGACATATAGCCGGACCATCGCATAAAAATGTTAAATAACGGATAGATATAGTTATGTTTAGGTCCGGCCGACCTCCTCCAAAAGTCCGACGCACACCAGCGGGAATTGCGGAGACGCCTTCAGTGGATCTGACAGATCAGGCGCGGCAAAAGACTTTTCATCCCGCCGCCCTTCCCCTAAAATCGTGACGCTTGACGGAAACTCACGGTCATGATATAATTAAAATTAATCATAGTCCCTGACCCGAACCCCCGACACGGTGAACAAATGGCTGAGATCATAAGCATATCTGGCAGAGTCTGCCGGGACAAAGAAAAACGGGCCGCCTCTGATGCCGCCCGGAAAATCGAATCCGTCAGAAAATTCCTGACCTGCGCCAACTGCTCCATGAGGTGCGCGAAGTGTGGAATTCATATCGAAAAGACGGACATCGACATCCAGGATCCCGGTACTCCCTTTACCTTTTGCCCTGGTTGCCTGGAAGAATACCTGGAATATCAGGCCCTGACCAAAGAGCCTAGACGACCGGCCTGTTATTGGTATAACCGGGAATGGATGGCCATCTGGAAAAATTGGCTGGATCTCCAGGAGGCTATCGACCGGTACCGGCTGTCCAAAGAGTTCCTGACTCTGGTGGCGGAGCTGGACCATTTGTGACGTTTGGTTCTATCCCCGGCTTAGAATGGGATATCATCATCCTCTTCCGGTTTAGGAGTTGCTGATCTGCCTTTGGGCGATTGAAATTCCGACTCCGGTGGAGGAGGCTCATAAGACGCGTCCCGGCCCCCGGCCCCGGCGCTATCCAGCATCACCATGTCCCGGGCAACTATCTCGGTAGTATACCGCTTCACGTTATTCTGATCCATCCAGTCACGGGTCTGGAGTTTGCCCTCCAGATAAACCAGCTTTCCCTTGGTCAGGTACTTGCCACAGATCTCGCCCAGTTTGCCCCAGGCGACGATCCGGTGCCATTCCGTCTTCTCCTCCCGCTGCCCCTCCTTGTTGGTCCATGACTCGTCCGTGGCTACGGAAAAGGTAGCCACCGTCTGCCCTGCGGTGGTATATCTGACCTCTGGATCTTTCCCCAGACGTCCAATGATCATCACTTTGTTCAGGCTCCTGGCCATAGAGAATACTCCTTGATAGTGTCAAATTATGCACTGCTTCGCCTGAGTAGTTTTTTGATGTATTAGCATACGCCGCAGAACTAGACAAGGCTTTTGTCCTTCTCCCCCAGGACAATCTCATTAAAAATCCTTGGCCGCGAAAAGGGCCTCTGAACCGAAGAAAGAGGCCCCCAAAATATAAAATGAGCAACGGAAAAACCGACGGTCTTTACGGCTGCAAGAGCTTCTTTATATCGATCTCAAATCCATCGACAACCTTTGATCGGACCAGTCCCTCTGTCGCGACATCCGGCAAGGGTCCCGGCCCTGGTTACCTGATCATCATTTTTCCGGCAATCGTCTTCCGACCGCAAAATTTTGTTGAAATATTTGCTAGTTTTTAGTATTCCTGGAGGGCTGACATCAACACGCGAGGATTAACGGAATGAATAACGGCAGAAACAATATCCTTGACCGTATTGGGAACACTCCACTCGTCCCCATTACCCGGCTCAACCCCAACAAAAAGGTCACCCTGCTGGCCAAGCTGGAAAGCAGTAATCCCGGCGGATCGGTCAAAGACCGGGTGGCCCTATGTATGATCGAAGCGGCTGAGAAAACAGGTGAGCTAACCAAAGACAAAATTATCATTGAAGCCACCAGCGGCAACACCGGTATCGGTCTGGCTCTGGTCTCGGCCGTCAAAGGATACCGGTTACTGTTGCTGATGGCTGAATCAGCCAGCATCGAACGCCGCAAAATCCTGGAAGCCTTTGGAGCCGACATCCAACTGACTCCGGCCCGGCTGTCCACCGATGGGGCCATTGAAGTCGCCTATCATCTGGCCAGAGAAGAACCACACAAATATTATTGCCCCGATCAATTCAACAACCCGAATAACCCTATGGCTCACTATCTGGGCACCGGCCCGGAGATTTGGGCCCAGACCAACGGGGCGGTAACTGCATTTGTGGCCACCATGGGCACCACCGGGACGCTGATGGGCACGGCCAGGGCTTTGAAAGAATTTAATCCTGCTATTTCAATTATCGGCGTCGAACCCTACCTGGGTCATAAGATCCAGGGCCTCAAAAACATGAAAGAATCATACAAACCGGGCATCTTCGATAAACGGGAAATCGATGAAATTATCAATGTCGACGATGAAGAAGCCTTTGAAATGGCCAGACAATTAGCCAAACAAGAAGGTTTGTTCGTGGGCATGAGCGCCGGGGCGGCCATGGCTATCGCCCTTAAGAAGGTCCGGCAGATGGACGAAGGCGTCGTGGTTGTCCTTTTGGCCGATGGCGGCGAGCGCTACCTGAGCACCACCTTGTTCCAGGCCAAAGAAAAACCGGTGATGCAGTTTTACAACACCACCAGCCGGGAAAAAGAGGATTTTTACCCAGCTTATCCCCCCCAGGTGACCATGTATACCTGCGGTCCCACCGTCTTTAACCTGTGCAACTTGAATCAATGCCGCCGCTTCGTCTTCGCCGACCTGGTCAAGCGCTACCTTAACTCAAAAGGTCTTCAGGTCAAACACATCATGAACGTGACCGATCTGGATGACCGGACCATCGACGGTTCAGAGCAAGCCGGATTTGGCCTGAGGGAATTTACGGACAAGTTTACTGAGGAATTTCATCATGACCTGGACGCCCTCCACATCCAGCGGGCCGATGGACACCCCCGGGCCAGTGAACACGTCGAGGATATGGTGGAACTGACCCGTAAATTGGTGGAAAAAGGGTTCGCTTACGAAAAATTCCGGTCCGTCTACTACGATATCTCCCGGTTTCGGGATTATGGAAAACTGTCCCGGGTCAACCTGTCAAAGCTCCAGGTGGGCAAGACGGTGGATCTCGATGATTACGAAAAGGATAATCCCAGAGATTTCACCCTGCTCAAACGAAGTACCCTGAGTGAATTAAAGCGCGGCATATTCTACAAGACAGAATGGGGCAATGTCCGGCCGAGCTGGCATATCGAATGCGCGGCTATGTGCATGAAACACCTGGGCGAGACGGTTGATATCCACACCAGCGGCGCCGACCTGATTTTTCCACACAATGAAAACCTGGTCGCCATCGCCGAAGCAGATAGTGGACATCGGGTCGTCCGGTATTGGCTGCATAACGAACTGGTCACGGTCAACGACAAGAAGATGGTCCCAGGGCAGGAAAATTCGGTGACCTTGCGGGACGTCCTGAATCGGGGATATTCAGGCCGGTTGGTCCGGTTTTTGCTCCTGTCCCAACACTACCGAAAACCAATGAATTTTTCTTATCACGCCCTTGATGCCGCTGGTCGGACTTTGGCCCGGCTGGACGAATTCATCCGCCGTCTTGGGTTTGCCCCTTTAGGTGAAAGGGCTGCCGAACTCGACCAGATGATCTATGACCTCAAGACCCAGTTCACCAAACACATGGACGATGATCTCAACATTTCCGGGGCCCTGGCCGCCCTCTTCAGATTTATTCGGCCGGCCAACCCTTTGATCACCAAAGGCAAACTCAATCCAGTAGGTGGCGACCGGGTGCTTGAGCTGCTCCAAGGATTTGATACCGTTCTTCGCGTCATGGAATTCGAAAGCGCCGAATTAAGTCCCGACGCCGCCTTGCTCGTTCAGAAGCGGGAACTGGCCCGGCAGGAGAAGAAATTTGATTTGGCCGACGAATATCGCGACCAACTTCGAGCCAGTCGAATCCACATTATCGACACCCCCAACGGCCCGACCTGGGAACTAATCAAATGATGTCTCCCCTTCCCCTTTCAGAATCATCCGTCGGTCTTATGCTTTCTACCGAAAATATGTATTTAGCTGATCTGCATATTCATTCGCACTTTTCGCTGGCTACGGCCAAGAACATGAACCTGCCCCACCTGGAATTATGGGCCCGGCGGAAAGGCATTCGGGTGGTCGGGACCGGTGACTGCACGCACCCCGGCTGGGTGGCCGAGATTGAAAGCTCACTGATTCCCGACCCGGACGCCCCTGGACTGCTCCGCCTCCGTCCCGACTTGTGCCTGAGCGCGGCCGACGGAGATGAATATGCAGCCCCCGGCGGGTCGGTTTCATTTGTCCTGACCGCTGAGATTTCCAGCATCTATAAAAAACTTGGCCGGGTTCGGAAGGTCCACACCCTCCTGCTGATGCCCCATCTCGAAGCGGTCAAGCGGCTCAATCAACGTCTGGCCGCCATCGGAAATATCGTCTCGGACGGCCGCCCGATCCTGGGGCTTGATGCCAGGCACTTGCTGGAACTCGTATTGCACTCCACTTCGGAGGCTCTGGTTATCCCCGCCCACATCTGGACGCCCTGGTTTTCCATCCTGGGGTCAAAAAGCGGGTTTGACCGGATTGAAGAATGCTACGAGGATCTAACAAGCGAGATCCACGCTCTGGAAACAGGACTATCATCAGACCCGCTCATGAACTGGCGGCTCAGCGCCCTGGACCGATATACCCTGGTGTCAAATTCAGATGCCCATTCACCGGCCATGCTCGGCCGCGAGGTTAATTTGATTTCCGGTGCTCCATCATACTCGGGGCTGACATCGGCCATAACGGGTGGCGTCCCGGCCGGATTTTTGGGTACGCTGGAGTTTTTTCCGGAAGAAGGCAAATACCACCTAGATGGCCACCGCCATTGCCATGTTCGGCTAGATCCGGAAGAGACCAGAACTAATTCCGGCAATTGCCCGGTGTGCGGCCGTCCGGTGACCGTTGGCGTCATGAACCGGGTTATGGCCCTGGCGGACCGTCCGTCCGGATTCCGTCCGGATTCCGCCGCGGACTACCGCCACATTCTGGCATTACCCGAAATTGTCGGACAAATTCTCGACGTTGGCTCCCAGTCCAAACAAGTTACCGCCGAATACTATCGGCTGTTGCTTCTTCTCGGTCCTGAATTGGACATCCTGACCGGGGTGCCGGAAGAAGATTTGACCAAAGCCGGAGGTCCTCTGCTGGCCCGGGGGATTATGAACATGCGGCAAGGACGCGTCTCGTCCAGAGCGGGTTTTGACGGAGAATACGGTGTGATTGACGTGTTTAGTCCGGGTGAAAAAACCGCGCTCCGGGGCCAGGGCCGGTTGTTGGCCACCCCTTCCGGTCAAAGGAAAAAGAAGAAGTCCGGCCTGCCGACGCTTATCGACCCGCAGCCTGCTTCCCACTCCGCCACCAAGTCTTTAAAAGGCCATACTAACCGCGGCTCCGACTTTCGCCTAAATCCATGTTATAGCCATAACGACCCCATCCTGGGACCGTTGAATATGGACCAGCAGCGGGCCGTCACTTTACCCCCGGGTCCTCTGCTCATTATGGCCGGGCCAGGTACCGGCAAGACCAGAACCCTGTCCTCCCGAATTACTTATTTGATCCAGCACGGTCTGGCCCGGTCCCAAGAAATCCTGGCCATCACCTTCACTCGCAAAGCCGCCGCCGAAATGGCTCACCGAATTAAGGCGCAGGTCCCTCAACCAGGCTCGGACAATCCTGCCCCGGAGTTAACTTCCCATTCTCTGCTTAACTCCTTCTCTCCTGGGTCGACTAACTTTCTCGATATTTATCCGGATAATTTTCCTACAGTTTGCACCTTCCACGCCCTGGCCGGGCACATTTTGTCTCTATCTTCCCGCCGGGATTACCAGATCATAGATGAGGATACCCGCCTGGCCCTGGCTCGGCAAATCACCCGCGGCACACCCGTTCGACCCCGCGAATTGGTCGACCTGGTGTCTGGGCTGAAACAACAACTGGCCTGGCCCCCAGCCGCGGATTCGACCATAGATAAAGAACTACTGGCCCTGTTGGCGGCTTATGACCGTAAGTTACAAGAAGACAACGCCTTAGACTTTGACGATCTGATCCATCAGGCAGTGAAACTTCTCCAGGAAGACGCGACCCGATTGAAATCCATCCAAGACTCCTACCGGCACATTTTGGTGGATGAATACCAGGATATCAATTATTCCCAGTTCACCCTGCTTAGACTCCTATGCCCCGGAAACCGGCCCAACCTGCTGGTTATCGGTGATCCCGACCAGGCCATTTATGGCTTCCGCGGAGCTGATGCCGGATATTTCAGGCAATTTATCACTGACTACCCGCAGGCCGAGATCATTCGTTTGACCAAGAATTACCGTTCCTCGGATAACATCCTGGACGCGGCCCATCAAGTCATTCAACGTAACAGGGATAAGGACCGGATTAAGGTTGTTTCCGGGATCACCGGAGAGCAAATGATCACCCTGGCCGATTTTTCCAACGACCGGGCCGAGGCCGACTTTGTAGTCAAGGAGATAATTACTCTGATCGGCGGCAGCAGCCATCTATCGCTGGAAACCAGCCGGGCCCGCCGCTAT
>JADFYN010000510.1 GCA_015233055.1 Deltaproteobacteria bacterium
TGGGTCAAGAGTTTGGCGAAGACCTGGAGCAAGCTAAATTCAACATGGTTTCAAAGGGTTAATCATGAGCTTCGACGCATTCCAGGCTGAAAAGGATATTATTGAATGTGGGGAGAGCCTTCTATCCGGTGGAAAAGATATCGATTTCCGGAAAGAATACCAAACCCTGCTAAAAAGTTATGGAAAACTTTCCAAATCATCCCAGCGCCTGGTCAAGTTATCAGATCGTAATGAAGAGGGCTTGAAAGAAGCCAACATCCGGATCCAGCAACAACAGGCGGAACTGGAAAAAACCCACAAAAAATTAGAAGAACACGCCCTGTTGCTGGAAGAGAAGGTCAGGGAACGGACAAAGGAACTGGTCGCGGCCCAGGGGAAGCTCCAGAAGCTGGTCGAACTGGGCATTGCCCTATCCATGGAGCGAAACCACGCCAGTTTTATGGAGATGATTCTAAGAGGAGCCAAGGAACTGACCAACGCTGACGGCGGCATCCTGTTCTCCTTGCGAGATGACGACAGACTCCACCACGAAATAGTCTGGTACGACACCCTGGATTTAAGAATGGGGGGGAATTTCTATCGAAAGATCCCTTTTGAACCTATACCATTACGTGACGAAGAGAGCAGACCCCGCTATTTCGACCTGATCGCCCACGCCGTCCTGACCGAACGAACCGTCAACGTGGCCGGCCTCCAAGACTCTAAGGATTTTGATTTCTCAGATATCTTGGAGTTTGATTCGGCCCACGGCTACCGCTCCCACTCTTTTCTGGCCGTACCCCTAAAACCCCGCAAGGGCAATGTCATCGGTATCCTTCTGTTGATCAACGCCCGAGCCAGCGGGACCGGACGGTTAATCGCCTTTACCCCCGAAATGGCCGGGTTCATCGAGGCCCTGGCCTCCCAGGCCGCCGTGGCGCTGGATAACCGAAACCTGATGGAGGCTCAGACTCGTTTGTTCGACTCCATCATCAAGGTGTTGGCCGGAGCGATAGACGCCAAGTCTCCCTACACCGGGGGTCACTGTGAACGCGTGCCCGAACTGGGGATGCTGCTTCTAAAGGCGGCCTGTGAAATGGAAGACGGCCCTTTCGCTGATTTCGATTTGGACGATTCAGGCTTGCGTGAATTCCAATTGGCCGGGTGGCTGCACGACTGCGGCAAGGTGACCACGCCCGAGTATGTGGTTGATAAATCCACAAAGCTGGAGACTATTTACAATCGGATTCACGAAATCCGGATGCGCTTTGAGATCATCCGCCGCGATTACGTGATTGAGTATCTCGAAGCACTTTCCAATCCGGAGGCTGATGCCGTTGCCCTAAAAACTGAGCTGGATGCAAAAATTGAGCAGTTGACGGATGACTTCGCCTTTGTGGCCTCCTGCAATGTCGGCGGGGAGTTTATGGATCCCAAAAAGATCGAGCGGCTCGAATCGATTGCGACCATTACCTGGCAGCGTCATTTCGACGATCGACTCGGTCTGTCCCATGAGGAACTGCTCCGTTTCGATAAAACAACTCCCCGGCCTCTGCCGGCCACGGAACAGCTTCTGGCCGACAAGAAAGAGCACCTCATCCGGCGGCCTAAGGAGAATCCGCTTCCCTATGATCCGGACCGGTACGGTTTCAAAATCAAAGTTCCCAGGCACCTTTACAATCAGGGAGAGATGTATAACCTGCGTATTCCCCGAGGTACCCTGAACGAAGAGGAAAGATTCAAAATTAACGAGCACACCATATACAGTATTATCATGCTCGATCAGTTGCCCTTTCCCAAACAACTGGCCAGGGTGTCTGAAATTGCCGGCGCACATCACGAGACCATGGTCGGCTCCGGCTACCCACGCAAACTCGATCGCGAAGGGATGTCCCTGCAGGCCCGCATTTTGGCCATAGCCGATATCTTCGAGGCGTTGACCGCGTGTGACCGGCCTTACAAAAAGGCCAAGACTTTGAAAGAAGCGCTTAAGATTATGAGCTTTATGCGTAACGACCAGCACATTGACGCCGACCTGTTCGACCTGTTTCTGACCAGCGGGGCCTATCGGCTATATGGAGAAAAATATTTGCCGGCCGCACAGCTTGAGCCGGTGGATATAAACCAGTTCATGAGCAAAAAGTTGGAGGCGGTACCAACTCCGGCCTGACAACCATGCCCATC
>JADFYN010000511.1 GCA_015233055.1 Deltaproteobacteria bacterium
TCGCAGGATGGCGAGATGTAAACAAATTGTTTTTCAGGACCCAGCCAGTACTCCCAATCATAGGTGAAATCGGACATGGTCCGGAAAAGTTCTTCGCTTTTCTGCAAAGCCTCTTCCCGTTGCCGGAGGTCCCGGAACAACAGGGCCTGCGGCTGCCTGACGCCCATCTCCACCACAGCCTTATAGACAAAGAAAAAGGCAAGAATTTTAAGCAGGTGGCCAAGCATATTCATAAATCCATAAACGCTGAGATATAGGGTAAAGGTCAGTTCGGAGAAGATAGAGGCAACTAAATACATCATCAGCCATCGCCCGACCGCGGGGTCAAACTCGCCCCGACGGCGTTTGAGCAGAATTAAAGAGGCAATAAAGATCAGGCAGATGATATATTCGCCGGCTTTCTTAAAGAAAGTCAATCCGACGCCCTGGATATAACAGGCGGGAAAAATACCCCCGTAAAAAATCATCCACAGCAGGAGGCCGGTCACGACCGTGTAGCCGGCTAAAACTAATTTACCGGGTAATTTAACGGACTCACCAGATTGGCCAAGATACATGGACGCGATGAGCAACGAAAAACTCTGGACATATCGGGACGCCATCCACAACTGAGTAGCCAAGTTGGCACTGTTTACGGAAAATACCCCCATGCCCTGGTAGGCCAAGGTATGGGTCAAATCTAAAACGCCTACGAATAATGAGCTGAAGCCTAAAATTAAGATATATCCGTTATCCAGATTTTTCCGGGAGTTCCAGACCAACATGAAAATGGCCAGGTCTACGGCAATGCTGAACCCTTCGGCCAGGCTGTGAAACAAAAGATAATTGTGTCGACTGGTCAAGTAGAGCAAAGATAGGCCGACGACGACGCCAAGGGCATATTCAATGGGGATTAGCCGGTTTCTTTTCATGCGCTGATCTCATTGTGATCATGATCCGACAATTGGAAGTTTCATCCGTAAGTTTTCACAGTCTTGCATAATACCGAATTGAAAGAAAAACTTCAAGCACTATCGTCTGATTCCGAGCTCAATTATTGTTATTTCAATGTGCTGGAACATCAGGTTGAGGATAGTATTTTTTGCTGCCGGTAAGTCCGGAACCTATTGATATCGTTTTCAGGCTTGGTCATCCCGCCCTCATCGCCCGGCCGGATCTCCCATCATAAGTGAGTGACAACAGGATGATAAAACATTGTTGTCGAAGTGACTTCATGTTAAACCTTGACAAGAGGCGTCCCGGCTAATATTATCCGAGCCTACGCTTAGTTGAGGTCCATCTTTATCTACAAACAGTTGCCCTGGGACTCCTGATCGGAGGCAGACGGGCTAACCATCGGCGGCTTAACTTATTTTGGAAAAATTATGGTGGAATTAGATTTTGAGAAAACCGGCGGCCTTATTCCGGCTATCGCCCAGGACGCCGCCGATGGCCGGGTGTTGATGATGGCCTATATGAATCAACTGGCCTGGGAGAAAACATTGAGCACCGGCCAGGCCCATTATTGGAGCCGGTCCCGCCGGGAGCTCTGGCACAAAGGCGGCACCTCGGGTCACGTGCAGCAGGTCGTGGCCGTGTTTGTCGATTGCGATAACGACACCATCCTCCTTCAGGTCAACCAACTCGGCGGAGCGGCTGGTCATACGGGATACCGCTCCTGTTTTTACCGCCGGGTCGATAATCAGGGCGGAGTGACCGTGGTTGATGAAAAAGTCTTCGATCCGAATAAGGTGTATCCAAAATGAATGTTCTAAAACTCGGTATCCCCAAAGGGAGCTTGCAAAACTATACTCTCGAACTATTTGCCAAATCCGGTTGGAAAATCGAAGTCAGCAGCCGGAGCTATTTCCCCCGGATTAATGACCCGGAAATCAGTTGCTCCATTTGCCGGGCCCAAGAAATGTCCCGATACGTCGAAAATGGAACTCTTGATGTGGGACTGACCGGCAAAGATTGGATTATGGAAAATGAATCCCAGGTAGTTGTGGTGGATGACCTGATTTATTCCAAAACCAGTCAGCGGCCGGCCCGGTGGGTCTTAGCCGTGCCCATGGACTCCGACATTAAAGACATCCAGGATTTGGCCGGGAAAAAGGTATCCACTGAACTGGTCAATTTTACCAAGAAATATTT
>JADFYN010000512.1 GCA_015233055.1 Deltaproteobacteria bacterium
GGCTGAAGGACAACCCCGGCGTCCGGTAGCCATAGGGGATAAAGCCCAGCCGGTCAACGGCCCGTTGAAGCTTGGCCTTAATAATCGGCTTGGGCAAGAAAGCCAGGGCCGAGTTATGGGTGTCTCCGTGTAATCCGATTTCAAAACCGCTTTTCTGCAGGTCGGTGACGAATGAAGATGATATCTTGTAATCGGTATGGGTGACCAGGTTGATGGTGGCGGTCAGGCCATGATTGACCAGGTCCTCCACCAGGTCGGGCAGGAGGTGGTAATCTATTTTGTTGTCGATATCAAACGTCAGCCCGATAAAGAATTCCCGCTGGTCGGGGTAAGCGGGTTGGACGGATATTTTTTTTTCATCGATTAAGGTGGAGATAAAAAAGGTGGCCGGGGACTGATGAACCGGGCCAGACCGGCGCTGTTTGATCACATCGAGTAACATCAACTGCCAGTTAAGGGGTATAAATCGAAACAAGATATTTAAGACGATCCGGCCCAGCTTTTGCTTTAAGGAGAATTTTTCGGAGACGGTCTTGGCCTGGACCAGGGAGGCCAAAGAGGCTTCATCCAGAGATTCACTCTGAAACTTGATAAAGAACCAGTTGCGGTTAGGCTCCGGTTTCATTTGTCGCCATCCGTCGTTGGAGTAAACAAAAAGACAGGAAAAAAGCTGACATGAGCAAGGCCACCACCCGCAAAAAGAACATGGCCAGGATGACCGCCGAATATTCATAACCCAATCGGGACAAGGCCAGGGCGGCGCCGCCTTCCAGCACCCCTAAACCGGAGATGGACACGGGAACCAGGGCCAGAATCCGGCACAGGTTGTAGACGGACAAGAATAGCAGAAAGTTGCCGTGAACATTGAAAATGAGTAGGATCAGCCAGATTTCCAGTCCGCAATCAATAATTTTGAGGAAATTAAACAAGCCGTTCAGCAGCAGACAACCCCGGTGCTTTCTGAGGTAATCCGAGGTCAGTTCAAAGAAGGCATAGTATCTGAACAGATATTTCTTGACCACCAGGTCCCTGATGATGGTCCGCAATCCGGTCCCCACCACAATCGGGACGAGCAGAATCAGGGCCACCAGGCTCCCGAACAGCAGCGAGGAATAGTTAAACTTCACATAGTACAAGAACAGAAACCCGGACAGCAACATCATCAAGTAGTGCGACACCTTGTTGAAGAAAAAAGCGGACAGGGTCTTTTGCAGAGGAAAATTAATCCGCTTCAAGTAGACAAAGATAGCCGCCTCACCCAGTTGCATGGGGGTGACGCTGCCCAGGATAATGCTCTCCAACTGGTGCTTGAAAAACTCGGAGAAATTGACCCGGCCGATGGGTAGCAAGAGAAAGTAAAGACTGGTTACGTTGAGCGCCCAGTAGCCCAAGATGATGAGGACGGTCCAGGGCAGATAGGCATAATTCACCTTATGGAGGGCGTCCATGAGCTGGTTCATATCTATCTGCCGGTAGATATACCACAGCAACAACGCAGTAAAGGCCAGGCGAAAATAGAGGTGAGAGACAACCTTGAGCGAGGTCTCCTTAACCGACTTCAAATTAATGATCACTTGACATCCAGTTCTGTAACGTATTGATCACCTTGTCGATCACCTTAGGGCTGATCCCATAATACAGCGGCAGGACGGCCATGCCGTCGGCGTATCTCTGGGCCTGGGGAAAGGTCAGGTGATCGGTGTAGTACTTATCCAGGGTTTTCTTAAATATGACGGTGGAATGGATGCCGTGCTGAAGAAAGAAACGGAGCAAAGAGTCTCTGGCTGAAGGCGGCACCAGAATCGGCAGATGGGAATAGGAGTCACAATATTTGGGCCAGGAAATCAGACCAGGCTTCAATTCTGCCAATTCGGCCAGCCGCCGGTAATAATAGTCCAGGCTGTCCTTCTTATTGAAGATGAATTGGTCCATCCGGGTCAATCGATCCAGAGCCAGTTTTGTCTGCCATGGGTGGGGCGTGTAGAAAAAATCTTCGGGCAGGTTATGGGCGACTCCCATCGTCAGACCCTTTTCCCGATCCAACAATGACGATTTTTCTGAAAGTAAGTAGAGAAGATGATAAAACTCAGGCCGAAACAGGAGATAGGCCCCCCAAAACTTCAATAGCCCTT
>JADFYN010000513.1 GCA_015233055.1 Deltaproteobacteria bacterium
CATTTTGACCCACCGGCCGCTTTTTGATCTATATCCCAGTTGGGACTTGCATACCCGAGACGGAGCCAAGGTGATGGAGCTGCTCATGCCCTATTCAAACGTAATCGTCTTTTACGGCCACATTCCTCAAGAGCATCATCACATGACGGGACATATCGCCCATCACGCGGCCAAAGGGTTAATGTTTCCTTTGCCCGCTCCGGGTTCCGTCCCCAAACGGGCCCCCATTCCCTGGAATGCCGCCCAACCGTATAAGGGGTTGGGGTTCCGGAACATCGAGCCGAAGGTCAAACCGGTCCGGTTCGACATCACTGAATTGGGAGTGAAAGGAGAAAAATTATGAACTTAAAGCAATCCTTATCTCTAACGTTCTTCCTCGCAATCGTTGCCTTAATCGTCGGCGCAGTGGGCGGCTACGCACTGGCTCAAGCAAAAGACCGGATCATCATGGCTCAAGAAACAGAACGGGTCATCATGGCTCAAGAAAAAGCCCAGGTCATTCAGGCCCAAGAAAAAGAACGGGTCATCCAGATAACGGCCAAGAAGTTCGAATACAAGCCAAATACCATAACGGTGAAAAAAGGTGTCCCCGTGCTATTGGAGTTCACCTCTCTGGCCAGGCGGCACGGGTTCAATGGCTCGGAGTTAGGCATTCGAGCCGACATTCCTCCGAAGAAAATGACCCAGGTTCGGTTCACGCCGCAAAAGGTGGGGACCTTCCCCTTTAGTTGTGATGTCTTTTGCGGAAGCCACCACGGTGACATGTCGGGCACAATTACCGTGACCGAATAACCGGTCCAAAGGCCGATCGCCCACAAATTATAAGACTCGTCGAACTCAGGTGTTCATGTATACATCCAGACCAAGGAAAGGAATCATGAAAACAAAATCCAGGGCCATCATTGTCGCGGTTTTGGTTGGTTGTTTTTCTTTACTGCTGTCGGCAAACTTCGCCGCCGCGGATGACCCGGACTATTCCGGGGGGGTTTTAAGCCTCCCTCGCGTAACCATCAACAAGATAAACGCAATGGATAATGTCAAGATGGGTTTGGATCTGGCCAAAGGCACATTCTCGTTTATCGGCCTGGACTCCGACATCATGATTACCACCAAGGTCACTTTATCCGGGGGCCAGGAAGTGCCGCCCAACTTAACTCCGGGTGCCGCCAGGGGCGTGTTCATGGTCAATACCGTAACCGGCACGATCAGCGGCACAGTGATCATTGCGACCCTGCCTAACGTGACTGCCGCCCATATCCACACCGGCGCGGTAGGCGTAAGCGGTCCCGTAATCATTCCGCTCATAGGTGACGGGGATATTCGGGTCGTCCCTCAAAACGCCTTCCTGACAGTCGAGCAACTGAAGTCATTTCTTCTGTCCGGGCTTTATGTCAACGTCCACACCACCGGTTTCCCCAACGGAGCCATTCGGGGGCAGCTCGAACCGGCACTTGTCGAGAGATCGGTGACACCACTGCGGGGCGCGGATTCAGTCCCACCGACCAACTCCTCCGGCAGCGCGCTGGGGGTCTTGAACGTTGATTTCAAAACCAGGGCCATCAGCGGCAGACTGACCATTACCGGGCTGACCAATGTCACGGGCGCAGGTATCCATGAGGGCGCCGTTGGGGCAAATGGACCGAGCATCATTCCGCTCCTGGGTGATGGTCAAACCATGACCGTTCCGACGGGAGCCATGCTGACCGACAGCCAATTCAACAATTTCATGACCGGCGGTCTTTACTTGAACGTATATACGGGCGAGTTTCCGGGCGGTGAAATTCGAGGCCAACTATATCCGGTTGTTCGGTGATATCCTATCCGGCCGGCTGACCGACCCAGGGCGTTGCCGCTGGGCTAACCTGGAGCGCCCCGTTGGGGCTTAAGCTGAATTGTCTATTTTAGACAAACTAGTCCGATGTCAATCAACGGGCAGATATCCATCCATATGGCCGACCGGATGAGCAACCACAAGGCTAGCCGGATGATCCGTCAATCGTACCCAGGGCGTTGCCGCTGGGCTAACCTAGTGCGCCCCGTTGGGGCTTAAGCGGAATTGTCTATTTTATGGAAATTCGTCCGGTGTCCCTGCCCTACGTCAATGACCCGAAACACGCAACCCGCATGTT
>JADFYN010000514.1:0-1295 GCA_015233055.1 Deltaproteobacteria bacterium
GTAAGCCAGGTTGTCGATTGGCTTAAGGCTTAGCTTGGCTTCAACTTTTTTTTCAATAGTCTTGACTAGTTCGGACCTGGCAATCGGTAACGATTCTCTTAATTTGAAGCGGCCCCATTGGATGATGTCGCCTGAGAAATCGGACAACTTCAAGCTAAGCTGTAAATAGCCCGGCGATCGGTTATTATCTTGAACTCGCAGATCAGTCTTCTTTGGTGCAATACCGGATAGTTTGGGCAGCATAGTCAGCAGCCGTCCGAAGCCAAGAGCAATGGCGTCAAGTATCGCCGTCTTGCCCATCCCGTTATCAGCAACCAGAACCGTGAGTAGGGGATCAAAAGACACCAAGATGTTTTCGAAGCAGCGAAAATTGGTTAAGTGCAACTCACGGAGTTTCATGCCGTCTTCCTATCCTCAAGGCAATTCCGCACTGGACCGTAACCCGTTCAGGTCCGGATTAAGGTATATAATCGAACAAAAGCTGATAATTATTTTGTCATAAATCAGTTAAGGCCTGATTGCAAGAGAATTTAGTCGGCGGTCCGGTTGAGGGAAACGGCGGTCAGCCCATTCCGTGGCCGGCTTTAGATTTTTGTTGCCTCGTTTTAGGCCGCCTCGATCGGATCACAGGAGATAATCCAATTTCACGTTTTGCATGGCGTTAAATATATTTCCCTTGATTTTGGGATTGGTGCGGTAAAGTTCGGCCAGCATGTCCTTGACTGTCTGCCGTCGGGACCGGCCCGCACTGGGGCAGGGATTGGGGACTGGTTCCACGCCCTTTTGCCGATTCCATCGCTGGATTTGATCTTCCGTGACCAGGGCCAGGGGCCGGATGACCGCCAATTTGCCCGAAAAGAACTCCTGCCGGGGGATCATGGTGCTGATGGACCCGGCATAAAAGATATTGATAAACAAGGTTTCAATGATGTCGTCTTTGTTGTGCCCCAGAGCGATCTTGCGGTAGCCCAGTTCTTCGGCATGTTGAAACAGGCGGCGGCGGCGCAGACGGGCGCACAGGAAGCAGGGATTCTCAAGATTTTCCGGGCTGTGCGCTCTCAGGCCGTAATCGGTCTTGATCCCCACAAAGGGGATATCCAGCCGGTGAAAAAATTTTGCAATGGCCGGGGCCGGAGAAGGTTCAAAACCTGGGTCTATGAAACAGGCGGTCAGATGGTATTTAACCGGAATATATGCCAGTCTTTCCCAGAGCAGGAGACTTAGGCACAGGCTGTCTTTCCCGCCGGAAACTCCGATCAAAATCTGATCATCGGGATCGATCAAACCATATTTTT
>JADFYN010000514.1:1326-2115 GCA_015233055.1 Deltaproteobacteria bacterium
ATCTTTATCCAGGCGGGACACTATACCCTCGGTTCTAGAGTCGTGCAAGATGGAAGTCTGATCCGCATACGATCTCTGCGGTTTGCTTTTCCCAAGACACCGGAACTCAGCATCGGAGTAATAGAGAGTCGGCGTGTACTTTAATGAACTCAAAATCGACGAGTCTTATAAATTGGAGAAAGAAATCTATCCGCAGATTTCGCAGATGAACGCAGATGGATGAGACCCACAGGCACATGCGATCATTTGCCTTTTTTATCTGTGGATTTAATCATGGTCCGTCGACCAATGAAGCCCTGGTTACCCGGCCGGTCATCCGGTCGGACTCAAGAATAAACATTTTGAAGGAAGCTGTATGGAATCCTTGGAAAAACCCTGCGGCAAATGCCCCGAGTGCCTCTGGGGCGTGGAAATCGTGGTTCAATCGGATTTCGCCATCCCCATCTATTGCGATCTATGCGGGGCCAAACTCATTCACGAATGCCCTATTTGCGCCAAGGCCATCTGGAATCCCCAGGCCAAATTCTGCCGTTTTTGCGGGACGCAGTACGATCGCCCAGGGTCACCCGCTGAAGAGGGCCGAGACGTCACCAGGGAAGACGTGGCGGATAAGGGACCCGGCCGGGTGACCGCCGCTTAGATGTCTATCCGGATCAAGAGTCCGGATCAAGAGCCGCTCAGGAACTTGTCCAGGGCCTCAAAAAAGACCGCCGCGTCCGCCTCATTATTATAGAAGTGGGGAGACAGCCGGATGTGCCCTTCCCGAAGAGACACGGACACTTTCCGGTC
>JADFYN010000515.1:0-481 GCA_015233055.1 Deltaproteobacteria bacterium
CCGGAGGCACGTCTCGATAAGTTCATGGTTTCAAAAGATTATCCTAGAGCAACTGATATTCCCTTAAACAACCTTTTAATTTCTCCTGATTGGCCGAGGTCATGGACCACAGCGGCAGCCTGATTTCCGGACCGATCTTGCCCATGAGGGCCAGGGCTGTTTTGGCCGGCACCGGATTGGTCTCCAGGAACATGGCCCGGCACAGCGGCAGAGATTTGAGATATATATCCCTGGCCGTAGCCAGATCGCCCCGATTAAAGGCATCCACCAGGCTGGAGACCATTTTGGGGGCCACATTGGAGACCACGGAGATTATTCCGGTACCCCCGGCCGCCAGCACCGGTAAAGTCAGGAAATCATCGCCGGACACGACATTCAGGTTGCCGGCGCAGGCCCGAATCACTTCGGCAATCTGGGCCATATCTCCCGAGGCTTCTTTAATCCCCTGAATATTGTCAATCTCGGCTAAGCGGGCCACCGT
>JADFYN010000515.1:553-1005 GCA_015233055.1 Deltaproteobacteria bacterium
GAAGTGATGGTACAGGCCCTCCTGGCTGGGTTTGTTGTAATACGGGGTGATCATCAGAGCTGCATCTGCTTTTGCGGCTTTGGCGTGTCGGGTCAATTCCAGGGCCTCGGCCGTATTGTTGGAACCGGTCCCGGCTATGACCGGAATACGGCCTTTCACCTGTTCAATAGTGATTTCCACCACCCTCTTATGTTCGGCATGGGACAGGGTCGCTGATTCACCGGTGGTCCCACAGGGAACAATGGCATGGGTCCCGTTTTCAATTTGAAATTCAATCAAGGCCCGCAGGGCGTCCTCATCGAGCTGCCCATTGGTAAATGGTGTCACAATGGCCACCATGGCGCCGCTAATCATAGTATCCTCCTAAAAAACAGCACAACGCGATTTCGTGTCTTCTGGGACTCCTTAGGCGCTGCTGTTTATATTCATGTTTTTTGTGTCCGTCTTCGGCC
>JADFYN010000515.1:1158-2111 GCA_015233055.1 Deltaproteobacteria bacterium
GTCACCTCTACCGGCGACTTGACCAAGCCTTTGAGACCGGTTATCAAGGCTGAGGCCGTTGATCCAGTCCCGCAGGCCAGAGTTTCATCCTCCACCCCCCGCTCATAAGTTCGCACCCGGATATGATGGGGGTCCAGCACCGAGACAAAATTCACGTTGGTCCCGGCCGGGGCGAAATCTTGGTGAAAGCGGATCTCTCGACCCGTTTCTTTGACTATAGCCGCATTAATATCGGACACCAGGATGATTGCATGGGGCACCCCGGTATTGATAAACGAAACGGTCAACATCCCCGATGTGGTTGCCACAAGGAAATCCAGCCTGGCTGCATCGGGCGGAGGCAAGGTCAGAGTCACTTCCCCTCCGTTTACCTCAGCCTGGATAAGGCCGGCCAGGGTCTCAAAAGTCAACTTGGACCCGGCTATTCCTTTAAGTACCGCAAACCGGGCGGCGCATCGGCCCCCATTGCCGCACATCTCAGCCCGGCTGCCATCGGAGTTGAGAAAATCCCATTTAAAGTCGGCCCTGGTCGAGGCCTCGATTAAGATCAACCCATCCGCACCGACGGAAACACCGCGACGGCACACCGCCTGGGCCAGACCAGGGGCGAGGTGGCTCCCGATTATCCCGGACCGATTGTCGATCAGGATAAAGTCATTACCGCTTCCGCTCATTTTGTAAAATTCAAGGTTATCGATGACTGCAGGATCCATGTGCCCTCACAACTTGTTGCTCGTTGCATGTTACTCGTTTCATGTTGCTCGTTGCATGTTGCATGTTGCTCATTGAAAGAAAGGAAAAATGAGAAATCGTATATCCAGGGTCATAAGTTTCAAAATACTCTAAGGAGATGTGTTTTCAACTTATTTTGTCTTGTGATCGGATTCAGCCACCCGGTTAAACTCCGAAACGTCATGCGCCACTCGCATTGATTATGACTCCTAACCGGTAAC
>JADFYN010000516.1 GCA_015233055.1 Deltaproteobacteria bacterium
CGGAAAGATTCCCAGCCGTCCCTTTTAACTTATGGGCCAACTCTTGAGCCGATTTTTGATCTCCCGCGAGCAGGGCGTTTTTGACCTTTAGCGCTTCCTGGGCATAATCCTTCTGAAAATGCAGGAGTAAATCCCTGTATAATTTGGAATTTTCACCTAATCTGGCCAGTCCGGCCGGGACATTAAAGCTGGGAAGATGATAGGGAAATAATTCTGCCTCCTGGGCCGGGGCCGGCGCAGGTCTGGCCGGGGAATTTTTTTCAGTAGTTTTTCGGGGCTTAACCCACTTGCTCAAGACCTGAAAAAGCTGAGTGACATCAATAGGCTTAGAGACATAATCATTCATTCCTACGGCCAGGCATTTCTCCTGCTCTCCCTTAAGAGCATTGGCGGTCATGGCAATAATAGGCAATTGCTGATGTTGCGGCGTCTGTCTTATCCGGCGCGTGGCCTCGTACCCATCCACCTCGGGCATATGAATATCCATTAGTACGACATCCCAGGCGGAGGCATCAACGAGCCTGACGGCTTCCCGGCCATTACCGGCTACGGTTACGGATACCCCGGCTCGTTCCAGTATCTCTCTAGCCACCTGCTGGTTTATTTCATTATCTTCAACCACCAAAATCTTGGATCCCGAGACCGGGGATAGAGAATGACATCCCTTGAACTCCTGTGAAGGATCTAGGGAATCTTTTGCGTTAGCCTGTCCCAGCACGTCCATGACCTTGTTGAACAAGGCCGCCCGGCTCACCGGCTTGACCAGGAAGGACTTCAGCCCGGCCTCTTCAGCCCGCCGAATGGCATCCTCCCGGCCAAATACCGGAACCATGATAATAATCGGATATTGCGCCGTCGCCGGGTTTCTTCTTATCTGTCGGGACACCTCAAATCCATCCATCCCAGGCATCTTCCAGTCCATCAGGATAAGTCGATAAGGCCGTCCCTCCGGGTCATTGTCCAGCTCCTCCAGGGCCTTCTGTCCTGAGACCGCGGTAGTCACCTGAAAGGAAAAAGATTCCAGGGTATCCTTCAGAATCTCCCGTGACGCGTCATTATCGTCTACGATTAACACCCGGCCAGCCCGATGCTCCGCCGGCGGAAGAAGTTGATCCGCGGTATGTTCGGGTTGGAGGGCCAAGGTGACGGTAAAGGTAAAAAGACTCCCTCGGCCGGGCAGACTTGTGGCGACGATTTGCCCTCCCATCATCTCCACCAGCCTCTTACTGATGGCCAGCCCCAGACCACTGCCGCCGTATTTCCGGCTGATAGAACCGTCCACTTGAGTAAACGGCTCGAAAAGGGAGGCGATCTGGTCTTCGGAGATGCCGATTCCAGTGTCTCTTACGGAAAAACAGAGGGTGATTTTGTCCGACGTCCGGTTAACCAATTCTGTTTGAATTATAACCTCGCCGGATTCGGTGAACTTCACGGCATTATTGACCAGATTGAGTAAAATTTGCTCTAATCGCAGCGGATCTCCCACCAATAATCGGGGTACTCCCTTATTCGTCCGGTACATGAGTTCCAGCTCTTTTTCAGACGCGGTTAAGACGACCAGATTAAAAATATTCGTAATGACATCATCGAGATTGAAAGGCACTTTTTCGATGTCCAGCTTACCGGCCTCGATCTTGGAAAGATCGAGAACATCATTAATGACAATCAATAAGGCCCTAGTCGAAAGCTTTATTTTGTCTAAATCATCCCTCGGTCCCGAGGTCAGTTCCGTTTGCAGGGCCAGGTGAGTCAGTCCGGTAATGGCATTCATCGGGGTCCGGATCTCATGGCTCATTTTGGCCAGGAATTCGCTCTTGGCCCGGTTGGCCTCTTCCGCCATCTCCTTGGCCTCCCGTAATGCCTCCTCGGCCAGTTTCCGTTCATTGATATTTTTCATGATGCCGATGACTGAAAGAAGCGCGCCCGACTCATCAACATTCATACTCCCCCGGTCATGGAACCAGAGGTAACGGCCGTCTTTAGTCCTAAACCGATACTCCATATCGAACAGGCCATCTTCGTTGAGCGCCCGGCTGAATTCTAAATCCACCGCGGGCAGGTCATCCGGATAGACCCGAGTCGTCCAACTCGCCCCATCGTGAC
>JADFYN010000517.1 GCA_015233055.1 Deltaproteobacteria bacterium
GGATAACCCCAATCTGCAGTTGGCCGGCACCGGTTGTTTCTATACGCCCGGCTATCCCGGCAATCTGTTCGCCTCGCCCGACCGCGGACGGACCTGGATTAACCAGTTAAAAAACGTTACCGTAAATCGCCTCACCTTCAGTCCGGACAGCCCCAGGAGGATTTTTGCGGCCTGCGGATACAGCGCCGGCACTTTTAACGGACTTTATGTCAGTGATGACTTTGGAACCAGTTGGACGCAAAAGACGGGCGGACTCCCGGGCGGCCTGGCAATGGTCAAGTGCGAGGTGGATCCAGCCACCGATGCCCTTTACCTGGCTACCTATCGAAACGGGGTGTACTACAGTCCTGATGCCGGTCAAAACTGGTCGGCGCTCGGCCTGGATGATTACAACCTTCTTGACCTGTTAATCCTTCCCGGCGGCATGGCCATGGACCGGTCGTCGGTCGGTAGAACGGACACCTCGGGGCTGCCTAATATTTTTGTTGGTGGTGAGAATGGAATATCTCGGATATCAGGGGGCGGTGTAGGCGTGGTCATCGGTCAAGTCCGTGACACCGGCAATAAATTGCTGGACAATATGTTTGTCGAGACGAGCGGGTCACTGGATGTGACTCTGGGGGGGCAATTCCGGCTGGCCGTGGCCGACGGCGGATACTGGGTCAAATGTTTTGGCCCAGGTCATCAAACAGTGGATTTTCCCAACAAGGTGGATGTCCCCACGGCGGAGGAAGTGACCGTGAATTTTTCTTTGACCCCATCCCAGGCCGCGGTGGCCTTCCGGGCCGTCAATGAGTATTACCAGCCGGGCGATCATCCCAAGGTGACCATTAATTTTTATGGCCAGGGTAACGCTTCGGAATATGTAGCTGTATTCCCTCCTGATATCAGCGGAAAACTCTTTTGCATGGATAGTCAGGGGAATCCGGGAGGCGATAACCTGCCGCTGGTGAGAAAGCAGGTCGCCTTAACCTCTGATTATACAGGCAGCGACACCCTGGAACTCAAATTGCCCGGTTCCGGCCGCTATACTCTTTACACGGTCATCACTCGACCTGGGGCCAATGTGGCCGATTTTTCCACCTGGCTGGGCTATGACCAGACCACGTTTACGATCGAATAACCTGTTTCCTTAAAGTCAGGAGCCTGGTATGACTATCGGTTATGTTGGATTAGGCCCGGAGAGGTCTAATAGTCGGCTATTCCGGCTGGCAGCCCTGTCTCTACTCCTCCCGGCATTGATCGGCCTGGGTTTGGCGGACGCCCTGGCTCAAGTCCATCCCTCGATGCAGATTGCCTCATCGCCCAATCCGGTTGGGTCGGGGGCGCGTGCCCTGGGCATGGGCGGAGCCTTCATCGCCGTGGCCGACGACGCCACAGCCGCGTCCTGGAATCCCGGCGGTCTAATCCAGTTAGAGACCCCTGAACTCTCCGTCGTCGGTGTGTATGGATCCTCCAAAGACCAAAATACATCCCACTTCCATCCCGAAGCCAACGGTGAAGGAACCTTTAGTAATTTTGATGTAAACTATTTCAGTGCGGCCTATCCCTTCCATTTACTGGATCGAAACATGGTCGTCTCGCTGAATGTGCAACATCTTTATGATTTCAATAAAGACATTAAATACAACTTTACAACCCAGGGGCAACAGGGCGGGATTCCTTATCGGAATGATACTTCCTTCAGTTACGAATCCCGGGGGGACTTGCGAACCGTCTCGCCCGCCTTTTCCGTGGAAATAACCCCAGGGCTTTCCTTGGGCGCGACCGTCAATGTCTGGACTGATAAATTATTCTGGAAAAACGAGTGGTCCCGAAAGTTGTCTTATACCTCCAAAGATTCAACCGGCAAAGAATTGATTGGGTTGCTTGATGAGAAATACCACGATATTTTTGGGATTAACTACCACGTGGGCGCTCTTTGGAATATTAACAAGACGGTGACCTTGGGTGCGGTGGTCAAAACCCCCTTCACTATGAAATTGACTCGGGATACTTATCAAGACGTTCATCCGCCTAACCCGCCGATTCCGCCAATTCCATCAAATACCAGGGAAGATATGGAACTGAGTTTTCCCATTTCCTATGGGC
>JADFYN010000518.1 GCA_015233055.1 Deltaproteobacteria bacterium
GTTGCTGGTTACTTGTTGCTCGTTGCAGGTTGCTCGTTGGGGTGCTTGTCAATTTCGTTGACTTGCAGTACGGAATTACCGGGTGTTGTTTGTGACATTACATGGCATTTGATATAGTCGCCGCACTACCCAGGGCGTTTTTTGCTCGTTATTTGGTTACTCGTTCAAGACAACCAGCAACGAGCAACAAGCAACAAGCAACCCGTTACACATCAATTTTAATAACGTCAATCATTTTCATGTCATCACGGCCCAGGCCGAGTTTCGCCGCGGTGGCCAGCCAGGTGGGGGGGCGCCCCTCGTCCTTAAGGGATTTGAGTTTATTCTGTTGCCGAAGTTGTTCGATTATCTGGTGGCCCACGGTATCAACGGCTACGGGGTCCAGGCCGCCGATGAGCTGCCGACGGGTGACCCGGAAGGAAGGGTTTAATGAAGGCCCGCCGTGATACTGGGCATAGAGGCCGTCGATGATGGATAGCCGCAATTTTTCTTTGATATAGGGGTGGTTGACCACGTCGGCGATATAGGGGTCACATTGATGGTCATGATATTTATTCGGATTGTGGATGGCCCCGAAAAAGTTTTTCATCCCCAGAGAAACTCCTGACAGATCATGATCTTTAAGGACCGACAGGCTGATCAAAGCCGTGACGTAACGAGACACGATCGTCGAGAAGCAGGACCCGACCTGACCGCTGATCTGGGGCTGGGCCTCATATCCTCCGTTAGCCAGGGCGTCGGTGCCGAAACAGCGGACCTTGTGGTCTTCCTTTTGGAGAACAAAGCCGGATCGGAGCAATTCCCGGTCGGTGCGGTCCCAAATGATTATTTGGCCGGGTGGGATGCGGCAAAATTTGACCAGTCGTTCAGCCAGGGCCAGGGCTGCTTCCGGGTGGGTGGCCAGACCTCGGCCGGCCAGGGCGTTGACCTTGATACCGACCACGTCTCGGCTGGAAAACAGGGCTGTCCAGGCCTGGCCGGGATCGTGTTTGTCGGTCACGGTCATGACCAGATGATCCAGGGCCTGGGCGGCCGCTGTGGCGGAGACTTGACCATTTCCGTCGATCAAGCCGGGACAGGTGACCAATGCCACCCGCGTCCGGTCCCGGCTTTGTCCCTCGATGGATGAGGCCCAAGGTAGGAGTAACGTTCCGACTCCGGCGGCCAGAAAAGTGCGGCGGTTTATCCCCAGGCTGGTCACGGCTTGTGGTCTCCCCAGATTACGGCGGAAAAGGAATAGATATCCGCGCCTTCCTTCCAGGCATCCGGGGGCAATCCGGCTTTTTCGCAGGTTTGCTCCAAGAACTGGGTGCGATTCCAACCGTACCGTTCCGCCACCTGGGGCAGCAACAAGCCGGACCGGCCGCCCTTAAAGATCATCAGTCCATCCCGGCCGACCTTGATGGTCGAGATATCCGTGACCTGTTTCATGGGAGTCAAGACGGAGATTTCCAGGTCGAGGCTGCTGAGTTCATCTGGTTGAACAGCCGGAAAGCGGGGATCGTTAAGAGCTGCCGCCACGGCCATATCCTGGATGCACTTGAATAGAGGTGCGCGGGCGACCACATAACCGATGCAACCTCGTAGTTTGCCCCTTTTTTCCAGGGTGACAAAAGCTGCCCCGGGCTTCTCCAGCTTGGCTGAAGGAATCTCCGGCTTTGGTAGGGATTCACCCTTGACGGCAGCTTCCACGTTCTTCCTGGCCCAAGCCAGAAGAAACTCCTTTTCCGAGGGGGTCAAATACTCTTCTTCCGACCCTGGCGGGGTGGATTTCAGCTCTTTTGGCTCAGTCATGACATTTTTCTCCTGCTTGGCTTGGGAAGTACGGTCGGGCCGGGATGTCCCGGCGGCAACCGGGCCTGTTGATTTCCAGAAGGCGGCCGCGGCATAGCCGACCACCCGGGTTTTGTCCCCGGTAACATCACCTGAGTTGGCGTATTTCAGCACGTCGGCCCGGTCAGCCCCCAGTTCGGCGCAAGCCAGCATGGCGGTAACCAGGGGGCCGCCACCGCAAGCCTCCACCTTACCACTCGTTAGATCAGCCGAGAGGCTCACTGGTTGATATTGCCGGACCGCGTTAAGGAGCAG
>JADFYN010000519.1 GCA_015233055.1 Deltaproteobacteria bacterium
GGCAATGAATCCGGAAAGGCAGGTAGACCGTGCCCTTGAATTCACACCCCGGATTGTCGCACCGTGTTCCGTAAATAATCCCTTTGCCCAGGCTTTCAAAGAAAATAGCCTCACCCCCATAGGAATGAATGAAAGTCATTTCCCGCGGGTTGGTCACGCCCATCAATCGCCGGCCTTCATTTTCGTTGCGAATGGGCATGTTGGGCGTAATATGATGAAAGTCACCTTTGACTCGATATTTCCCGTTTTTGACCGTTACTGTTCCGAAAATGCTCATGTCCCCCCCCTTTACGCGTCTTTCTTCAGCAAGTGATCCGGGTCCATCAGAACCGTGGCCGTCACGTGAGACCCCACCCCGGCGTGGCTGATGGCCATGGCCCGTTTGGCCCCCTTGACCTGGAGATCGGTCCAGTCATCCGGTTTGGTCCGGCCGAATTCGGCCCAGAGCTTGGGATCGCCGTGGACTTCTCCCCACCGGTTCCAGAGATGGGTGGCGATTTCAAAGGTCTGCATAATTCCCGTAGCGCCCACCGCGTGCATACAACCGAGCAGGCCGCCCGACAGGTTGGAGGGCAATTTGCCCGGTTGGCCGGTCTTGGGATTAATGTGATAGCAGTCACCCGACTCCACGTAATCCCGGCCGTAGCCGTAGGGCCTGAAGCCTAAATCTTCGTAAGTCTGGACGTCGCTGATGGTAAAGGCGTCGTGGAGTTCCACCACGTCCAGGTCTTCGGTGGGATCCTTGATCCCGACCATGGGGTAGGCATAGTAGGCCGCCATACGAGCCGCCAGGAATCCGGTGAATCCGGGGTACCGGGTGGAGCCCGGAAAATGCTTTTCCATGTTGGCGTAGGTGGCTGGGGTCTCGTTGGGCAAGAGCGGAATTTCCATGTGCCGGCGGCAGGCCGGACGCAACGTGTGGGACCCGGCCGTGACCCAGATGCGCAGCGGTTTGTGGGGAGAGTTCTTGGTCATGGCCACGGCCGTATCTTCGTCGCAGATGACGGCACAGGCCGCACCGACGCTCATCAGGCAGGCATCCAGGGCCCGCAACGGATAGGCCACCACCGGGGAATTCAGGACATCTTCCACGGTGATCTTCATCGGCGCCTGGGCAAAGGGGTTGAACCGGGCATAGCCGTGATGTTTGACCGAAATCTCGGCCAGGGTCCGCCGGAAGGACGGCTCTTGCTTACCGAAAATCTGCCAATATCTTTGGGCCATGACGGCATAATAACCGGTGTAGATATGGCCCAGCGGAGTCTCCCAGTCCTTATCCGCAGCACAGGAGATGAGATGGTTTCCTTCGTCCGTCGGAACTTCGTCCATCCGCTCCCAACCCATGGCCAGGGTGCAATCGGAATAGCCCGAGGCGACCGCCTTGACCGCTTCCCACAGGGTTGATCCGCCGGTGGCGCCACCGGTTTTGACGCCCACGTTGCCTAAGGGGTCTAAACCGAGGCGGTCGTGGATGACGGACTCACCCAGTAACTGGTCGCCGAAATGGTCGGCAAAGTGACCGTAGTAACAAGAATGGATGTAACTCTTCAGTTCGGCCGTAGCCATATTGATCATTTTGGCGGCCATGGTCAAGGCATCAACACATAGCTCTTCTGTTCTTTTGTCAGGCATGGCCCGGTCAAACTTGGACTGGCCCGCAGTTACCAGGTACACAGGGCGGAGCAGCTTGGGTATTTTGAGCTGCCGATCGCTAAATTTGATCATACCGAATACCCTTTCTTTGGTTTAAATGGTTAATGCTTAAGTAACCTGCCAACGAAGCGAGGCCCGCCCTAATATTTTTGGCGGAGGGACCCCAACGGAAATGGCTTTATCAGGAACGGTTACAAAATACGGAATCATCCATTCCCCAAGGGGACGGCGGCGCCGGTTTTCCAGGCTCCGGTCAACTAAACCGAATATTAATCAAATCATCTCATCCGCAGAGGCATCTAGTCTTCTGTAAGGGATGAAGGTATCAAAATGTAGCTACGCACGTCAATAGAAATTATCGGCGCGTTTCCGCGTTACGGGTTGCGCGTTGCGGCTCTATGGTAACATGGACCACCGATTACGGATA
>JADFYN010000051.1 GCA_015233055.1 Deltaproteobacteria bacterium
GCGTTGCCCTCGTTTAAGGGGGTCATTTTCCAAAAAACAACCCGGGAAGTAATTAATTCCAGGCCCGGCCATAATTTCTCGCAAAACTTTTTCACCGTCATTCCCGGCCCCGATGATCAAGAGCCGGCGGCCTCGGTCGGCCCGGAACAACCCCCAATGGTAAAGAAAGCCTAACGTGTGGGGAAAGTAACTCAATCGGATAGCCACCCGAATGCCGATGGTTAGAATGATGGTCATGATGAGATCAAGGACAAAGATGGATCTGGGATATCCCGTGAAGCGATGATGATAGGCGATGAGGGCTACCACCACCGGTGTGGCCAGGCTGGCCGCCACCACGATCTTGATCATGTCGGAAATCCCTGTGTATCGCCAAAGTCCCCGATAAAGCCCTGAAAAATAGAAGATAAACAGCTTACACGCGATCACCAGGGCTACCGACTGAGTGAAGAGGTTTAGATAATAGGGGGGGATAATGTCAAAACGGAGCCAATAGGACAGGTAGTAGGAGGCCCCGAAGATGATGATATCGAGTAAAATGACCACCCAAAGTTTTAGGTTGGTGAAATTAGCCTTGATCAAGTTCATCATCAAACCATTCAGGGTTGGAGTTGCTATCCCGATTTTTGAGTCATGCCCAGTCAAAGAATCCCGGTTGACTCTGACCGGCGGCCGGGAGACGGAGATTTTAGGAGAAGAGATCGAAGGCGGTCAGCGGCTTCTTATGGAAAGATGGCGGCGATTTTTGCCAATAGGGCGTCCTGAGAAAATGGTTTGGCAATATAATAACTTACCCCTGTTTCGGCGGCTTTGAGAACACTTGCTCCTGTTGATTCCGCGGTGACCATTAAGAACGGGGTATCCTTCAGGGTATCAATCGACTGAACCCTTTTGAATAACTCTAATCCATTTATCCGGGGCATGTTCCAATCGCAGATGATAAGATCGAATTTGGTTTTTAAGAGGGCCTGGAGAGCGAAGAGACCGTCGGTGGCTTCCTCGATGGAGTGATATCCATTTTGTCGCAATATATTTCCGATGATTCTGCGAACGGTGGAGGAATCGTCTACCAGCAGGATGTGAGCATTACTGTCAAGCATGATGTTTCCTGTGATACATCCAGTGACGTATTTGGGCAGAATGTGGTATGAAATATTCCGGGGGAGATCCGGAAAATATGAGATATCAAGCCGATACTAATTCTCTTGTATATACCGTTTTCTTTCGCCGGTCAAGAGAAGATTCTTCGCTATGTATTCCCCGATTGTAACCTGTCAAGAAAGCCGGCACGCCTTTGAGTCTCCAGCCGGGATGTTCTTCATTTGGCCATGAACCCGGTGCAGCCACGATCTTTACACACGGTGTCGTTAATCCATACGGCCCAGGTGAGGTCAACTTTGTCCCATATGACGCCGGCCACATCGGCGTTAAAGAGATTAGCCCACCGCAGGTTGGCGCCGGCCAGGTTGGCACCCTTCAGGTCCGCCCCCGTCAATATGGCATTTCTTAGATCAGCTCCAGTCAGATCAGCGCCCTTAAGGGCGGCTGAGGTCAGGTTAGCCCCTTTTAGGTTGGCTCCGGAAAAGTTGGCTCCTTTTAAGTCCGCCTTATTCATGATGGCCCCGTCAAGTTGGGCGCCTTTAAAATTACCGCCGGCAGCCACACCCATTTCCAGCCTGGCCCCGGGCAAGCGGGCATTCTCAAATGAAACGCTGGTCATTTTTCCGCCCGAGAGCTGGGCCCATTTGAGATAAGAGCCGCTGAAATCAGCCTTTTCCAGATTAGTGCCGACAAGAATGGTCTCGACAAGTTGAGCGTCGCGAATCGACGCCCCGGTCAGTGTCACTCTCTCCAGGTTGGCCCCGTTTAAGGTGGCCCGATTCAAGGTCGCTCCGGTCAGATCGGACATGTAGAGATCAGCCCAGGAAAGATTGGCTTCAGTCAGGTCAGCGGACACCATCTTGACCTGGAAGAGTTTGGTCTCGACCATTTTGGCCTGGAAGAGTTTAGTCCCTGAGAAATCCGCCATATCGAGATTTCGTTTGGACAAATCGGCTCCAGACATGTTTCGGCCGGCAAAATTGCGTACTCCTTTTTTGGCTTTTTGGGCCCAAGCCTGATCGATCAACCAGTATTCCGGGACGATTCCTGATGGTATGCCCCAGATTACCAGGGTGAGCCAAAGAAGCAGGTGAATTAATGTTAATGGCTTCATGTTAAGTTCGTCCGGGGTTAAGTCCGCTAAAGGAAGCACGACGCCGAAGAGGCTTAAATTATACAGGAATATCTATCAAAGACATAAAGAAACCGTCGGCCTTCTATTATCGCCTTTGAGTCCTCAGCGTTATACTTTAAAAGACAAGGCTATCTTAACCAGGGCGAAATGTCAACAAGCAAGACGATCCGGAGATCGGCCGGGTTTGCCGGAATCACTTGTGACCGGAGTCAAGTTATCAGCAAGTTATATCCAATCAGGTGGAATCTTCTTTCATATTCAGGCGGGCGATGTTATAATTGGAGATTAAAATTTTGAGTTTAGGCCATCCCAAATAAGCCAAACCGGGTGTGATCAGGCACTTGGTCTGCACCCCCTCAAACCGGCCGGCCTGGCCGTTGATCGAAAAGGAAAAACCATGTTGACCGAAGAAGGAATTGTTCTGGAAGCCGGAGCCGGTTCAGCTTATGTCCAGACCGTGCGTACGGATGCCTGCGCCGGATGTTCCGGCAAAGAGGCCTGCGAAGCCCTTGGCGGCGGGAACCGGGAAAACAAAGTACGGGTCATTAATCCCATGGGGGCCGAGGTGGGTGACCGGGTGGTCCTGGGCCTAAGCGGCGATTCATTTATCAAGACCTCATTTTTACTGTACATGGTGCCGGTGCTGGGGCTTATCGGCGGAGGCATTCTGGGCCATCAGTTGGCCCCTGTCTTGTCTATGCGCAGTGAGCCGGCGGCGATTATCTTCAGCTTTTCCTGCCTGGTCCTAACGTTTCCGGTGATTAGAATCATTGCCAAAAAACTGGAGAAGAAAAAGGCGTATATCCCAACAATCATAAGTATCTTGGCTCACAAACAAGAAAACTTGCTGAAAGTTGGAACCGGGCCAGGGAATCTTGGCGGGATTGAAAAAGATGGCTGCGCCTCTTGACCCGGGCCGATGTCACGCAACGATGATTATGGTTGCTCGCAAAAATCTTGCCTTCCGGGATCATTTATGGTCTAATTTTTCGTTTTGCGATTAGATGGCCGGCGCAGATCGGTGTCGTCGCGGGCCGGATGACCGGGGGGCGGAGGCACGGGTTGAAAGATGGAACTGATCGTAATGTCGTAATATGTATCTATTCGCTTGAAATGGAAAGAGGAAACGGCTAAAGAAAACCATGTGTGATTCTTCCCTGTTAAAGGTGTTGTCTCAGGCTGACAAAAATGTCCTAGCGTCTAATTATCTCTAAGGTAGAACGTCTATATATATTTAATCCAGGTTTTGTTGGTCGGATGAGTTATGAAAAAAATAAAGGTGCAGGAGGCTATCGGCCATGTTCTCGGCCATGACGTGACGAAAATTATTCCTGGGACATTTAAAGGGGTAGCTTTTAAGAAGGGCCATATCATCCGGGAAGAAGATGTTCAGGAACTCCTGAGCATAGGGAAATACACCATATATGCTTTGGAACTGGGACCGGAGGAGGTCCATGAAAATGAAGCCGGGATCCGCCTGGCCCAGGCGTTTGCCGGGCAAAACATCAGACTTTCTGAGCCAAAAGAAGGGAAGGTGACTCTTTCCGCCACTGTTGACGGTTTACTTAAAGTCGAAGTGGCCGCCCTTTTTGAGGTCAATTCTATTAATCACATCACCATGTCCACCCTGCATACCAACTCCCCGGTGAAGCAGGACCAGGCCGTGGCCGCGGCCCGGATTATCCCGCTGACTATCCAGGCTCAGGTGGTCGAAGCAGTGGAAAGTCTCTGCGCCCGGTTACCGGAGGGCCTGATTCGGGTTCTGCCTTTTGGCTACAAGCGGGTCGGGGCCTTGGTCACCGGGACGGAGATTTTTGAAGGCCGAACGCGTGACGGTTTCGATGATTCAGTTGGCCGGAAGATTGAGTCCTATGGACAATCGGTCTTCATGAAGCTCATGGCCCCTGACGATACGCAGAAAATTTCCGCCGCGATAAAGCAGTTGAAGGAATCCGGGGCCGACGTGATTGTCGTCACCGGCGGGATGTCGGTGGACCCCGATGATGAAACCAGACAGGGCCTTCTGGCCGCGGGAGTGGAGGTCCTTTTTTATGGCACTCCGATTCTGCCGGGAGCGATGTTTTTGTTGGGGCAATTGGGCCGAACCATCGTCATGGGTTTACCGGCCTGTGTGTTTTATCATCCCAATACCGTGTTCGATATTTTTTTCCCTCGAGTGTTGGCCGAGGACCGGATTACAAAAGAAGATATGATCAGGCTAGGCCATGGGGGGTTGTGCCGAAACTGCCCGACTTGCGTTTTCCCGGTGTGTGCCTTTGGCAAAGGCTGAGCCGGGTATATACCACCAATACTTGAGGAGAGAAGGATGGCTTACTATTTGGCTGAATCGTTTGTTTTTTCGATAATTTATTTAATTGTCTTTTCCATAAAGTATTCACGCCAATACCCAGAGAAATTTGGTCCCAGTGTTCCCGTCTTAATGATCCTTGTGATATTAAGATCTCTATTGAACGGGTTTCTTTGGTTTATCGCCGTTCCACTAGATCTTTACCGGTCCATCATCAATGAGCATAAGACAGGTTTCATATAACGCAACCTATGGCCGTTTGTAGTCCAACACAACGGCATTACCGAGCCCGGAGTAACGGCTGCCGGGGTAAAGGGTAAATTGACAATGAGATCAACGGTAGAAGCTGCATTGGAAGACATTCGTCAGGGGCGGATGATTATCTTGACCGACAATGAAGACCCGGACAGTGAAGGCGATCTGGTCATGGCCGCCGAAAAGGTGACACCGGATGCGGTTAATTTTATGGCTACCTACGCCCGGGGTCTGGTGTGCCTGGCTCTAACACCGGAGCGCATCGAACGGCTTAAGCTCCGGATGATGACCGGCGAGGAGCGGCCGGCCGTGGGGATGGCGTTTACCGTGTCCATTGAAGCGGCCGAAGGCGTCACCACCGGTATTTCCGCGGCCGATCGGGCGATCACCATCCAGGCGGCCATTGCTGACGAGGCCGGCCCCGAAGACCTGGTTTGTCCCGGCCATGTTTTTCCCCTTCGGGCCAGGAGAGGCGGCGTGCTGGTGCGGATAGGCCAGACCGAGGGTTCGGTGGATTTGGCCAGACTGGCCGGGCTCAAACCGGCCGGAGTATTATGTACCCTCTTGGATGATGAGGGTGATATGGCTCAACGTCCCTATTTAGATAAGTTCGCTGAGGAACACGGGCTAAAATTGATTACGATCACCCAGTTGGTGTCCTACCGACTCCGAAAAGAATCTTTAGTTCATCGGGCCGTGGAGACGCGGCTGCCCACCCGGCAGGGAGAATTCCGGGCTATCGGTTATGTTAACGACGTGGATAAACAGCAGCACCTGGCCCTGATCAAGGGGACCATCACGCCGGATGAACCTACGCTGGTCAGGGTTCACAGTGAGTGTCTGCTGGGTGATGTGTTCGGGTCGGTCAGGTGCGCCTGTGGGGATCTTTTGGCGGCGTCCATGCGGATGGTGGAGGCGGCTGGTAAAGGCGTTATTCTATATATCCACCGCGAGGGGCGTGAAGCAAAATTGATAGAAAAATTTGATGGTTATACTAGAATGGATGAAGCGGCCGGGCGGGCGGAAGTCGAGCCGCCGGAGTTGTTGCAACCAGATTTGCGGGATTATGGCATTGGCGCCCAAATTCTATCCGATGTGGGTGTCGGCAAAATGCGTTTGCTAACCAATAGCCCGGTTAAAATCATCGGATTGGAAGGTTATGGCCTGTTTGTGGTGGAAAAAGTTCCTTTGCCCTTGCCGGTGGCTAAAGAAAATCGAGAACCACAGAGACGGATTATGGATATCAATCTGGCCGGGGCGCCTAATCCTCCGGCTGCGTCTTGAATCCCGTGAGGAAGAAGGATTTTATGTGGGCATTATAGGTTATTTTATTCGGTGTCGCCCCCAACCCAGGGCGTTGCCGCTGGGCTAACCTGGAGCGCCCCGGTGGGGCTTATTCGGAATTGGCCATTTATTAAAATCAGATCCGATGCCCCTGCACCTTAAGTCAACGACATTGAGCTGCGACTGGTAGATATGCTTTAAGGATAAATGATGTTAGATCCAACGGCGCGTATTCTCGTGGTCGATGATTTTGTCACTATGCGTAGAATCATGAAAAATCATCTCCGCTCGCTTGGATACTCCAACGTCCTCGAGGCGGATGATGGGGCCACGGCGTTGCCCATGCTCAGGAAAGAAAAGTTTGATCTAATCATTTGCGATTGGAACATGCCGCGGCTTAACGGCCTTGATCTGGTTGAGATTATTCGCCAAGATGAAGAACTCAAACATATCCCTTTCTTAATGGTGACGGTGGAAACCCTTAAGAAAAACGTTCTTAAGGCGGTTCAGGCCGGAGTGACTAATTATATAGCCAAGCCTTTTTCGCGGGAGACCTTGAAGCGGAAACTTGAAGCCATCTTTCCCTAACTCAACCAATAGATTGACCTTGAGTGCATGATTGGGAGAACATGTGATGCCTGTCGACCTCAAAAAGATAAAGATATTGCTGGTAGAAGATACTGCCATTATGCGCAAGATCGAGATCAATACTCTCAAGTCGCTGGGGTATGGAAACATTATAGAGGCCGTTGACGGCAACGATGCCATGGCCCGGCTGCAGGCGGAGTCGGGGATAGATTTGATCATCAGTGACTGGAACATGCCGAACAAAGATGGTTATGAGCTGCTCCGGTGGGTCCGGGCTAATGACCGGCTCAAACAAATACCGTTTCTGATGGCGACCGGGGAAGGCGATAAGAAACAAGAACAAAAGGCGGTTGACGCCGGCGTCAGCAGCTTTATCGGTAAGCCTTTCAATCCGGATGAATTGAAAACTAAAATAGAAGAGGCCCTGGGGCTGCGGAAAGTGGAAGAAGTCTCCGAAGAGGAAAAGGGACCTAGAACGAGTGCTTCGGGCAAAGTCAGGCTAAAAATGGCCCACATCCAGATTACCGACCACCTGATCTTGGGGGTGGTCAAGCATCTGATTGATAAAGGCGAGATGTCTCCCAAAACTTTTGATCTGGAGATCCAATGTATGCCGGGATGGAACCCGGTGAAGCAGGCCTTGGAGAGGGGTACGGTGGATATGGCCTGCGTCCTGGCCCCGATGGCCATGGATCTCTACAGTGTTGGAACGCCCATCAAGCTGATATTGTTGACCCATCGGAATGGTAGCATCTTTGTCAGGAATAGATTGGGGGAATACCGGGAGCCGTTTCAAAATTTCTTCAGGGGCAAACAATTTTTTATCCCGCATAAAATGTCCATTCATCATATGCTGGCCCACATGTTTTTCAGCAAAATCGGTCTCAAACCTGGAGCAATCGGAGAGGCCGGGGTGGAGGTTGGGTTCGAGGTCGTCCCTCCGATAAAGATGCCTGAATTTCTGAACGGGAACGCTGGGGCCGGCGGATTCATGGTGGCCGAACCAATAGGCACGAAAGCTATTGCCTCCGGGATCGCCGAATTACAGTTCTTGTCCAGTGAGCTTTGGAAAAATCATCCTTGTTGCGTGGTGGCGGCGCGGGATGATTTTATCGGCCCATACACTGACGCGGTCTATGAATTTAGTGAGATGTTGGTTCAGGCCGGCAAATTTATTGAGAAGAAACCGGATACGGCGGCGGAGATAGCGGTTTCATTCCTGGATCCGAACAAGAGCCTTGGTCTTAAGGTGCCGTTACTTAAGAATGTTTTGACAGAGGCTCAGGGGATAAAGACTGGAGATTTGTTCCCCTCCATAGATGACCTCGACCGTATTCAAAAATATATGTACCATGATATGGGCATTGGATCCCTGATCGATCTGGAAAAATTCGTTGCCCTGCAATTCGCTGAGACCGTTTGCCGCGACCGCAAAGTGAGCGCCCAGGTGTCGGTTCCGGCGAATATGGATGGCCTGACCCTGGATATTCTCCAGCGCGGGGGCACCGCGGCAGAGCAGACGTCCAAGGCCATGTTGAACAAAGAAGGCAAGTACTTGACCTTCGCCTTGGGCCGGCAGGAATTCGGCATAGACATATTAAAGGTTAAGGAAATTATCGGGATGGCCCCTATCAGAACCATCCCTCAGGCCCCACCTTATATTAAGGGCGTGGTCAATCTTCGGGGCAAAGTGATCTCGGTGATGGACCTGCGTTTGAAGTTCGGGATGGAAGAGCTGCCTTATACAGACCGAACCTGCATCATTGTTCTGGAAGTGGATGGTAATGGCCGGGCTGCCCAGGTGGGCATTGCTGTGGATGCGGTGTCGGAGGTTCGAGATATCAAGGCGGCGGAGATTGAAGAGACCCCGTCTTTTGGCGCGAAAGTGAAAACTAATGCCATTCTGGCCATGGCCAAGATCGACGGGGGAGTCAAGATCTTGCTGGACATAGATAAGGTCATTAATTAACCTGACCATTATACATCTAACGGCATAATTGTTTTTTTCGAGGTGACGTCTCCGGTTTCTTGTCGCCGGTTGTTTTAAACGAGAAACAAGTAACCAGCAACCTTGTAACTTGATTACTTCACACGGATTAAAACAATCTGACGGGGGAGTATAAAAAAAGTTGACTTCGGGCGAGTTTTAGATTAAAGAAGTTTGCAATTCTTTACATTTCGGAGTATAATAATAAAAGCAAGAATTATAGCTTTTAACAGAATATTTAATGGCGGGTGGTGGAGTATGACCGGGAAAGAGTATCTGGACCTGGAGCTGGATGAGATTCAAAGGCATAAGTGGATTGAATCTGAAAAGGTGGGTTACGATTTGGGCGAAAAGGCGGTGATAGACTGGGTCCAATTCTATGCGGAGCGTTTCGCCTCTTACTGGCGCAGATTTATTGAGTGGAATGGGTCTAATGGGAATTAAAATGGGGAGTTAGAGAACATCACCCCTAAGCGGCATTTGACCTCGCCTCCTCAACATTCGCCCGGTCATTTATTCCCCTTCCTTAACTGCCTATATGCCAGGCTGCAGTGAGATCCTTGTTTTTTTTCAAACATCTTCTAAGTCGTGGTTAAAATGCAGCATCCAGCCGTCCCCGCTGCCTTCCCTTACCCAGATTTTTCTCCGCTTTCGAAAACTTGTTCAGGCTGTTCCAAGCTTTCGGCCAGTCGTTTCAGCACGGCTTCTCGGCCTAATCCGGTTTTTGCAGAAAATTCAATTAGATCATCTCGGTTTAAGACGCGGCTGATGGCGTCCTTCTGGGCTCGAATCTTGTTGGATGACAACTTGTCCGTCTTGGTCAGGGTGATGATGCTGTTAATCCCATGGTGATCTAAAAAATGGAGCAACTCCAGATCTTCATCACTCGGGATACGGCGGATATCAAGAATACACACTACCGCTCGGACATCTCCCCGTCTTAAATACCTTTCGACCATGGGGCCCCAACTGCGCCGGGTTGCCTCGGGTACCTTCGCAAACCCGTATCCGGGGAGATCCACAAAATAACATGATTGATTAACCAGGAAGAAATTAATGGTCTGTGTCCGGCCGGGGGTGGAACTGGTCCGGACCAATTTTTTGTGCCGGGCGAGGGTGTTGATTAAAGAAGATTTACCCACGTTGGATCGGCCGGCGAAGGCGACCTCGGGCAAACGCTCATCCGGATAGTGAGTTGGTTTGACGGCGCTTTTAACGAATACGGCTGACCGCACCTCAAATGAAGCCGGCTGGTCCATGGTCTTACCTCATATCTCCCGGTCGTCGGGTTGTTTTTTGGTTATGCCGGAACCGTTGATCAGCAGCCTTGTTGTTCCAAATAGCTCTTCAGCCGGTTCATCCCTTCGGTGATATTCTCTAAGGAATTGGCGTAGCACAGCCGAATATAGCCCTCGGCCCCCCGGCCAAAATCAATACCCGGTGTTACCGCCACCTTGGCTTTTTTCAAGATGTCGAAAGCCAGGGCGTAGGAATCCGAGGTTAAATGTTTGGCATTGGCCAGGACATAAAAAGCACCGGTCGGCTCAACGGTGATGCCCAGGCCGAGTTCCCGCAACCGGCTGATCATATACACTCTTCGCTGGTTATAAATTTCTTTCATTTTGGCCACTTCCGGACCGGCTTTGGTCAAGGCCGCGATGCCGGCCCACTGGCTGATTGAGTTGGCGGAAATGAAGAAATTTTGAGTGATTTTCTGCAGCGGCCGGATAAAATCGGGCGGAGAAATAAGATAACCCAGCCGCCACCCGGTCATGGCATAGAGTTTGGAAAAGCCGTTGAGGACAAAGGCATGGTCGGTGAATTCCAAGATGGAATGTTCCCGTCCTTCATAAACCAGTCCGTGGTAGATTTCATCGGAGATGACGTAAAGGCCCAGGTCGGCTATTTCTTTCATCCGGTCGGCCGAGAGCAGGTTCCCGGTGGGATTGGATGGCGAATTAATGAAGACGGCTTTGGTCTTGGTTGAGATTTTGGTTTTGATATCTTCCGGGCGGTACTGGAATCCCTCTTCTTCGGTGACATGAACGAACACGGGTCGGCCACCGACAAAATTGATAAAGTTGGGATAACAGGCATAGTGGGGATTGGACACGATAACTTCGTCCCCAGGCTCCAGCAGGGCCGAAAACAAGATGAGCATGGCCGGGGAGGTGCCTGAGGTGATCAAGACCTGGTCGGGACAGACCGTGACGCCGTATTTGTCCTCATAATGCCGGCAAACGGCTTGACGTAACTCCAACAATCCCAGGCTGTGGGTGTAGTGAGTGTGTCCGGCGGACATGGCCGCGATCGCCGCGTCTTTGATCACCTGGGGAGTATCAAAGTCTGGTTCTCCGACCTCCAGATGAATGACGTGTTCTCCAGCCCTTTCCATTTCCTGGGCTTTCTCCAATACATCCATGACAATAAAGGGTGGAAGTTCACAAGCTCTTTGAGATACGGACACGATCGGCAATTCCTTCAGTTACGGGTTACGGGTTACGGGTTGCGAGTTTCGGGTTGCGTGTTACGGGTTGTGAAACACGGATCAAGCATTCATGAAAGGCATAAAGACGTTAAGATTTCTCGCTTCGCTCGAAATGACAAAGGCGCCGCACGCCCAACATTCTACACCGCTGTCACTTCGGATGTTGTCATTTCGAGCGGAGCGAGAAATCTTAACGCGTATTTGCCCTGTGCTTTTTCACGAAGGGGCAATTATGACCGTTCACCGTACAGACATTATCATAAGTATTGTAAAAGGTAAAGATTATCCTTTCGGACGCAGATGTTGACCGCGCCGGCTCCATTCCATTCGGCCTGGTAATGTTTGAGTAAACGGAGGAAAGACGGTTTGGGAGAACCGCCTAATCCATGGACAGGATGTCCGACATGAAGGGTATCAGTTGGGCTATTTCTTTCTCCAGAAGATCGTAGGTCATCCGAGCTTGGGTTAAATCGCCATCTTGCCCCATTTTTTCCAGATCTGCAGCGACCCGGCGGGATTTGTGCGCGGAATAGTTGGCCAGAGCGCCTTTAAGAAAGTGGGCCGTCCGTTTGAGTTCCCGGCAATCGTCCCGGTCGATGGCCAGACGAATATCGGACAGGTATTTTGAGTAATTAGCAATGAAAACGGTGATAACTTTTCGGATTAGCCGATGATCGCCTAAGCAACGATTGAGGAAGGCCTTCCAGTCCATGATGTCTGCTTCTAAGGAAGCCGAGACCTTCTTGAATTCGGGCGAGACCGGAGAGGCGGCTTCTATCGCCCGGCAAAGGGCTTCCTGAGTTAGCGGCTTGGTCACATACTCGTCCATCCCCGCAGCCAGGCAGCGTTCCCGGTCCCCCTTCATGGCATGGGCCGTCATGGCCACAATGGTCACCCGGTTCCCGGATCCCTTTTCTATTTCTCTAATTATTCTGGTAGCTTCAAATCCGTCCATTTGAGGCATCTGGATGTCCATAAAAATGGCGTCGAAGAGTTCCCTTTCATAGGCCGCAACGGCTTCGATTCCGTTTTCGGCCAGGACAACGGTGTGGCCCCTTTTTTCCAACATAACCTTGGCCAGTTCCTGGTTTATGGGATTGTCTTCAACTAATAAGACGTGCCGTTCCGGCCGGGTTTCCTGCAGAGTCCGGCCGGCGTTTGGTCGCTCCTGCAGTTTCCCCTCCGGTTGAGGAGCACCCAAGGCCAGCAACATGGCATCCAACAAATCGGAAGCCCTGACTGGTTTGGTCAGGCAGGTCACGCCCAATTCTTCGCACCGGGTTACATTGCCTCGGGGTGTCCTGGAAATAAGCAGAATCAACGGCATATTCTTATGTTGCGGTAGTTCGCGGATCTTCTCCACCAGTTCGAAACCGTCCATTCCCGGCATATGGGCGTCCAGAACGGCCAAGGCAAAATTGTTCCGGCCCTCTGGGAGCTGGGAAAATATGTCCAGGGCCTGGGGGCCGCTGTCCGCCAAAAAGGGTAGGGTGCGCCAATCCTTTAGTGTTTCCTGGATGACCTGACGCTGGGCCGGGTTGTCGTCGACGACCAGTACCCGCAATCCCTGTAATCGGTTAAAGTGAAATCCGGTGGCCGGGATGGAGCGGCCCTCGGGTCGGCCAAAGCGAATGGTAAAGAGGAAGGTGCTACCCTGGCCCAACTTTGATTCAGCCCAGATGCGGCCACCCATCATCTCCACCAATTTAGACGAAATGGCCAACCCCAACCCGGTGCCGCCATAAAGCCGAGTGGTGGTGCTGTCGGCCTGGGCAAAGGGGGCAAAGATTTTTTCCAGGGCCTCCGGAGGGATCCCGATGCCGGTGTCCGTTATCCGGAACAGAAGTTCTACCTGGTCCTTTTGTGGGGAGGTAGTCTCTACTTCCAGGACCACTTCTCCCTGTTTGGTGAACTTAATCGCGTTGCTGACCAGATTCAGAATGATTTGCCGCAGCCGGCTGGGATCCCCGACCAGCAGGTCAGGGATGTCTGGTTTAACGGTATAAACCAGATCCAGGCTTTTTTCATCAGCCTTAACCGCTAGGATAGCCATGGTCTCGGCCAGGTTGTCCCGTAACTGGAAGTCTATGGATTCGATATCCAGTTTTCCGGCTTCGATTTTGGAGAAATCGAGGACGTCATTGAGCACGGTAAATAGGGCATCGCTCGAGGCCTTGCTCAAACGGAGATAATTCAACTGCTCGGCATTTAAATTAGTCCCCAGCATCAAGTCGGTCATCCCAATAATACCATTCAGCGGGGTCCGGATTTCGTGGCTCATATTGGCCAGGAAGGCACTCTTGGCCAGATTGGCCGCCTCGGCCGATTGGCGGGCCTTTTGCAAGGCGTCTTCAGTCTCCTTTAATCTGGTGATGTCAATGGATAACTGCAGAGCTCCCTGGATTTTGCCGTGTCCGCTAAAGATGGGCACAGTGTCTATCTTCAAGAAATGACCGGTTAACTGGTATTCCCGGGGAGCAGATAGACGGGTGTTGGGTTGTCCGGTGGCCAGCACCTCGGGCGCTTGACATTCCGGGCATATGTCTGGTCGGCCCTTGATAACTTCATAGCATTTTCGCCCAATGACCTCATTTTTGGTTAACCCGAAGTCATTGAGAAGTCGTTGGTTTATGTCAACTAGCCGATAATTGGTGTCAATGACATTAATCAGCCCCGGCATGGCGCCGAATATGGCCTTTAGTTTAGCCATTTCCCGGTTTAAACCGGTCTCGGCCAACTTGCGTTCGGTGATGTCCCGACCCACCGACTGGAATTCAACAATTCGGCCCTGGTCGTCGAATAGGGCTCTGACGACCCATTTCAGCCATTTGGGCTGATCATCAGCGGCCACCCGATGTTCAATGGTCGTCACCGGATTCTTCGGGTCCAGTGCAGCCAGGCGAGTTTCGAACTGCCGGGCGTCCTCATGTGAGATATATGGATACACCACTCGGCCGGGCAAATCGTCCGGCGAATGTTCGAGGAACCGGCAAAAGGCTTGATTGACAAAAGTGATTTTACCTTCCTTCGAGAAACGACAGATGAGGTCGTCTTGATCGTTGACAATTGCCCGGTAACGGTCTTCACTTTCTTGCCGCGCCTGCTCGGCCTTTTTACTGTCTGTTATGTCTACAAAGGTAGTCAGGAACGCCGGCCGGCCATGGTGATCGGAACGGGAACCAAAGGCTTCCAGCCAGCGCCTGTCCTGGTCTTTTCGGATCAGCAGAAACTGGTAATTGCCGGGTTCTTGTGCGCCGTTGCTGCAATTAAGGTAGCGTTGCAACACGGAGGGCCGATCTTCGGGATGGATTAACCCGTACAGACCATCGGGCGGCAGGGAGGTCAACTCCTCGATGGTATAGCCGGATATTGCGGTCATAGCCGGGTTGGCCAGAACAATCCGAGGGATTTCGCAGGTAATGATCATGATTCCTTGCAAAGATTGTTCAACTAATATCCGGTATTTTTCCTCGCTTTCCCGCAGGGTGGTTTCCGCCCGCCGCTGCTCGGAGATGTCTCGGGCATAGGCGAGGTTGTATTCCCGGCCTTCAAATTCAAAGTGGTTGATTTTTACTTCCACCGGAAATGTCCGGCCGATTTTGTCCCGATGGCAGGTGACGTGAATTAAGGAACCGTGCTCTTTTACTTTTATCCAATAATCGGGCCACCTTTCGGCTGGAAAATCAGGGTTGATGTCGGCCACGGTCATGGTGAGCAATTCTTCTCGGGAATAACCCAATGAGGTACAAGCAGCCCGATTGGCGTAACTGAAACGCCCATCCGGACCGATCCAAAAGGCTGCGTCGGCAGCCATATCCAGCGAAGATTGGGCCGATTTCATCGTTTTTTTAGGGTGTTCTCGGGCCAAACGGTCTCGAAACCGGTCAACCAATTCCAACAGGGCGGCCTGAGCAGTATTGAGGTAAGTTTCCTGAGCGTCTTTGACCAAATAATCATTAACGCCGGATTTTAAGGCCGCCACGGCCAGACCCTCCGATCCCGCGCCGGTTTGAATGACCAGAGGAAATGAAAATCCTTTATCACGTATTTTGCGGCAGAGTTCCAGACCGTTCATCCCGGGCAATTGATAGTTGATTACGCCGATATCGAAGACGGATGAAGATTCTTCAAGCAAGGCCAAGGCGTCCTCGGCTTTCTCCACTTCCGTTATGTGGTGAGCCCTACGGCAACTTTTAACCATCCGGCGAAAAGCCGCCCGGTCATGCTCGTTGTCTTCCACCAGAAGGATGTACACCGGGGCTGTAGTCTCATCGAAATTCATCCGCCACCTCGTATATCTTATGACCAGACGCTACGGCCGTGGTCATAATTGGCGTTGCTTTCAGCCTTTTCCCGACAACTTGTCTGCGTCATCCTGAACCGCCGCGGTTGTGGGTGGCGTAGGCAACTTGTTGCCTGGTGGTAAAGCTGCCGGAACTCGGGGTTAATTCCGTTCTCTTCCTAAAGCCGTCCGATTATGGCCGGTTGAAGAGTAATTTTTTTTCATGATCGCCACAGGAAAAGTCCGGTGGCCGGGTCAAGGCCGCGGACCAATGGCTCTCCGGTCAGCTCCATGATGGTATACTCACAGGCGAAAATATTGGTTCCAGCCATCACGTGTCCTGAAAAAGTGCTTCCGTCTCGGTCGCCAAAAACGGCATGGAGATGGACAAACGGCATGCCGTCTTTCAATGAAATATTCCCCTGGCATGCGGTTAATTCCAATTCCCGATCAAACGTAACATTACAATAGCGTTTCTCCACCTGATCAAAATATGCGGGAGCTTGCGAAAGAATTCGGCATAACCAT
>JADFYN010000520.1 GCA_015233055.1 Deltaproteobacteria bacterium
GCCACCAGGCGTAAAAAGTCGGTTAATTGGTACCAGTCCAGTCCGCCCGGCTCCGGGGTGCCGGTGGCCGGCATAACGGCCGGGTCGAGGACATCAATGTCTAAGGAGATATAGACGCGTTCAGCCAGATCATCTACCGCCTGGTCCATCCAGGTTCCGTTTGTTCTAATCTGGTGGGCAAAGTAGGGAGTGAGTCCTTTTTTTTCAATAAACCCGGCCTCACCGGCGGAGAGGGACCTGATGCCCACCTGAACTATCCCGATCTCCATCTCAAGTATTCGCCGCATCACGCAAGCGTGGCTAAACTTATCTCCCCGGTAACGATAACGCAGATCCGCGTGGGCGTCAAGCTGAAGAACCGAGAAAGGCCCACGGCCGGATTCGGCATGGGCTCTGACCGGACCAATGGTCAAGGAATGCTCTCCTCCAACCATTACGGTGAACCGGCCGGCCTGAATATCTCGTTTAACCACCTCAGTAACCTGGTCCAGGACCTTGGGCGTTGATTCACCATCACCGAAGGTCATGATGGGGTAGGTGTAGAAACCGGCGCGGTATGTTTCCTGACCCAGCTCCTCATCGTACCATTCCAGGTTATAGGAGGCATCCAGCAGGGCCGCGGGACCAAGGCCGGTGCCTCGGCCATAGGTCACACTCCCTTCATAAGAAACGGGCAGGATGGTCACTTTGGCTCGGTTAAGATCGGGCACGTTGATCCATGGCTCGCCAAACTGCCTGGCTCCTACCTGTTTTTTGGTTCGGGGTCCATCATCCATTTCATGATAAATCCGGCACAGGCCACTACTGAAGTCCACCACCGGTCACTGGTTCCCGTGGCCGTTTGGGTGATATTCCTGGTTTCGATAATCTTGCCGGAGAGTTTGAAAACCTCTTCTTTTTCATCCCAGCTCTGATTGACGTCGAATTCGATTCCCAGGGTCGTGGCCAACATTTGGGCGGCCAGGTCTTCGGCGTAATCTCCGGCGGTCTTGGCGTTGTCGCCATAGGCATGGTGTTCGGAGAGATAACCGTACTGGTTTCGGTCCCTGGGAATGGCCAGGCCGACAGAAGCAGAGATGAGTCGGTTCGGTTCGTTGGTTTCATTCCGCGATATTACCACAAAGAGTATTTGGCCCGGTTTCAGATAGTCAAGGGCCCGTTTGCGGGTGATTATCTTACTGCGCGGTGCAATAATACTCGACGTCTGGACCAGGTTTTGGGATGCCAGGCCGGCATCACGTAGAGATTCTTCAAAACTGGCCAGCTTTTCCTTGTGGCGACCGAGCCCCTTAGTCAAAAAAATTAATTTTGGTATAAGCATATCATAGCTCATTTCTGTTCCCCAGACGTCCGGCCGCAAACGTTCAGGCGTTCGGGTTAATCACCGTGATGTGTTTCAGCAACACATGTGTCATCAGTTAGATGTCATCTAACGCTCGGTGGCCGGTTCCCAGTTGTTAATTGATTCTGCTGAAGACCCGTGGCCGAGATGGACTCGCCAAGGTCGCTCTATAAGACGAACTCCGCAGCGCCGTTGTGGCGTGCTTGCTCCTTACCAAAACTTGACATGTTTTTCAATAACCTTTTTCAGATTCACTCAAAAAAGGCTTTGCCGGCAAGGTGACATTAAGAACAGTTCCGCGGCCGAGATGGCTTTGGACATTGATTTCTCCGTAATTATCGTTGATTATTCGGTGGGCCAGAAACAGCTCCGGGCACATTTCATCAAAGTCGAAGGGTGTTGGAGAATCGTTGAGAACCCGGTCGATGCGTTCCCGGGGGAGTCCGATCCCGCTGTCACTCATGGTTATTTTTATGTTATCTCTTAGTTTTTTGGTCTCAATCTTTAATGTGCCCCCGCTGGGCATGAATTTGATGGCGTTGATTACCAAATTGAGTATCGCCTGATTAATTTGGTCCGGAGAAGCCGTGATTGCCGGCAAATAGGGTGAAAATTTGGTTACGACCTGGATATTGAGGGTTTTTAACCGGGGGCCCAGGAGATAAAGCAACTGGCCGAAAGACTGGTTAATATCCACCTGGGCCAGGGCCGGCCTCCGGCCAAAGATGAACGCCTCT
>JADFYN010000521.1 GCA_015233055.1 Deltaproteobacteria bacterium
CCTGCCGGTCAATCTTGGCTTCGCCTGGATTTCCCATAAACGGAGAGTCTTCAGTCAGGTGACTTTTCATTGCTTCTATTCGCTTTTGTATACCGTCAAGCTCCATATTCCTCTGTCTCCTTTTTTGTCATTGATGGCCGTTTGGGATGCCGAAATTGCGTGTCCAGTTGGCTAACACCGATCATTTGTAACTTATCACCGATAATGGTACAAGGCAATAACAGTTTATGGTTTTTTCGGGTCAATAGCAAGTGGGCCGCTTGAATTCCGTATTGTTTCTCTGTAATTTCCGGTCTCCTTTGGGCAGGTTCAAGAAAGCCTTGGTGAATCAATCGGTCTGGATAGAAGAGCCGGCTCATATTATCTACTGGCCATGTATTGTTCCCATCTTTTCTGGATGGTTGCCAGTTTTTCCTCAGCCGTCATCTTTTCCTTGAAGGCCGATTCAGCCATAGTAACGGCCTTTTCCAGCTCGTTCTTGAGCAGGGCCACCTGATTGGTGAGAGCTTCCGTATTCCTTTTGGCTTTCTCTTCGGCCGCTGCGACCGTTCTTTCTGCCTCCTCTAAGGCGGTCAACACCGTGGCTAGTTTCTTTTCAACCACGGTCTTCTCTTTAAGGGCTACCCCAGCCTTTTGCACGGCCTCGGCCTTTTCGCTGGTAGCTCGGTCGGCCGCCGTCATCAGTTTACGCAGTTCGCTATTTAGATTGTTTATTTCCCTTTTAAAGATTTCCACATCCCGGGCGGCCCGGGTTTGATGCTCAATCAGGTCGTGTTCCAGCTTGACCTTGACGCTTTGGAAACTCTGGACGCTCCTGTCCATTTCGGTCTTTTTGGCCAATGCAGCGTCCAGATCTTTTTGGACCCGGTCCTTTTCTTTTGAAATCATGTCAGCTTTTTGTTCGGCCTGGGACCTGTCGTTGAGGGCGACCGCCAATCTTCTTTCGATCTCCTTTTTTTCCCGTAACGCCGCTTCCTTCTGCTCTTCCACCCTGGTCTTGTCGTTCAAGGCCGCATTAGTTTCTTTGGTGACGGATTCGATCTCTTTGACCGTTCGTTTCTGCAGCGAGATATATTCGGCTTCAGCCTTGGCCATGGCGTCGCGAGCCTCCTGGGCTTGCTTTTCCGCCTCGAACTGCTTAGACAGGGCCTCTTGCCTGAGTTCATCTGATTGAAGCTTTTCGGCTTGGGCGACTTTGACCTGACTTTCCGCCTGGGCTCTGGCCTCAACCGCGGCGATCATCTTTTTCTCGGCTTCAGTCTTCTCGGCCTGGGCGACTTTGACCTGACTCTCGGCCTGGGCCCTGGCCTCAACCGCGGCCATCATCTTTTTCTCGATTTCCGCCCTATCCTGGAGCGCGACTCCAGCCTTGTTCAGGGCCTCATTCATGGCAGCCATAGCATCTCTGGCTTTTTGTTCGGCCTCGGCCTGGCCTACGGAGACGGTTCTAACCTCGTCGTTAAGAATGTTGATGTCTCGCTGAAGTTGCGCCTTATCCGTCTCTAATTGGAAAATTCGTCCGTTTAACAGAGCCAGGATGTTATCTAATTGGGCCTGCGAATGCCTCAAAAGTTCCTCGATGGCTGACTTACCCGTCTGAAATTCAGATTCCACTCGGAGCACGGCATTGCGAGTTTTTTTCAAAATTGCTGCTTTTTCCTCAGACATCAATGCATCTAAAGTTCTAACTTCCTTAATCCCGGCATTCAAGTGGCCGACATCTTTGGCGGCGGGATGAACGCCGCGACAGGGATATTGATGGCCCTGTATTGGCGGCAACGCACGGGGCAGGGGCAATATATCGACATCTCCATGATGGACGGAGTAGTGGCTACCCTTCCGGCGGCCATCGGGGCCAAATCCATGTTCGGCATCGCTCCCAAACGGGGGGATAGTCTACTGTCTCACCAGTTCGCTTGCTATAACGTCTACCGGACTAAAGACGACAAATTCCTGAGCGTCGGGGCCGTGGAAAATCGGTTTTGGCAAAAGTTATTTGATTATTTGGGCATATCCGATTACGGGCCGCTCCAGTACGACACCGGCCGGAA
>JADFYN010000522.1:0-389 GCA_015233055.1 Deltaproteobacteria bacterium
GCAAAGGTTTTTTCAAGGGGTCTGAAGTCCGCGATAAAGAGGTAACGTTTAAAATCAACTCGGTGGAAAAAGGATTCGAAGCCGGACCGGCGGAACTTATCACCACAGCCACGGATCATTCCTGGCGCGGCGGCTTTAAGGGTAATCTCACCGAAATCGTGCAACCGGTTGTCGTCGTGACCAAACCGCCGGTGATTACCGTGCTTAGCCCCAGTCATTATGTGAATAAAGGCGGCGCAGGACTGGTCGTGTATCAGGTCACGGGGGATCCGGCCAAGACCGGGGTAATGGTCGGGCAACTATTTTTTCAAGGGTACTCCATAGATTACTTAAAAGCCAAAGAAATCGCCAAAAAGCCGGCCGCTGTAGCTTCACCGGCGGAAGCCGGC
>JADFYN010000522.1:503-2041 GCA_015233055.1 Deltaproteobacteria bacterium
CTGAAAGCACCAACAGCGTTAAAAAGGCGATTGGATCATCTCCGGCCCCGGTCGAACCCAAAATTAAGACCTATGCCGCCTTTTTCGCCTTGCCCTACAATGCCGCGGACAATGAACAACTGTACGTGATTGCTCAAGATTATGCCGGGAATGAGGCCAAGGCGAGTTTCTGGCATAAAATTTTCAAGGTCCACTTCCGCCAGGACAAAGTCACCGTCTCGGAAAAGTTCATTAGTAACGTCATCAATAACTTTCAAGACTTGAAGGGTGCCCCGACTAACGACCCAGTCAAGACATTCCTATGGATCAACAAAGACCTGCGTAAAGAAAGCAATGACCGGATAGAAAAAGTGTGCGCTAATTCAAATCCCCAGATGCTTTGGGAAGGCACCTTTCTAAGGATGAAAAGGTCGGACCCGAAAGCCCTTTTCGCCGATTCACGAACGTATCTTTATAATGGGCAGGTCATCGACCAGCAAGTTCATCTGGGGCAGGACCTGGCCTCATTAACCAACTCACCCGTCGAAGCGGGGAATAACGGAATAGTTGTGTTTACGGGCGATTTGGGGATATATGGACAGACCGTAATCCTTGATCACGGGATGGGTCTGTTCAGCTCGTATTCGCATCTCAGCCGAACCGACGTCAATAAAGGTGACAGAGTGACCCGAGGCGTTCAGATTGCGGTCACCGGGAGCACTGGTCTGGCCGGCGGCGACCACCTGCACTACGGGATGATGGTCGGCACGACGTTTGTCAACCCCAAGGAATGGTGGGATGCCAAGTGGATTAAAGATAATATTTACTTAAACTTAAAAGGCTTTGTCCAGACGCCGACAGGCTTGGATGCGTCGTCCGATCAATCGACTTCTCCGCCTGCAACACAGAAGCCGGAAGCGACCAACGAGCGGGCTAAGAAAAGATAACCGAAAAAGCCCGGACGGCCCTGTTTTCAATGAAGTAATCGTTAAGTTATAGACTAATAATTTATCAACTCCCGGTAGGATTTATTGCTTGACATATCCTTCCGGTTCATATAATAAATCTGAAGACGTTGCTTAAACCTTGGACGTTTTTGAATTTCGTTTCTGTGTTCCTGCCAATTAACCAGACGGTTACGCCATAAATACGGTGAAGCTCGACAATGTCAGGGTTTCTCTTCGTTTTTGTTTTCCTTGCCAAATCTATAAAAATTAGATATTACCGCAGGCAACGCGGGCCTGTTGGTCTACCGTATTTTGACCTGGACGGGCCTTTAGGTGATCGGCCACGCCGAAGGCCGGGTGGTCCGGCGCGTCGGGCGGCCTATTTCAATCCTCGGGCCGGCCCCGGTCACGGAAGTCGTCTGCGCTTTTCAGAAATTAGGACATGGTAACCCGATTCCGAATTCCGGCATTTTCAAAAAAACGTAACCGTAGAGCACGCCGCATGACAGAGATTGTCTCAGTGACTTTAGTGGCTTACGGCTGAATAAATTCCGCCGTCTCTGCCGATTCCCTGCGCCTCCGCGACTTACTTTTCATAAATGCTACCGTTCG
>JADFYN010000523.1 GCA_015233055.1 Deltaproteobacteria bacterium
GTCTGCTGGATCTGCAAAACCGGGTCATGCCTAATCTGCATCACCTCTTGGGCATCCACAAATACCAGACTATCCTTCTATTGGCCCATGCCGGGGTCAACCGGATCATCCTTTGCCAAGCCCTGGGCCTGGACCTCTGCCAGGTTTTCCGTCTCGGCCAAGATTATGGCTGTATCAACATTATTGATTATTATGACGATGACACGGTGGTGTTTAAGCTGAACGCTTGAGCCCCCACCTCGCTATTCCAGGACTAGTCGAGGTATCGATAATTTTGTCTTGATTATCGCCGGATGATTGTGATATTTTCTCTCTATACTTCAAAACTGTAGGAATGGCGACGGTGATTTGTTCCGGCCAATGATTTGGTTTCATCTAAACCCAAAATATTCCGAGATGTGATAACCGCGCCCGGTGGATTTTGGCTGCCCCCTTTGATCAACCGCTCCAATGTGATTGGAAAATCCAGCTTGTGTAATGTATCTCACGTAAAAGCAGGTTAACATGGTCCGAGTCGAGGGTGTGACAAAGGTCTTTAATCCGAGAAAACGTCTCTTCAAATCCGGTAGCGAAAATGAAATCAGGGCGTTGAACAATGTCTCCTTTGCTATTGCCCGGCAGGAAATATTCGGCCTGGTCGGAGAGTCGGGCAGCGGCAAGACTACCTGCGGCCGGCTGATGGTCAAGTTGGAGGAGATCACGCGGGGGCGCATGATCATTTCCGGGATGGATGTCGGCAGCCTCACGGGAAAGGACCTGAAGGTCTTCCGCCGTTTGGTCCAGATGATCTTTCAAGACCCGTATCAGGCAATCAACCCCCGGATAAACATCCTGGATACGGTGATGGAGCCGTTGACCATTCACCACATCGGCGACCAGGCCCAACGGGTGGAACGCACTCAATACATGATGGAATTGATGGGACTCAAACCGGCCAAGAACTTCTTGTTTCGCTATCCTCACGAACTGAGCGGCGGACAACGGCAACGAGTCGCCATTGCTCGAGCGATGGTCACCAGGCCGAGGTTCGTGGTGGCGGACGAACCCACCTCCATGCTTGATGCCTCCATCAGAGCCCACATCTTGAACTTGATGCTCCAACTCCGGGAAGAATTTGATCTGACCGTCCTGTTCATTACCCATGACCTGGCCTCGGCCAGATACGTTTGTGATCGGATCGGAGTGATTTACCGGGGCCAGATGGTTGAGGTGGGGCCAACGGAAAAGATCGTCTCAATGCCTCTCCATCCTTATACCCAGGCCCTGATCGCAGCCGTCCCGGTGCCGGATCCGACCAAGAAACGCCGCCCCCCTCCAGTGCGGGACCAAAGCAGGATTCATAGTTTGGAAGGCTGCTGTTACATGGCCAGGTGCCAACGGGCAACACCGGAATGTCATGGAACTTGTCCCACCTTGGTGAAGACCGACGAAAATCGGTATGTCGCCTGTCATGTCCCCGACTTTTGAATTCAAAACCAGGCCGTCATCTCGACCGCCGTCTGGCTTGCTGATAGACCAGACCTTTTGTTTCTCTGCGGCCTCCACGGCTTGACTTTCTCATGCTTGCGCCGAGACCGTGGCTGGTCCGAGGCAGCTTTAAAGACCATAAAAAGCCTTTACAACTAAAGATTTTTTTGGTAGTTAGCAGAGATTACATTAACACAGAGCTAAAACTTGCATGTCCCATTCCGGTACGGTGCGAATTTTGGAAGGTTTACTATGAAGATCGAGACTCTCCAGGACGTCAGGGCGTGCTTTGATAAAATGGATCGGAATTTCCTGGGCTTGGGTGTAACTGCATTCATGCGGATTATCCCCAGCTTTTTTATCAAGAATTATCAGGTGGTGGCCTTCAAGGATTCCAATGAAGTCCGCCGAATGGAAAGATACCTGAAAGTCTTTTGCTTAGAAAGAGAGCTAAAGGGCCAACCACTCCCGGATCGGGATGAAGTGAACACGGTTTTCTTTCTGGAGCACCCCAAGGTGTTCGATCTCCTGTCCACTCTCAAGGGTGAAATCTGCCTGATTGTG
>JADFYN010000524.1 GCA_015233055.1 Deltaproteobacteria bacterium
GCACAAGGACATAATCCTTTCTCCGTTCCGATCTTCCATCTTAATCACCCCGTTGGGGCAGGCGACAGTGCAGGAACCGCACCCGATACACTTTTCCGCCACTCTCAAAAAATTTGTCGGGCCGGGCTGCAGGGCGTTCATGTAGCCGAAGTGCAGGCAGTTGAGGCCCATTTTTTTTCTGCAGACGGCTACACAATCACCGCATCGCCGGCAGAGGTCGCATCTGAGACAGCGTTTGGCTTCCTGTCTGGAGGTCTCTTCCGAGTAACCAAGTTCCACTTGTTCAAAAGAGGTTCTTCTTTTTTTTTCTCCCAATAGCGGCATCAGAGGTCGTTTCAACTTCATCTTTTCCTCGGCCGAAACGGTCAGGCACTCTACTCTGGCTTGTCTGGTCGGTAAGGCGGGCGACTGGCGCTGAGGGCGTCCGGATAGGTAACGATGGATTGACTCGGCGGCTATCTTACCTCCTCCGATGGCCTGGACTACCGTAGCCGGTCCGGTGACCACGTCACCCGCGGCGAAAATACCCTCTACACTGGTCATCATACTGACAGGGTTAACACTGATGGTATCTTGTGATGACCATCCCAGACCGGTCAGTTCGATGAGACTTGACCGATCAACCCGCTGCCCGACGGCCGAAAGGACGGTGTCCACGCCCAGAGCAAATTCACTCCCCTCCACGGGTACCGACTGCCGCTGTCCGCCGGCATCAGGCGGCCCCAATTCAGTTTTTATGCAGGTTAGAGAAGTGACCCGGCCATCTCGTCCATTCACCGTCACCGGCATAGTTGAGTAACGCAGGTGGACGCCTTCCTCATTGGCCTGTATAATTTCTTCTTCCTGAGCCGGCATCTCGCTTCGGGATTGACGGTAGATGACGCTGACTTCGGCGCATCCCAGCCTGAGGCAAGTCCTGGCCGCATCAAGTTCCACATCACCGCCGCCAATGACGGCCACCCGCTTGCCCGGTGGACGGGTGTCACCCAGGGCGACACGGCGCAGGAATTCAATGGCGTCTATACATTGGGGGAAGTTTTTTTCTCCCGGGATGTCCAGGTCCAGGCCCACATGGGCCCCGATGGCGATAAAGAAGGCCTGAAAACCTTCTTCTTTAAGTTGTTCAATGGTCACATCCGTCCCTATCCGGGTGTTTAACCGAAACTCCACTCCCAGAGAGGCGATCATGGCGATCTCTTGATCAATAACTTTCTTCGGCAATCGAAAGCGAGGAATGCCGACCATCATCATACCCCCGGCCACCGGCAGGGCTTCAATAATTGTGACCCGGTATCCCTTTAGGGACAGATAGTAGGCCGCGGTCAAGCCGGCCGGGCCGGAGCCGATGATGCAGACTTTTTTGTGTTTATCCGGTTCCTTGGGAGGAAGTGTCACTATCCCCTCGGACAAAGCTTGAGCCGCCGCGAATCCCTTGAGAGCCTTGATGGATATCGGGGCATCGATCCGCCCACGGACGCAGGCCCGTTCGCAAGGACTGGTGCAGACCAAACCACAAACCCAGGGGAAAGGGTTGTCTATGCGGATGAGTTCCAGGGCCTCGGCATAGCGCCCATGTCCCACCAGGCTTACGTAACTGGGAACGTCAATCCCGGCCGGACAGGCCATCTGGCACGGTCCCGGAGCCAAAACGCTGCAATCGCCGCTGGGACAAATCCGGTTTTGAATGTGGCTCAGGAAGACTTCACGTTGCTGCAAGAGGGTTGAAAAAAGTGATCGAAAAGTCTGAAGCAATGGCTGGTCAACGCTTTGGGAAATAATTTGCCCAACCAATGAGATTAACTGATCAAGATCTTTCTCATCGGCCCGGCCCTGGGAAATGTCCCGGACTAGCTTCAGGGCCTTTTCCGTCATATGGCGGCAAGTTGGGTCGGTGATCTGACCCGCCAGGGCCGCTTTGAGGTCTTCAACGGCACTCTTGACCCGGCAGACATTTTTGGGCATGATTGGTCCTTATCTGGTTGCTTGTTGCACGTTGCTTGTTGCACGTTACTTGTTGCACGTTGCTTG
>JADFYN010000525.1 GCA_015233055.1 Deltaproteobacteria bacterium
CCTTTGAGGCCGTTCTCCAACCCGGCCAACCACTCCTCAGGAATTGACGAAACACCGTAATAGGCCCCGGCCACAGATCCGGCCATGGCCCCGATGGTGTCCGTATCCCCGCCTAAATTGACCGCCAATAAGACTGCATCATAGAAGCCGTCAGTGTACAAAAACGAGGCCAGGGCCGGGGGGACCGCCTCCATGCTCATGACATTGCATCGGTACATCCGGGTGATCTGGTCGGTCAGGGAGGCCGGGGGACCGGCTTGAATATCGGATAACGCCGCGATCTTCCGGGCGGAAGGTTCATCAAGGTCAAGAATCAAGTCAAAAATAACCGACAAAAACGCCTCGGGATTTTTTGCTCGACCCGACATTCCGTACTCCAAGGCCATAGCTGTGGCTACCGCGGTTGCTACGGCCCCGGCCCCGGCCTGAGGATGCTTATGGGTAATCTCACTTGATAACAGGGCCTTTTGTTTGACCAGGGCTAAGTCACGAAAAAAGAAGCAACCCACCGGTGCCACCCGCATGGCGCTGCCGTTGCCGAAACTGTCGGTGCCCACATCCGGCCATACAGCCCCCTGGGCCAGACGATTCATCACCCCCTGAATCCGGCCGCCATATCCCCGTTCCGGATGGTAATTCCGCAGGAAGTTGGCTGCCGCCACGGCCGGGTCCAGGTCGCCGCAACTCACCAGTGTCTCCCACAGTCCAATCATCATCTCCGTGTCATCGGTATAATGCCCGGCCGGAAGACGCCCCGGCTGAAGATCAGTAAGCCGGCCAAAATGTTCCTTGATCCGTTTGCGGGGCCAACCTTCCACCGGCATTCCCAGGGCATCGCCGACAAACGTCCCCAAGGCGGCGCCGACAAATTGGGCTTGCAGTTGAAGCAGATCAGTTGTATGAATGATATCCGGGAAATTCATGAAAACACCAACCAACCGGCATTAATGGTGACACAAACTATGGCTATCAAAGGATTGGTTTTTGATTTTGACGGGACCTTGACCAGGCCGGGATCGATAGATTTTGCCGGGATCAAGCGGGCTCTGGCCTGCCCTCCGGAAAAGGCTATCTTGGAGTTTCTGGACACTCTGGACCCGGATCGTCTGCCTCAGGCCCTGGAGACAGTTGAGAAATTCGAGATGGAGGCGGCCGAGAAGTCCTCGCCTAATGACGGCGTGGCAGACTTGCTGAACTGGATCCTTCGCCGGGGATTGCCCTGGGGCATCCTGACGCGCAATGGAAGACCCTCTTTAAACGTCGCCTTAACTAAGTTCAGCCCCTCAGTCAGGGATCAGGCCGCCTTCATCTTGACTCGAGACGACGTCGCCCCAAAGCCGAATCCCGCCGGGGTGTTGGCGGCAGCCCGATTGCTGCAGGTGTCTTCGACTGAAATCATGGTCGTGGGGGATTACCGCTTCGACATCCTGGCCGGACAAAAGGCCGACGCAGTCACCGTGTTGCTGACCCACGGCCGCCCTCCGCCCATGCGGCCTGAGGACCAGCCTCCGGATTATACGGTGGCGACTTTGGCCGATCTCAGGGTCTTGCTGGACAACCTGCTATCCGGCCGGACCGGGTAACTCCGGCTTCACTCTTGAAGCTCCGCCAGGGTCATCTCGATCATCTTGAATTTTTGAATTTTACCCGACCGGGTGGCCGGAAAAGAAGTCACTACCTTGATCAGATCAGGAATATGCTCTTCCCCCAACTCTGATCGAAGAAAATTCAATGTGCCTTCAATCGTTATCACATTTCCCGGTTTCGGCTTAATCCAGGCGGATAGGAGCATCCCCCGGACGGGATGGGGGACCCCAAAAACCTGGGCTTCAGCCACCTGGGGTAACCGGTATAGCACATTCTCCATCTCGGTGGGATAAATCTCCCGGCCGATGCCATACTGCTGTAACCCCAGGGCGGCTTGCCGGACCAATCCAAAAAATGCGGCATAGCTCCACCGAACCCGTCTTTGATAATGGACCACCGCACCATTTTCGGGAAACGTCTCTGCCAT
>JADFYN010000526.1 GCA_015233055.1 Deltaproteobacteria bacterium
AACATCCAGGTAATGATGAGCCGGGTTAATCGGCCCGGTGCCTTAGATGTTGAGATATCTCTCCCCGATCCAAATTCCCTGGAGTCTGAAATCGATTGTGTAAGATACGAATGATTCATATGAAATGGTAGTGCCGGTCAGTTCAAAACACGAGTTTTAGTTCAGAGGATAGGGACTCGCAAAACAAAGGCGTCTAAACCAGCATAAGTAGATTCTATAAGAAGATGTGTCTGACTGGTGAGGGGGGAGAAGCAGAAATAGATAGGTTGGTCCGGTTTACGCGTTTGATGGGCGAATCCGTAATTATTCAGTGCCGTTGATAATTGCAGCGATAATTGCAGCAAAAAAAGTTTGTCCGGGGCACAGGTCCCCGGACAGAACGCTTCAAAAATCTTTTGGGGTTCGGCTTAGATTAGACACATCCAGTGGGTTTGGAGAGCCCGGCCATCTTACAGGCGCCCTTGCCCGGTCCAGACGGGAACAACTCATAGATGTATTTGAGTTTGTAGCCGGTAACTTTGGTCATGATCCGAACCATGGGGGCAATACCGTTTTTCTTGTAGTAGTCCTGCAGGTATTCTATAACTTTTCTGTGTTCGTCGGTTATGTCTTTGATACCTTCCAGGTCGGCCACGTACTCGGCGAAGCTCCAATCCCATGCTGCGGGATCAGCTAGGAAACCGTCTTCGTCGACTTCATAGGTATTTCCTTTAAATTCAATGTTTGGCATTCGAGTCCACCTCCTATGTTTGTCTCAATTTAAAGGGTCCAGCACTAGACCCTCATTTCTCAACCCTACAATGTTGCTTAAGGGTACAGCCGACGAAAGTCACCGATTTCAAGGACCGTACTTATCAACCTAGTTATCAACCGTAGAAGTCCCTGACTCGCCTTTTTCGCCGGGCCATCGAGCTAAAATTAATAGCTTGAGGAAAGACAATTGTCAAGAAAAAAATCCTAACCCCCTGGCTGACGGGTCAAGAAAGGACCGATAGTACAATCATTTTTCCTTTGACCGTAACCATGTGTTCTGTTATACCGGTAAGCCCGCAAAGCACCCTCTTGTTAATCGTCGGCTTTGGATGGGCGGATGGCGCTCCCCCCTGAGGCCGCAGAAAACTGCTGGAGACAAAGGAGTCGATATGCATGACCTGACCATCGCGGCCGTTTCCATGACTTCGCTGGTGAGCGATAAGCCGGCAAACCTGGCCAGAATGGACTATCTTTTGAGCCAGGCCGCCGCAGCCCGGGTGGAGCTGGTCTGTTTCCCGGAATTGGCCGTTACCGGATATAGTCTCCATCCCGATCTCCTCCGGGAGGCCGAGCCAATCCCCGGCCCGTCCACCGACCACTTGCTGGGTATGGCCCGTCGTTACAACCTGGCCATTGTGGCTGGATTGGTGGAACGGGGGCCCCTAGATTGTTATTTTGTCTCTCAAGTCGTGGTCTCTCCGACCGGGTCTCTGGCCGTTTACCGCAAGACACACCTTAGTCCGATGGAGCAAAGGCTGTTCACTCCCGGAGATGAACTCCAGACAGCCGCTGTTTCGGGCGTCATTTACGGAATTTTGCTGTGTTACGAAGGACATTTTCCGGAATTAAGCACGATCTACGCCCTGCAAGGTGCCGAGGTCCTGCTGGTGCCCCATGCCTCTCCCAGTGAGGCTCCCCCGGACAGGCTGGCCCGATGGCTCCGCTACCTCCCGGCTCGGGCCTATGATAATAGTGTCTTTCTGGTGGCCCTCAATCAATCCGGGGATAACCGCAATGGCTTGATCTTTCCCGGAGTGGCCTTTATTCTAGACCCCAAAGGCAGAATTTTGGCCGAGTGGACAGGTTATGGTGATCATATCCTGACCGCCGAGTTGAAGGCGGAAACACTCCTGGCTGTCCGGAAGCAGACCATGGGCTATTTTTTGCCCCGTCGCCGGGTCGATATGTATCACCCTATCCAGTCGGCCCTCCCGCCACAAAAATAAGAGCAACCCGCAACGAGAAACGCAATGT
>JADFYN010000527.1 GCA_015233055.1 Deltaproteobacteria bacterium
TACTCTTCCTCCATGGATTAGGGCATCGAAGTTGCTATTAACCTTTACGAAGGAATGAGTATATCCATTTATTTTAACTTGCCTATACTAGCTCATAAATTAATTAAACTCGTCGAACTCAGGTTATGATATCTTCCGTTTCATATCCAGACACCCAGGAACCCTACCATAATGTAGTTACAGAATTGTTATAATGAGACGAAAAAGAAGTGTCAATAAATATGGGCGAGGAAGTCCTAAACTGAAGCTGTAGCTGGTTCGCTCCGAGGCGACATAGACCATCAGGCCTTTGGTCAGGATTTACTCGTCTCTTTTAAAAATTAGCGGCTTCCCTCCCAAGGCACGGATTGGTTCTATTCGGCTGTAAGTCGGGGTGACGGATAACCTTGCCTTTGACCAGATAGATAACTTGTTCCGAGATATTAGTCGCTTCATCGCCGATTCTCTCCAAATGGCGGCCGGCTAATATCAGTTCAACACCTCGTTTGATCAACCGGCGTTCATCCATCATCCAGGTGATCATCTCTTCGAGCAATTGCCGGTTGAGATTGTCCAGGTCTTCATCCCGGCAACACACTTCTTGGGCGGCGGGCACATCCAGGTGGACAAATCCTTCTAAACAATTGCGGGTCATCTCCTGGGCCACTTGGCCCATTTCTACCAAAGTTTCCGGACATTCCATCGGATCTAAGGGAATCAGGTCCAGCGACCGCTCGGCCACATTGACGCACTGGTCGCCCATCCGCTCCAGATAGTGGGAAATCTTAATCGCAGAGGTCAGGAACCTTAAGTCCACGGCTACCGGCTGCCGGGTGGCCAAAAGTTTCAAACACCGTTCTTCAATTTCATTTTCCAAGGCATCTATCCGTCTGTCCCCATTAATAATTTTTCGGGCCAGGTCGGCATCTTTGGACAAGAGGGAACGCATGACATCGTCAATGGCTTCTTCAACCAATCCGCCCATCTTGAGGAGATCGATTTTCACCTGGTCCATCTGCCTGTGGAATTCCGGAATAGCCAAAGTCAGGTCCTCCTATCCTCATAAATGAATCTTCTTTCATCAGCCATGATTCAATCCGCAGATTAGGGCCAAAATAGGTTTTTGGGTCTTTTCCATCGGGGTTTATCTGCGAAATCTGTGGATTCATTTCTGTCTACCATACAGGAAAGTCTAAAATTTTATAGGGGATATTTCGTTCTTGCCCGGTTGTCTTCTAAACCAGGGCCTAATTTCGCCGACCAGGGACACCGGGCTACCCGAATCTTCCGGTGATATACTGTTCTGTCTGCTGTTTATCCGGTTTGGTGAAGAGCTTCTCCGTGTTACCCATTTCAACCATTTCACCCATGTAAAAGAAGGCGGTTTCGTCTGAAACCCGTGCCGCTTGCTGCATATTATGGGTTACGATAACTACGGTGTAGTCTTTCTTCAAGACTTCCACCAACTCTTCGATGCGGCTGGTGGCAATCGGGTCCAAGGCTGAAGTCGGCTCGTCCATTAACAAAATATCGGGCTCCATGGCCAAAGCCCGGGCTATACACAACCGCTGCTGCTGCCCACCGGACAACGACAGGGCCGACTTGTCCAGCGTATCTTTGACTTCATCCCAAATGGCCCCTTGTTTCAAGGAACGAACGACAAGTTCGTCTAATTTCTTCTTATCCTTAATGCCGTTCAGTCTGGGACCGTAGGCCACGTTATTATAAATGGACTTGGGGAAGGGATTGGGCTTTTGAAAGACCATGCCGATCCGCCGGCGGACTTCCACCGGGTCCACGTCATCGTCATACAGGTTTTTCCCTTCAAATGCCACCCGGCCTTCCACCCGCGTACCGGGGATAAGATCGTTCATCCGGTTAAGCAGGCGCAAAAAAGTGGATTTCCCGCATCCGGAAGGGCCGATCAAGGCCGTCACCCGGTTCCTGACGACGTTTAAGGTAATCCCTCTTAAGGCTTTGATATCGCCGTAATAGAAATCAACGCCGCGAGCTTCGATAATCGTATT
>JADFYN010000052.1:0-13920 GCA_015233055.1 Deltaproteobacteria bacterium
TGTGTCGTCGAAGTTTTTCTTCTTAAAATGAATTCGGATTAAATCAATGAAGACCGTTTGATAACGCCCCTGATCATCTTTAAACGTCCGTGATCTCACCCTGGGTCTTTTACCTTCATCCCGTCCAACATGCTTTGCACACCATTGGTCATAGAAAGTCCACCCGTCCAGATTAATTGCTTCTTGGTCCCTACCTTCAATGGGCTTTTCGGTTGATTGAAACATTTCCGGTCCCCAAAAAATAACCGGCCCAATGCCTTATCCACGCTTATAGCATGGCCCAGCTCCCGGGCCCGCGCTCCGCTTGCCTGGTAGTCTGTTCCTTTCCCGTTCCACCGGTGCGCTCAAGCCTTAGCGGGTGGATTACTTCTTCTCCTGGCGCGAAGAGTATTCAGATCTTGCCTTGTGCCTGTTGCGGATTCCTGCGGTAGAGCTTATGTTTAGATGGTTTAAAGTAGGGCGTAAAGTACCATGTGACGTTCTTCTTAGCAACAATTTAATCGGTAGATTGCACCGATTTGCCGAGATAAAAATATGAACCGGTTGAGTCCGCCCCATTGTCTGAACTTTGATTATGCTGATTCAATGACAGACTATGATTAGAGCAGAATTCCCACATGTTGGACCGCCGGGTAGTAGGCCGCGGGAAAATTCACCTGTAGGGGCGAGGCATGCCTCGCCCTAATCACGGTCCAGGCAATGAGGCGGCTAAAATGCCATGTTTCAAGATCGATGATTATTATTGTGCTTCCTTAAGCCGTGTTTTTCTGATATAATTTAATCAACCTGATCCCAACCACGACACTTGCCGCCAAGGAGCCGCCCATGGCCTTCGTCAGCCTGCAAATCGACCTTGAAGATTACCTTGTTAGAGGACATAGTCTCGAAGAGCAAAAACGGCTTATTAGAGAAGGCGTCATTATCGGTGATTATCTAAACGGAGATTTGAGCATAGGCGGATTAACCAAAGCGCTGGGCCTGGGCTTTGACGAGACCAAGAAATGGCTTGAAGATAGAGGGGTTCCTTTGCTGAGAAGGCTTCCGCCGCACCTGGAAAAAATTGTCGAAAAAAACATGCAGGAATTGGCGGAAGGTAAGCTCAAGCATCTCAATTTTGACCCAGGGGAAAACCAACAACTTTTGATGGAAGCGGAAGTTTGTTTTCAGGAAAAAATGAAAAACCCGGAATTCAAAAAGGCTTGGGAAAACGAGGAACCACGGGAAGAGATCGAGAAAGAGCCCCGGCAGGCGGTGAAAGAAAGATTGATCGTCCATGCGTATGTTCAGGGCAACATCAGCCTGGGTGCGGCGGCGGAAATGTTGGGCCTGTGGTACGAAGAAACGATGCATTGGTTTTCCGGGCAGCGCATCGCCACGTTAAGAAGTCTGCCGCCGGAGTTGGAAGAGATTACTAGAACGAATGCGCAGGAATTATTAGAACGCTTAAAATTGAAATTTGTTAAATAAATATGGAAATTTCCGTTTGTGACACTTCGGTACTCATACGCTTACGAAAAGGTAATGTTCTGCATCACTTACTTACACTTTTCGATAAGCTCTACATTCCTTTGGCGGTCAAAGATGAATGCCGTGATGAGATCGTGTCAAAAATTATCCAAAGCTCTTCTTTTGAAATCCGCAGAGTTAACCAAGTTCTCGGAATTGATTTAGGATTAGGCGAAACGGAAGCAATTAGTTTGGCCGTGGAATTGAACATCAAAACTATTCTCATCGATGACAAAGACGGCATTAAGAAAGCCTTACAAAACGGACTTAAACCAATTCAATCCGTGGAATTGCTTGTAGCCGTTAAAGTTTTAGGACTTATCGATTCCGTAAAAGAAGTATTGGAAACCATGAAAGCAAACGAGGAATATATCGCTGACGCAGAATGGTTGAAATGTTTGCAAAAAGCCGGTGAAGCCTAGCCTCGAATTCTCTCCCCTCAACCGGGCTGAACGCCGAAATGCTTTTCCCGACAGAGGATTCAAAGAATGAAGATCAACTATTATTCTGATACCGACTCCCTCTACATCGATTTATCGGAGCAACCGAGAGCCGTGGGCCGTGAGATTTCTGATGGTGTTGTGCTGGACTATGATGTCCAAGGACGCCTGGTCGGCATCGATATAGACAATGCCAGTGAGAAGGTTGAGCTTAAGAAGCTTACGATCAATAAGATCCCGGCCGGCGAGCAGATAATCACAGCCTAACCTGCATAACGGGCTGGGATATGATATGATGAATTTTACAAGTTTAATTATCACGTTATGGAGGCCGAAAAATGCCGGCTAAGATCTTCGAGCATGTTAAAAAAAGTGAGCTCCCGGTGAGTTTGCTGGAAGGGCTCGGCGCCTGTTTTCCCGAGCAGGGTTTTAGGGTGACCATTGAATTTGATATGGACCCGGAGACCGACGACGAAAGAATTGCAAGGCAGCGAAGAGAAGTCATTGACAGAGGCAAGGAGCGAGCGGCCAAAGGTGGAATGAGTACTGCTGAACTTATCAAATCATATAAAGATGATCACAAATGGTAATCAAACAAACGGCAGTCGTCGATGCTTCTTATATCGGTGAAATTATCGGGTTAAGAAAAAGTGCCAACCAAGCCGCCGATAATTATATCGAATTGGTTCCCTATTTACGGTTAATTGCTCCGACTTTGCTGCATTATGAGATCTTCAATTCAATCTTGAAGCATTGTCGGTATCACAAAGAAGAATCTCAATCTTATTTTGCCGACTTTAATGAGCTAACCATAAAGCTGATTGAACCGGCGGACTTTTCAGAAGTTTACAGGCTGGCCGAGAAATACCGTCTTTCGTTTTATGACGCGGCCTATATTGCGATCTTAAACCAGGAAAAAGCCGACTTGTTTTTGACTTTTGACGGTGATTTCAAGAAAGTGGAAGATGAACGAGTCAAGGTAATCGTTTGATTCAATGTAGGCGCCGACTCTTCCGCCGCTCCTCCCCGCTTCTAAGGCCGACCCGACGCCGCCCGGAAGCCCAGGAAAATGTCGGCGTAGCTCGCCACGCGTTTGCCGCGGCAGGCGCACCGTTGGACGAACGGAATCTCGTTCCAGCCTCCTCCCCGTTGCACCCGGTATGAGCCCGAATCCGGACCCCTGGTGTCACCTTCAGTCGCCCCAGGCCGGCCATACCAGCCGTCGTCAGACCAGTCCCAGATCCACTCCCAAACATTCCCGGCCATGTCATACAGACCATACCCATTAGCCGGGTAATTCCCCACCGGGGTGGTCCGACCTATATTGCAATTGAAATTATTGGCCTTAGTGCAGTCCATATGATCAAAATAATCACCGCCCTGACTGGGCCAGGGATAATGCTGCCCGTCCAGGCCGCCGCGGGTCGCTTTCTCCCACTCCGCCTCCGTGGGCAGCCGGTATCCGGTGGAGGTCCACTTGACCATGCCCCTGGTCAAATCAACCCGACCCGTCTTGTAAACCGCAGTCCGGGCCGAGTCCGTATAATACGCCGGAGTCCGGCCTTCCTTTTCGGACCGGGCATTGAGCCATTTGACTACATCATACCAGTTCACCGTCTGAACCGGATGATCATCAGCCTCAGCCAAACCGGCGTTATCGAATTCATACCCGTGAGCCGCGGCCCAGTCATAAACATTTTTCCACTGCCGGCCGGTGACCAGGTACTTCTCCAGATAAAAGGCGCCGACGAAGACCTGATGCACCGGAATTTCCTCACTGTAGCCTTCTTTATAAGAATCACCCATTTTGAACTCACCAGCCGGAATCAAAACCATGTTGCCGGTCTGGGAAACGGGCGTCCCGGATAGTTGAGATACCTTGACACAGGCCGCAGGGGATAATATCAGAGCTGCTCCCGTCACCAAGACGGCGAGTCTGACCAGGCCGGTTACCCGATGTATTTTCATCATAATCCTCACATTAGGAGCCGGATCCATGGACCCCATCGGCGGCCTGGTGAAATCTACCTGCCCTACCCTTCAAATTATTTTCCCTTTTTTTTCAGCTCGATATTCCGTGCTCCATTTCTGAACCATTTCTTGGGCTTGTTTAACAGATATGGGCTCAATGGCGCCGTTAATGGTGGATCCATGAAAGGGGACGCTCTTTTCCTCCGGGGAAAGCCAATATGCGGTACTCCCCACGATATTGGGAGTATCCCGAAACGCCAGATAAGTTCCGGTCTTGGTGACGATCCAGATGAATTCTTCTTCACGCTCTAGAATGGCATTATAGTCAAAAGTTACATCGCTGGTGACTATTTTTTTCTCTGCGATTCTCTCCCAGATCCCCTTGGCCGTTTCCTTCATTCGTTCATAGAGTCTCTTCTTGGCTTCGCTCATATCGGCTCCTTTTTGTCTAAGGGTTGGACAAATCTTTCTATCGGAATCTTGCCGGCGGTCCCGGCCCCGTTAAAGGTTGACGAATGGTCCCGCTTTGTCATCACGAATGAATGTGAGGAATTTTAAGACTTGTCGCTTCGCCGGGAACGACAAAGGAGATTGTGGCTTGATTACAGAAGGTGATGGTGCTATTCTCGGATTGATCGGCCCGTATCCGGTGCGCGGTAAGACTGCGGCCGGGACTGGAATCCGCCTCATTGTCTGAACTCTGATTAAGCTGATTGACTGATTTACTATGACGTTTGCGGCTTGAAGGCCAAACATGAAACCCCACGGCCGACCCGTCAGTCCAACACGAGGGTATTCTGCCTTAATCACGGTTCAGACAATCAACATACCGAAATACCAGAAATATTGCTTTAATTCAACAGCATTGGGCCAGGTCGGGTGGATGGAGGATTTAGTCAACTTCCGATTCTATGAGATTAATTATATGATATTACAATAGAAATGTCAAGTGCTTTTTGCCGGCAAAGACTTTGCAACCAATTTGTGCTAATTTTATTAAAATAGCCAATTCCAAACAAGCCCCAACGGGGCGCTCCAGGTTAGCCCAGCGGCAACGCCTTGGGAAATACGGCGTGTTACGTGTCAGCAGAATGGTCAGGAGGTCGGTCGGCCCCCAAAGTCAGTTCCTTTAAATGGGATATCCGGTTACGTCTGAAGTACGGATTACCGGTGGTTTTATGTGACTATTACATGGTATTTCATATAGTATTAGCCCATACCCAGGGCGTTGCCCCAATGCTGTTGAATTAGTACAACGATGCCATGGGGGTACACCTGTAGGGGCGACGCATGCGTCGCCCTACGGCACGCGTTGCCCCAATACCCAGGGCGTTGCCGCTGGGCTAACCTAGAGCGCCCCGTTGGGGCTTAAGCGGAATTGGCCATTTATTAAAATCAGATCCGTTGACCCTGCACCTTATGTCAATGACATTTACCCGTAACAAGCAACGTGCAACAAGTAACGTGCAACACGTAACACGAAACACGCAACCCGAAACCCGTACCGGAGTGATTAAGATGAACAGTGACAAGATGGATTTTGATAAAAGGGCCGCCGCCTGGGATGAGGAGCCGAGACGGGTCAAGCTGGTCAATGATATTGCCGAGGCCATATCCGCCGAAATCAAACTGACTCCCCAGATGGATGTCCTGGACTTCGGTTGCGGCACCGGGCTGTTGACTATTCTGTTGCGGCCGTTGGTCAATTCCCTGACCGGCGTGGATAGTTCGACGGGAATGCTCGACATCCTCAAGGCCAAAATTGAAAATCAGCACCTGACCAGGATCGCCACCAGGCTCCTGGACCTGGAGCAAGGCGACACGTTGGACGGGCTATACCATCTGATCACCAGCAGCATGACCCTCCATCACATTAGAGAGATCAGGCCCCTCCTCGATCAATTCTACAAGGTCGCCGCCCCGGGCGGGTATATCAGCCTGGCCGATCTGGACCTCGACGGCGGTAAGTTCCATCCCGACAATCAAGGCGTCTTCCACTTCGGGTTTGATCGGGCCACCCTGGGCCGGGATTTGGAGGCGGCGGGATTTGAGCAGATCCGGGATCGGACCGCGGCCACGGTCTTGAGACCGACCCCCGAGGGGGGGACGCGGCCGTTTACCGTATTTCTGATAACCGGCCGGAAAAAATCATAATCGGGTTGCGCGTTGACGGGGCATCGGACGAATTTCCATAAAATAGACAATTCCGCTTAAGCCCCAACGGGGCGCTCTAGGTTAGCCCAGCGGCAACGCCCTGGGAAATGCGGCAGGTTACGTGTCAGCAGAATGGTTAGGAGGTCGGCCCGCCCCCAAAGTCATTTCCTTTGAATGGGATATCCGGCTACGGCTGACGTGCAGAATTGCCGGCGGTTTTATGTGGTCATTATAGGTTGTTTATATGGCATTACACCCTACCCAGGGCGCTGCCCTGGGCTAACCTAGAGCGCCCCGTTGGGGCTTATTTGGAATGGGCCATTTATTAAAATCAGATCCGTTGACCCTGCACCTTAAGTTAATGACATTGACCCAGAACCCGCAACTCGTAACCCGAAACACGCAACAAGCAACACACAGTGTTAATCATACATCTTAAACGGAGCGACCGAAATGGATGCGAAAAAAATACTCATCGTTGATGATGAAGAGATGATCCGAAAAATGCTGAATCTATTCTTCACCGAAAACGGCTACAAGGTTTTTCTGGCCGAAAATGCTCAACGAGCCTTGGAAATCCTTAAAGAAGATAGATGCCAGGTGGCGTTTTTGGACCTGAACATGCCGGGCATGAATGGGCTGGACCTTTGCCGGAAAATCAGGACGTCCTTCCCCATTACGTGCATTTTCGCCATTACCGGTCAAGCCTCCCTGTTTGAGCTGGTCAGTTGCCGGGGAGCGGGATTTGACGATTATTTCACCAAACCTTTCGATCTAAAGCAGTTGCTGAAAGCGGCTGAAGATGCGTTTGAAAAATTGAACAGGTGGAAGAAGAAGTAGGGGGTTGCTTGTTGCTTGTTGACGGGGCATCCGGCGAATTTCCATAAAATAGACTATTCCGCTTAAGCCCCAACGGGGCGCTCCAGGTTAGCCCAGCGGCAACGCCCTGGGAAATACGGCAGGGTTACGCGTTACGTGTTGCCCATTGCCGGTTGTGATAGCTTTAAATATGCTGAGTTTTATGCTGAGGCGACCGAAATGGATCAGGCCAGGCAAGTTGACGGATCAGGTGGATCAGGAGCATCGTCTCGGATGGTGTTTATCCCGGCCGGTGTATTCCAGATGGGCGACGGGTCCAAGAAAGGGTGGGCGGTGGAGCGCCCTGTTCATCATGTCAATGTCGGCCCTTTTTTCATCGATAGGTACCTGATCACCCGGCGGCTGTGGCGGGAGGTCTTTGACTGGGCCCAGTGTCAGAGATATGCATTCGATAATCCCGGTCTGGCCAAAGGGGATGATCATCCGGTCACGACGGTCAACTGGTATGATGTGGTTAAATGGTGCAATGCCCGGTCGGAGATGGAAGGCCGACCTCCGGTCTATTATACGGATGCCGGCCTGACCAGGGTCTATCGCACCGGCAGAAAACCCCTGACCAGGGATATGATTAATTGGGGCGCCCCCGGTTATCGCCTCCCGACCGAAGCGGAGTGGGAAAAGGCCGCCCGAGGGGGCCTGGAGGGGCACCACTATCCCTGGCCGAGCCAGGGTAAAGAGAATGACGGCCATCTTGACGGCGGCAAGGCCAACTACGCCGAGAGCAGCCACTCCTATCAAACCGGGGATCCACCCTATACCACCCCGGTGGGCTATTACAACGGGCATCAAACCCCGCCCGGCCCGGATATGGCCAATGGTTTCGGTTTGTATGATCTGGCCGGGAATGTCTGGGAGTGGATCTGGGACTGGTATTTATCCGGGTGGTATGCCCAGCATGTGGCCATGCAGCGGGATTGCCGGGGGCCGTTTCAGGGTATATATCGGGTGATTCGAGGCGGCAGTTGGCGTGAGAGCGCCTTTTTTTTACGATGCGCTGCCCGTCTGGAAAGCTCGCCGACCTACCGGGGAGACGATGTCGGGTTTCGGGTCGCTGTGCCCGCGCCCGTCAAAAAGGTATCGACCGGTTAGGCGACTGATCTAGCCGGGAAGGTGTCCCGTATTGTCTGAACCTTGATTCGGTTGATAAAATGAAAGACTACTAATTATCCCGGAAGTGGCTCAAGGCCGATCTGGACGGTGGGCGCCCGTGTCCTTTTCGTGGTCCTATCCGGAGACCTGACCATTATAGAATCCAGCCATCTGCACATTCTGCCGACCATCTACATGACCATCCACATGACCAGCCACATACACATCCGGCTATCCAGCTACAGATACATCCATAGAAGATGACCATCTGATTAGCCGGCATTTTCCGCGGCATATTGGTTTTGCCGAAAACCGGCCTGATTTCCTTTGCTCCAATTGGTTTCTTGTGATAAGAAACATAGGAGTTCGATGGTTTATTTGTCACTTCGTTTTGAGCTTGGATCGGCGACCGAATAACCAGGGCTAAGGAGAGTCTGTTATGGCCAACGAAGAACATCTCAACATCCTCAGGCAAGGGAGGAGGTTTGGAATGAATGGCGGAAGAGCCACCCGGAAATAGTCGGTTTCAGTGGACCGGATCTCAGCGGGGCCAAGGATTCCATTAGCTTGAAACAGGCCATTGCCGACTGGCCGAAAAGCTCCCGCAAGCTTCGTGATTCCATGCATGTGTTTCTAAAAATTATAAACCCAGTAGGTTAATTATTCCTATTGACGGTGAAATGTTTTGGATATATCATTCAATAATAAGAAGTTGGAAAAATCCTTCAATGAAGGAGCCCAGCTTGAAAAAATACACAGGAGCTTGCGGGCTAGAAAGATCAGACTCCGCATGAAAGCACTGCGGGTAGCCGAGAGTCTCATGGATTTTTGGCCTCCGAAAAGCGGACCTGAACGATGTCATGAATTAACTGAAGGTCGGCGATCCGGCCGGCTCTCCGTTGACCTGAATGACCCTTATCGCTTGATTTTTATCTTAATGCGCCGAGAAGACCCCGTCCGTCAGGTCGGGGATGAGAGGCGCTTTTTTCAGGCTGCTTTCCTGCCGAGCCGCTTTGTCGCGAAGGCGGAAACGGCCTGGGAAAACATTTTTTTGTTTGACTGCATGATCTGTTCTAACTATATTACGAGGCATGGAATACAATCTTGATAAGGGCTGCCACTCCGTATATTCGCTTCAGTTCCACCTTATATTTTGTGTCAAATACCGGAAAAAGGTTCTGACCGGTCGTGTTTCTGAGCGACTTAAAGAATTGACCACAGAGATCGCTAATCATTTTGGAATCACCATCATTGAACAAGAAACTGATAGCGATCATATTCATATTCTTTTTTCGTCGAAACCGGCGATAAAGATTTCAAGTTTTGTGAATAGCTTAAAGGCAGTTACATCAAGAAAACTTAAGATTGAATTTCCGGAACTTTCCAAGCATCTTTGGACAAATAAGTTCTGGTCGCCTTCCTATTTCATCTCGACCACCGGTCAAGTGAAACTTGCTGATTTGAAAAGATACGTAGAGAACCAACAACTCAAATGATTACTGTAAAGTCATATAAGTATCGCATCTATCCTACTAAATCTCAGATATCGGCTCTTGAGAACCAGTTTTCTATGTGCCGCCATCTCTATAATTGGTCTCTCCAAGAACGCATAGAGGCATATCAATCTGAAAAGAAATCTCTGCCGTATGAGGATCAGGCCAACAAATTGCCTGCATTAAAAAGGGAGCGGCCCTGGTTTAAGAACGTATATTCTCAAGTCTTGCAGGATGTCCTCAAGCGGCTGGACAAAGGATTCACAGCCTTCTTCCGCCGGGTCAAAGCCGGAGAAACACCTGGTTTCCCCAAGTTCAAGAAACGTGGTCAGTGGAATTCCATCACCTACCCTCAACACGCTCATCGCCCTGCCGGGAAAGTTGTCAATATTCCAAAAGTTGGTGATGTCAAACTGATCTATCATCGAGAGATACCCCAACAAGCTAAGATCAAGACTCTAACTGTCACCAAGGAAGCCGACAAATGGTTTGCCTGTTTCTCAGTTGAACTTCCGTTCAATGTCGAGCCTAAGCAGGACTTGTTACCTTCTATTGGGATCGATCTGGGTTTGATTGATTTTCTATATGCTTCCGACGGCTCTCATGTCCCGGCCCCGAGGTATTACCGGAAGCTTCAAAAAGGCTTGGCCAGGTTGCAACGGCGCTTTGCCAAAGCTGAAAAGAGAAGTAACAAATGGTATCGGCTCTTGGCAGCTATCCAGAAAGTCTATTACCGGCTTAGATGTTTGAAGCATGACTTTCTGCATAAAACCGTTAATTCTCTTTTGGCTAAGGCTGATGCCGTATTCCACGAAGACTTGAACATTCGTGGGATGATCTGGAGGCCGAAAGCTAAACAGGGCGAAGATGGGAAATATTTTCCCAATGGGGCCGGGGCCAAATCCGGGCTAAACAAATCCATAGCCGATGCCGCTTGGGGTCAATTCTTGACCATCTTGGGCTATAAGGCGGCTGAACAGAACAAAGTCGCGCTTGCCGTACCGCCTCACTATACTTCGCAAACTTGCCCGGAGTGCGGTGAGGTGGTCAAGAAATCGCTCTCTGTCCGGACCCATCGTTGCCCTTGCGGCTTTGTGGCCAACCGGGATTTTGCCGCTTCTCTAAACATCTTGCGTGTCGGGCTGGACACGTTGGCTGGGAAACCAGCATAGAAGCCTCTTGCGTGAGCAAGGGGAGCAGTCACCTTGAGGCTTACTGCATAACCCAGGCCGAGCTGGCCACCAGGACGGGACTGACCAAGAAGACCATCAATGAGATTGTCAGGGGGAAGTCGCCGATTACCCCGGACACCGCGTTGAAGTTGGAACGTACTCTGGGTCGCCCGGCTCATTTCTGGAGCAACCTGGAGAGGCAATATCAGGAGGACAAGATGCGACTCGCTGCCCAAGCCCGCCTGCAGTCGCACCTGGCTGGCCTGGCAGAAGGAGCCGGGGAAACCCTTGGGAACGGCCATCACGGCCCGGTATCTTGATCCTGGGGTGCCCCAGGTGGACGTTCTCATGTCCTGGCTGAACCGCCTGTTTTTGACATAGCGGCAGGCCATCCACTTAACCATCCACCTCCTCATCCTTCGGGAAGAGGGGATAGCCGGTGGCCCAGATGGATGCCCAGGTGGATGGTTAAGTGAATTGGTAGCCGGATGGGTGGCAGATTGTCCAGGCGGATGTCCTGCCCGATTTTATCTAAATATTTCTTGTAAATATTCTCCAGGCCGTCTATACTCCTTAGTCATATACGTCTTTAGCTTGCAATGAGCCCCCGTAACCGGGCAGCTTAATCTTGGTATCCGCTGTTTTTTCGCGTAAGATTAACCCGACACAGGATCAGGCTTGTTATCATCTCCATTTCCAGATCAAAAACAATCACATAAAGAGGCTGTAAAATATCTACCAGGTATGGTGTTATTATCATGTTAGCCGTCTGACGCGGAGTTGTAAAGATTAGTAGGTTCTTAGCTTTTATGCTGTAAAAACAGTTAGTTAATCTTTTACAAGGAGGGTTTGTATGAAAAAACAATTTGTTCGGGTAGCGGTAGCGTGTCTCTTGGTTTTGCTGATCATGCCTCTTTCATTCAGCTACGGCCAATCCTCCCAGTCATTTTTTTTCAACGGAACCGGGGTAACCTCCACCATCACCTGTCAAGATAGCTGTAACGTGGATATCAAGAAAGATGTTCAGTGCAAAATTGATATAACGCCATCGGGAACGGTCTGGACCTTAAATTTATCTATCCCGGAATTAGGAAGACTGGAAACCATTCAGAGCAATAAAGATCCCAATGTCGAGATGCTCAAGATAGGTATCGATGCCGCAGCCGGTTACGCCTCGGTATATGCTATGAAAAGCGAGACGGTCCAAGCCGGCCAGCAGAAGACGACCATCCATATGACGGTTGATTTGGCCAAGAAAACTGCTTATACGCTGGTCGCCACTGAAAACGTTTCAGGAACCAATAAACTGTTTTTTAATTTCATGGGCAATCTGGACATGCAGACCGGCGGCGGGGCGACCGCATTGGAACTCATCGCCATGGCCACGAAGCAAATCAAGAAAGTAAATCCCAATGCATTTATTTATTGGGCCGGTGGTCGCAATTCCGGTGAACAACCCATTGATCCGACACCGGATAAAGCCAACGAATGGCAATTTTACGCTAGTTCGACAGATCCCAATTCCAAAGGCTGGACTCTCACTTACACCGATGGTCAATGGTCTATTGACGAACAGCCTTATCCCTTTCCCGGATATATCCTTGAAGATGCCTTGATAGCCGTAAAAATGGATGTCATGGAGGCCTGGAATCTGGCCATTAAGGCCGGACATAAGCCGGCAGCCTTAACCTGGTGGCTGGATAAGCCGATGAAGCCCAACTCCAACTTCTTATATGGTTTCTGGGCAAACGAGCAAGACGAAGATACCGGCACATTTGTCTGGGTTAATACGGTCACCAAGGCCGTAGTGGTGAGCGATTGAGCTTCCAGCACTAGCTATTGAACGTTAACCGCCAAGAGACAACAGGGCCTTGGCTCCATTTATGGGGGTCAGGGCCTTTTCTTGCCCAGCCATCTGCCAATCCGTCTGACCATCCGGCTGAGCATCCGGCTATCCAGCCACATGACCATTCCAACAGCCATGCACATGACCAACCGCATGCACAGCCTGATATCAAGCCACAGACACATCTTGCTATCCAGCTACATGACCAGCTATCTGCCAATCCACACGACCAGCTGGCTATCCAGCCACATATACATCCACAAGGCCGACCGGCTGACCATTCCAACAGCCAGCCATCTGCACATTCTGCCGACCATCTACATGACCAGCCACATGACCATCCAGGTGCCAATCCGTCTGAGCATCCGGTTATCCAGCCACATGACCATCCAGGTGCAAATCCGTCTGAGCATCCGGCTATCCAGCCACATATACATCCATCAGGCCGACCGGCTGACAAGCTAACCAGCCAACATGAAACCAGTAACAAGCAACGTGCAACAAGTAACATGCAACAAGTAACATGCAACCAGCAACATGCAACGTGCAACCAGAAACGACATAAAGGATCTCGTGAAACTAAAGATTTTGCACACGGAGTGGGGTGATGCCTGGGGGGGCCAGGAAATCCGGATCATGGCCGACGTGACCGGCTTAATGAAACGAGGCCATCAGGTGACCTTGCTCTGCCCCCCCGGTAGCGGCCTGGACACTTACGGTCAGGCAGCCGGAGTCGATCTGATCAAGATGCAGATCCGGACAGCCTACGATCTTCCGTCCTGGTACCGGATCCGGCGCATAATCACGGAGCGGTCTTTTGATATTGTGGATACCCATAGCTCTATAGATAGTTGGGTAGCTTCATTGGCAGTTAAATCAGGGACAAAGGCGGCTCTGGTGAGAACCCGGCATCTGTCTACGCCTATTTCCAATCATCCGCTGAATTTTATTTACCGGCTGCCCGACGCCATCGTGACCACCGGGTCATTTATCAAAGACCAGATGGTTAGGGACAACGGACTTGATCCCGCCAAGATATTTTCCATCCCCACCGGAGTGGATATAACCCGGTTTCACCCCGATGTCCCCGCCTTGCCAGGGCTCAGAGATGAATTGGGAATCCCGGCTACGGCTCCGGTTGTAACCATGGTGGCCTTGATGCGGAACTGGAAGCGCCATGACATTTTGCTGGAAGCCGCCCGATTAGTGATCAAAGACTATCCCGACTTAAAGGTTCTGGTGGTGGGCGGGGGACCGGACCGGGCCGTCATAGAAAAGAAAGCTTTAGACTTGGGCTTGAAAAACCAGGTCGTATTTACCGGGCATCGTGAGGATGTCCCCCAATTATTGGCTATCTCAGACGTTACGGC
>JADFYN010000052.1:13955-15709 GCA_015233055.1 Deltaproteobacteria bacterium
AAGGCGTCCCCCAGACAGTCTTACAATACCTGGCCATGGCCAAACCGGTGGTGGGGACAACGGCAGGGGGGATCCCCGAATTAATTCGGGATGGAGAAACCGGCTTGTTGGTGCCGATCAACGATGCTCCTGCCGTGGCCCAGGCTATTTTACGCCTGCTCCGGGATAGAGGCTTGGGTCGTCGCTTGGGCCTGACCGGACGCGAACTAGTCGCCCGAGTTTACGATCGGGAAAAGATGGTTGACCAGACTGAGCAGTTATATTATCGGTTGGTGGCCGCGAGGCATAAGATTAAACGGTGGCAGGCAGCCACCTACAAATGAAGGGATCTAACAAAGTGAAATGTGTGGTTACAGGTGCGGCGGGGTTTATCGGGTCCCATCTTTGTGAGCGGCTGCTGGCGGAAGGACACCAGGTAACAGGGATAGATGCCTTCACCGTAGCCTATGCCCGCTGGCGAAAGGAACGAAATCTCAAGTTCCTCAAAACCTTGCCTGGGTTCAGATTAATTGAAGGGGATATTAATCAATTAAACCTGGGAGAGGTGCTCGGCGGACAGGAGGTGGTGTTTCATTTGGCCGCCCAGGCCGGGGTTCGGACCAGTTGGGGAGAAAACTTTAAGCTTTACACCAACAACAATGTCATGTCCACCCAAAGGTTGTTGGAAGCGGCCAAGGAAGTGGGGATTAGTCGATTCATTTTTGCCTCTTCCTCCTCTCTTTATGGCGACACTGATGATTTGCCGGCTCGAGAGGATTCAGTTCTGAGGCCGGTATCACCCTACGGTGTGACTAAAGCCGCAGGGGAGTCCCTGACCTATTTGTACCACAGAAACTTTCGCTTGCCCACGGTGGCGCTGCGATTCTTCACGGTCTACGGACCTCGGCAAAGGCCGGATATGGCCTTTTATCGTTTCATCCAGAAGGGGTTTGCCGGGCAGGAAATCCAGATCTATGGCAATGGAGAACAAAGCCGGGATTTTACTTACGTCTCGGACATAGTTCAGGCCAACCTGGCTGCCCTGACGGTTGAGGCCGCGGGGCAGACCTATAATGTCGGCGGAGGAGCCCGGGTCACGGTTAACCAGGTACTGGAGCTGCTGGAAAAGATCATGGGCGTGACCTTGAAGGTGCGATATACCGAGGGTAAAAAAGGGGATGTCCGCCACACCCAGGCCAGCATGGATCGAGCCGAAAAGGACCTCAATTATAGTCCCCAGGTGACCTTGGAGCAAGGCTTAGCCGCGGAAGTTGAATGGATGAAAGAACTTCACCAAGAAGAAGCGGCGGCGGACAAAGATACCGACATGTCGGATTATTAGTCGGCGCTATGTCCAAAACCCCAACAGGCTATCTGGTCAATAAGGAACTGTTATGTCTATTTCACCGCAACTCTTGAAAATACTGGCTTGCCCCCGGTGCCTGAACGGAGTTCGATTAAATAAAACCGGAGACGGTTTGATATGCAACACCTGCCACCTGGTTTATGAAATAAGAGATAACATCCCCATTATGCTCATCAGTGAAGCCAGGAAGGCCGGCTAACTTGCAGGGCAATGACATTGAATTATAACTATTGAAATTATTTGTTGATCCCAACCGGACGGCACGGGAGGAGACATCATGATTCTGAAGGGTATACTGCATGTGGAATCTCCAATCTACAGAGGAAATTCCAGAAAAACACTTTTCACTCGGGACGGTGATGGTGTCCACAAGTTGGTTTCTCTGGCCGGCGAGATATCAGGTACGGCT
>JADFYN010000053.1 GCA_015233055.1 Deltaproteobacteria bacterium
TAATGGCTGTCATATCAAGAACATTAATGGCGTTAACAGCCAACGGAAAGGAACTGGGACAAGCAGAACCCCAATTCAAAAACGCCATCATGACCTTGGCATCTGAGGTCGCAATACTTGTACCTGACCACCCGGAAAGGGCTATTCAGGTTTTTGAGGAACTCTTGATCCAAATATCAAGGGTTAAATACTATAGACCGAAAAAACCCAAACCTTCGCAGCCAAGAATGACGAAGAAACCAAGGAACAAATGGTGCGCGGCAAGATCGGCTACACCTCAACGAGCTTAATTCAACAGCATTGGGGCGTTGCCCTGGGCTAACCTAGATCGCCCCGTTGGGGCTTATTCGGAATGGGCTATTTTAAAGAAGTCAGCACGATTGTTCGTCGCTTAAGTCAATGACATCAGAGCCCAGGTTACTATACTTCAAGATATAATTAAAACGATCTATACTTATAATTTAATTAATAGCTTTAAAAAACTATATATTTAGAATACATAAAATACATAAAAAATAGATAATTCTTATAATAATAATTGTTTTATCCAGCATGTTTTTTGATTTCACCTTGACAATTGTTTTGTCTTCTTCATAAAGTTGGAGCCACTCACACTGTAAACCACCTTATTTTTCTTCATCGCCTCCGAGGTCGGACCGCTCTTCGCTGCCCCTGGGGTTGGGGTCGAAAAAGGACAATTATGTCCGTTCGAGGTATAATCATTGTCAGGCGTAACCACAAAAGGAGGGAGTATGCAGAAAGCAATGCCGCTACAGAAACTGTTTTATGCTCTCGTCGCCAGTACACTTTTGCTCTTTGTCTTTGGTTGTAGCCACGTCCGGCTGATTGCCGAATACGATGAAAATATCGATCAAGGCATTACGGCCCTCCAGAAGAAAACAGAAGACCACCTCTCCAAATTGGAGATTAAAATGGCCCGAATTGCGCTGCTCAAAGATGGCTCGGAAGAAAAGGAAAGTCTAAAAAAAGAAGTTTCCTATCCTGCGTCGGAAGAGTTTTACAGACAATTTAGAGTTGATCTTCGTGTCTTGCAATCGAGGGCGGAGTCGTACGCCGGCAATGATCTCACCGTAGGACAAATGAAAGCCTTAGATGAGATACTCAAGGCGCAAGAGGAGATTCAAAAACGTGGATTTCAGACAGTCGACGATGTGACAGACATGCGTACCGCATTTACTCGTGGATTTAAAGGTATTTTGAAGCTGGAGATCGCCAAGAAGCGTGGCAATTAATGACGGAAGGAGGAAATCGATCATGGCAATAGATCCGAATAAAGTTGGTCTGGATATGATCGCCGCCGCGACCGGCGTCTTTAGCGGAAAATGGCCGGCAATCCAGATGTACGCCGAGGATGAGCTTAAAGATTTTGCCGTGGTCCTGGGGCGAATTGCCACCAGGTATGCCGCTGGAACTCTAAGCAAGGAAAATGCACAGGCCATGGTCCGCGCCCAGGTCGAGTCCATGAAAATCGTGTTTATGGCTGTTGAAGGAATGGGAATCTTAATGGTTGAAGCGGCCATAAATGCGGCAATTGATGTTGTCAGAACAGCTATTAATAACGCCATCGGTTTTGCGCTTCTGTAGCTTGTGATCGAAGCAGGCGTTTAATCGCAACGGCCGTCACTGCCGGCTGTTCCTATAATATCACCCTTCCAATCCGGCGGACTTATAGGAGGAGAAAATGGACGATCACCTGAATTTCTTGCTTGTAGCCGGCGTATTCTTTCAACTAGTTGTGGTCTCGATGCTGCTTGAACGCGCCATGGCCGTGATCTTTGAGTACGAATGGTTCGTGCGCTTAACCACAAGGGAAGTCACGGATCCCAATGACAAGACGAAGACGATCATAGAGAAACGATGGTCTGGACTGAAAGGAGCCCTGGCCATGTTGGCGTCATTTGTCATATGTTATATATATAAGTTCGACGCTTTCTTAGTTGTGCTGCAACCTGCCAAGGTTCTCGCTGTTCCCCCTGTTCCCCCTGGTTTGATAGGAATCTTTATAACGAGTCTAATCGTCACCGGTGGAAGCGCCGGCGCTATCCTCCTTTTTCAAGGATACTTGAATTTCAGCAAGCAAGCCAGAGACGCCATTGTTGAAACGAAGAAGGCTTCTGCAGAGGCTGATAAGGCCGACGCAGAGGCTGATAAAGCCGTAGCAGAGGCTAGAAAAAAACCGTCGGAAGCTCAACCGGCTAACCCGTAATTCCAGCGGACATGAGTGAAAAGCTGCGCTGGCCGGGAGACTCCATGCGCCGAAAGATTGACGCGGGTTTCTCGAATTATCAACTCAAATTGGCGAGTTGGAGTCGTGATCATCAGCCCCTCTTCTTAAAGGAAGGAACGACCCCAACTCGCCTTTGACGCATTGCCGCCTGACCCTCACAGGAAGAACGCGGAGGCAAAAGTGTCGGCACCTGCAGTCGGCCAATGGCCTGGTCATGATTCACCTGGCACATGAAGAAATCCAAAGGGTAAAGGTGAGCAGCGGACCGAAAGTGTAATGGCCTAGCCAAGCCGAGCATACGTCAGTCAGCCAAGACTCCAACGGAAATACAATAATTATAGGAACGCAGCAACGTGTTATCTGGAGCCAAAGACTGAATGCGGGCCTAACTTAGGAATATAACCACCCGTTAGAGTTTGGAATAAAGTCGATCTGATCGTTTTTGGGATAAGGGAAGTGAGAATGGGAAATCGAAAAATAAAGTGGCTCATTTATACTGTTTTGGTTGGCTTAATCCCTATCCTCGCTAGAATGCTTGTTTGGTTGGTGTCAATAAAAACAAATATCGAAGTTGTCACCCCGTCCGACTTCGTCGCCTTTGGACTAGTTCTTCATATATCCAATATAAACGAAATTGAGCACTTGAGTTCGAAAGACAGGTCATGGAAGACAATTCAGAATGGCATATCCATTACATTTATCGCTTTCTATAGTGTCCTCTTTGCCGCATCTCTATTTGGAGCTGCTCACCCAAACCTAATCGATATTGCAACCATAACGAAGGTTTCAATCTTAATGAGCCTCGTCTCTCTCTTGCTCAGTTATTCAGTCTATCACAGGATTTCTAAATTATAGGGGTCTTACTAATATGTGGACTTTTATATCTATTGTGGGTGGAGTCCTCTCATTAATTGGAATCTCCGTGGCCATATGGTCTATTATCGACACAAGGCGCTGGTATTTCAAAGATTATATTCTGCTTGCGAAGGAGCAACTTATGAATCATCGAGTTATTCGACTAAATGTGTGGCAGGTCCTTTTATCGGTGGGTTTGACCGGAGCCGGTTGGATGTTCGCCTTTTACTTGGCTGGAGTTGCTCAGAGTTCAGGGGACCTGGCACGCCCATTATATGGGCTGGGATTTGAACTTGCAAAGGCGATCACCATTGGTTTTTCTTTGGGTGTGGTTGTTAAGTTCTTCTTGGAGAAAGCCGCTGAGCCTAGTGTTTCTAGATCCATGGATACCCAAGGAATAACTGATATTTATGCATCTCGCGTAGAAGCAATCAAACAATTCCTTGGACAGATTCGGGATCCCAATGTCACAAGTATTTGTCTTATCGGTATTTCGTTGCGGGATTTCCTGACTGGGGGGGGCAGACTCCGAAACGTCTGGATTGAATTGCTAGCTCGCCTCCAAGAAGAACAGAACCGAAATCTCGCTCCCGATAAAAGACTGCGAGTCAGGCTCCTGCTACTTGATCCAAAGTCCTCTGAGGGAACATTCCGTCATGAAATTGAGAATACCGCCATACTTGGAGGTGGACTACGAACCGATATATCGGCAGGCATCTCTGATCTAATAAAGGCTCTGGATAAAATTTATGATCAAAGCTCATCTGAATACCTAGAAGCACGATTATATCACCATTGTCCATTTGCGTTTATGTTTATCTCTAATACCTCTGCATTCATAGAACAGTATTGCTATCGAGACCATGCAATACATAGGGAGCCACCATTACTTTTATACTCGCTCGCGAGCAAGCAATATCAAACTTTCTTGTATTGCTTCAATAAAATATGGGAAAACGCCCGTCCTGCCAGCCTGTTAGATGACTATGTTGGCGTTGCCCAAGCTGTCCATAATGCTAAAATTCTTAATATATTCAGGCATGATGAAAGAAATAGCCTGAGCAAAAGACAGATCGCCTGTCTGCAGGCAACTCAGTCTGGAAAAGAAATCCAGGTACAGGCAATTACTGGGCGTTTTTACGCAGATGGCACCCCATATGATCTTATTCGCAATCTAACTGCACCAGCAGACGGAGAAAATGGAGGTAGATCTCTTCAATTTTTGATAATGAACCCCGTTTCAGAGCAGGCAATACTAAGAGCAGTTGCTGACAGTTGTCCGGCTGCAGATATTGGCAATCTTCTAACTCGTTGGGATTGGGCTCACCATAGTGCGTCACGTCTTTATTCAGACGCCATTAGAGTGTTAGAGATATTCCAACTACTTAAGGATAAAGGGCACAATGTTGAATTACGTCTTGCAACGGCCACAATTAATGCCGCACTGATGTTAACTCCCACCAATGCCTTTATTGAACAATACCTTTATGGACGAAGCCAGAAATTTTTTCAGGGATTCTTGCTTGGGGGAGAGTATCCAGTCATTGAGTTTGAGGCAAATCCAAAGTCCATCGATGATACTGTTGAAGTACAGATTCTCAAATCTACGTTTGACGTCATGTGGAACTCTTACAGTATTCCAGTCGCTACATTCATCGACATGGACAACGAGACAGAATTCAAGGCCAGTCTCAGCACTCTTAAGCGATGGTGCGAGGGAATTCCGATCGAAAAGCGTATTAAAATGTTGGACTTTAGTTGTGAATTCGATGAGATTTGTCCAAAGTCCAATAAAATGGAAGAGCACTCATCTTGATGGGATATGCTGTTATGACTGCCAAGAACAAAGTTTGATGTTACCATCCTTTAGAGTGTAATGCCTGCCATTTTTTAAAACTGCCAATTCCTAATAGGTTTAGAAGAGGTCAATCAGGTTGCCAGAGCGAAGTCGAGGGTGATCAGATTGACGTCAAGGGCCTTATGCACTCGTATGACAATGGGACCTAACACCCAGAGCGAGAAATCATGATGACCTACTATCTATGAAGCATAGCCACTCACCGGCCGACCGACTACCCCAGTTCTCTCGCCCCCGTCCCGTGCTTCGGACACACATCCGTAACACGGCCGGGGATCCCGACCCGCCCCGTATCCGCACCGATTATCCACCTCGCCGTTTTGACAAGCTTAATCCAAAATCACGGGAGTAGCCGATGAGCCTTCGAGGAAGACCGGCTATGTCTTTTCGGTGACCACAAGATATAGTATCGATATTGTATTGACACACAAGAAAAACTTCTCTATACTCATCTCAATACCTATCGCACATAGCGGAGTCAAACTCCGGCCGAACTCGGAGTCAAACTCCGGCCGAACTCGGAGTGAATCCCGCCTGACTCAACGTTCCGGCCGAACCCGGAGGATGCTTCCGCTATAAGAACCACCGTTTTTCCCGGAGATCGGAATTGGTGAGAAGCAGATATCATGGTTGATAATTAACCCGTTTCCAGGGGGTAATCATGAACATGATGAACTTGACCACGGCCCAAAAAAGGCAGCTTACCTCATTTGTAGGCGTTTTCTACGACAAAGAAAAGGATAAATGGATCGCCCGGTGTTACTTTAAAAAAAGAGATTTTTTGCTGGGCGCGTATCAGTCGGAACGAAAGGCGGCTATTTGCCGCGAGCTGGCCATCATCACCTTAAATTCCACCTCCATCAGAAACTTCCCGGACCTGACCAAAAAGGACATCCAAACAAAGTTGTCCTACGAATCCTGGGCCAAGATCGCTGAGAGAATCCTGTCCATCCAGAAGTCGAAAAAGAGGTCTCAAAACTAACTCGTGGGAAAAATAACCGTCGCCTTTTCCTTAAGCAAGAACAGAGACGATATTAATCAAAAATCACCACACCGCGCCGGCGCACCTGGCCGGTTTATTGGCTCCGGCAATCCAACATGACGTAATGTCAGCATCTTAATTGTCTACCTGGCCACGGCCATCCTCCTATAATATTTCTCACCTGGTTCCAGCAACTCACCGGGCGGGGATCCTTCCCGAATGTCCTGCATTATTCCTAATATACTGAAATAATTATCATCAAGTGCCATCATCAGTTAAAAAAGCTTGACGAATAGACCGTTAAGGCATATACGTCACCAATTTATCTATACCGGCAAATTCAGCAGGCGGAATACTGATGCTTGCATCATTTCATCTTTGTGGTATAAGTAAGTGTGAGTATGCTACTGTCGGCGAAACGCCTTGATGTCCCTGATTGATCCGCGTGCAAGGAGAAGACTGTGCCTGACTATGATAAATTTAATCTGCTTGAATCCAAGATAACCGGCCTGCTGGGAAACTATGGCGAATTGCAGCTTGCTAACCAACAACTCCAGACCAAATTGAGTGAACAAGACCAAAAATTCATGGAGATGAATCAGGAGTTGACCCGACTGCGAGAAGAAAACGCCGCCGTGGACCGGAAAGTACAGTCCATGTTGGAGATGTTGGATAGCCTAAACATGCCGTAAAACTCGTTACACGTTACAGGTTACACGTTATGTGTTATTCGTTGCTGGTTCGAGTTGGGCGAGCGAGGCCACGCGAGGTTGGGCGGCCAGGGGTTCATATTCAGGTTTCACATTAACAACGCGACCGAGCCGCTTGAAGCAAAGTCAATTGGTTCACAAACCCAACTTAGAGACAAGTAAATAATAACAAGCAACGAGCAACCTGCAACGTGTAACGAGCAACAAGCAACGAGCAACCTGCAACGTGTAACAAGTAACCAGCAACGAGCAACAAGCAACAAGCAACAAGCAACCATCTGATGTGAGGTATGCGATGATTTGTCCAAATTGTGAGGCTGACATCAAGGGGGTTGACTGTCCCTGGTGTGGTCAGGAGTCACCACAAGACAGCGTCTATTGCTGTAAGTGCGGCCGGGGGTTAGGCGTCTCTGAGGAATCCGACGCGATTGAAAACGACATCGAAAACGACATTGATTGCCCTTCTTGTGGTCAACAGACTCCGCTGCATAGCTCTTTTTGCTGCGCCTGCGGCCGGAACCTGCGGTCGGACCAAACTGAAGACGACCCGGAGCCGGCCGATGAAAGCGGAGAAGCGACTGATTTTTCTAACCGGGTCCTGTGCAGTGACGGTAATTGCATCGGGATTATCGGACCGGATGGTAAGTGCTCGGAATGCGGGCGACCTGCCGGAGCAGCCGACTGACCCAGGCCGCGGATAGAAGCACCTCCTGGGCCGCCTTCGGAACGATTAGCCAGGCTGAGGCCAAAATGACTTATGCCGCAAATGAATTGAGGGACATGGCCCGATACATATTCGATGCAGCGGTGAGGGCGGCCGACCCTTACCTGGCGGTAACGGCTGCTTTGTCCCGAAACGGGGAAGAATTGACCTTGTCGCGGCCCGGTATGGTGGATATTAGTTTTAGCTTAAGCGAGTTTGAACGGATATTTATTGTCGGCGCCGGGAAGGCCGCCGCGCCCATGGCCAGGGCGGTGGAAGACACGCTGGGTGACCGCATCTCCGAGGGGCTTATTTGCGTCAAGTATGGTCATACAGAGCCGTTATGCCGGACTCGGGTCTATGAAGCCGGGCATCCCATTCCCGACCAAAACGGGGTTGCCGCCGCAAAACATATTTTAGACTTGGTCGGTTCCCTAACCGCTCAGGATCTGCTGATTTCGCTTATTTCCGGAGGCGGGTCCGCCCTGATGCCGGCCCCCGTCGAGGGGGTCACTCTGGCCGAACTGGGCGAGGTGACAAATCTGTTGTTATCATCGGGCGCGGCCATCCCCGAAATCAATTCCGTGCGGAAACACCTCTCAAAAATTTCAGGCGGCAAACTGGCCGTTAAAGCCTTTCCGGCGGTGGTCATCAGCCTGATCTTGTCGGACGTCATCGGGGATCATCTGGATGTGATCGCGTCCGGACCGTTCATGCCCGACGTCACAACCTTTCAAGATGCCTATCAGGTGCTGGTCAAGTATGGTCTGGTTGAGCGGATGCCTCCGTCTGTACGGGATTACCTGATGAAAGGTTCAGCCGGCAAGGTCCCGGAGACACCTAAACCGGGGCACCGGGCTTTTAGCCGGATCTATAATCAGATTGTGGCCGGCAACCTGGCTTCCTTACTCGCGGCCAGGGACGCGGCGGCTGACCTGGGCCTGTCAGTCTTGATCTTGTCTTCCCTCATCGAAGGGGAGGCCCGGGCGACCGCCAATATCTTAGCGGCCATGGCCAAAGAGGTCCTGAAGTCCGAGAACCCGGTCCCGCCGCCGGTGTGTCTGATTATGGGCGGTGAGACGACGGTCACCCTAAAAGGAACCGGTCTGGGCGGGCGATGTCAGGAGTTCGCCCTGGCGGCCGCGCTGGCCCTGGCCGAAGATAAATTCCCTGGTCAGATTGTCATGTTAGCCGGGGGAACTGATGGAACGGATGGTCCCACCGACGCGGCCGGGGCCATAGTTGATCATCTCACCGTTAAGGCAGCCCGAGTAATGGGCCTGGTTCCCCAAGATTACTTGGAACGTAACGATTCTTACCATTTCTTTGAAAGGACGGGCGAGTTGCTCAAGACTGGTCCGACCAAGACTAATGTCATGGACATCTACCTGGCTCTGGTTGCGGCGCCGGATTAGATGAGGCCATTGGGCGCGGTTTTTCCGCGTCGGGGGAAATCTAAAGTATGTATCAATTAAAGACAGTCACCCATTTCGCCGCGGCCCACCAGTTGCGGGGGTTCAAGGGGAAATGCGAGTCCCTCCACGGGCATAACTGGAAGGTAGAAGTCTATCTTGAGGGAAATACACTCAACGACGTCGGCTTGCTGATGGATTTTGGAGAAGTCAAACAGGCCACCTACCAGCTTCTGGACGGGGTGGACCACACCAACTTGAACGACCTGGACCAATTCAAGGTTATCAACCCGTCCTCCGAAAACATTGCCCACTACTTGTTCGATCAGCTATCGGCGAGGCTCAATAATGACATGATCAAAGTGGCCAGGGTCTGCGTCTGGGAATCGGAAAACTCCTGCGCCTGCTACCTGGAGGAGTAAGTACGAGTTGCGGGTTACTATAGTTTTGTGGACAAAAAATCTGTAGTTCTGGTGGCGCAGGGGTTCCTGCCTGCGTGGATTCGTCTCAGGCCGGATCCAAAATCTTTTTCTTAAAGTGTAAAAATGATATTGCCGATATTGCCTTACAACCCGTAACACGCAACACGAAACACGTATCACACAAACATCAACCGAAAGGCAAAAGAATGGCTGAGCAAAAATCGCTCCAAGTGGCGCAACTTGGCGCCGGTTACTGGGGCCCGAATCTGATTCGAAATTTTTACCAGATAAAAGCCATCAACCAGTTCTTCGTCTGCGACTTAGAACAAGCTAATTTAGACAAGATAAAAGCTAATTATCCGAAGATAAGCACCACCACGGACATAGATGCCATTCTTAAAAATCCGGACATCGACGCCGTAATTGTAGCCATCCCGGCGTTCTTGCATTACGAATACGCCAAGAGAGCCCTCCTGGCCGGCAAGCATGTGTTCGTGGAAAAACCTCTGACCACCACTGTGGCGGAATCCCAAGAATTGATCGACTTAGCCGAAAAAAATAAAAAAGTTCTCATGGTCGGTCATACCTTCCTGTACAACGGCGCGGTCAAAAAAATTAAGGAATACATCGATAGCGGTGAACTGGGCGAGGTTTATTACATCTTGTCTCAGCGGCTGAATCTGGGCCGGGTCCGGCAAGACGTCAACGCCCTGTGGAACCTGGCTCCCCACGATATCTCCATCATCCTCTACTGGTTGGGAGAGAAGCCTTCGAACATCTCTACCAAGGGACTTATTTTTTTACAGAAAGAAATTGAAGACGTGGTTTTTGTGGACCTGGATTTCCCGTCCGGCCGGTCCGCCCATATCCATGTGAGCTGGCTGGATCCGAGCAAAACCAGAAAAATGGTGGTGGTGGGCAGCAAAAAGATGATCGTTTACGACGATGTCTCCAATGACGCCAAGATCGTCATCTACGATAAGGGAATCGACCGGAAAAACATCATCCGGAACTTGCCGGCCATTGAAAGTTACGGCCACTTTCAGTTAATGAACCGGGAAGGCGATATCCTCATCCCCAAAATCGACTTCAAAGAGCCGCTTAAGGTGGAATGCCAGCACTTCGTTGATTGCATTATTAACCAGACCGCTCCTCTAACCGACGGGCGCAACGGTCTGGACGTGGTGGAAGTTTTGGAAAAAGCGCAACTGATGTTGAACAGCCAGAGAAAGAAATAAGGTGAGCCCCATGATCGCGGCCACGGCCATCATCCATCCCAACGTCAAATTGGGAACCGACGTCGTCATCGAAGATTTTTGCATTATCGGCTGCCCTCCCATGGGGGTCGCCAGCGGCGAACTGGAAACCATTATTGGAGATAACTCAGTTATCCGGTCGCATACCGTAATTTACGCCGGAAACAAGATCGGCCACCGGTTCAGTACGGGCCATAAGGCTAATATCCGGGAACTTAACGTCATTGGTGATAATGTCAGCATCGGCACTTTGTCGGTGGTGGAGCACCACGTCACCATCGGCACCGGAGCAAGGATCCACACTCAAGTATTTATCCCTGAATACACCGTGTTGGAAGACGAATCCTGGTTAGGCCCCAACGTCGTCGTCACCAACGCCCGTTATCCCCGGTCACCCAACGTCAAGGCCGAGTTAAAAGGGGCGCTGATAAAAAAGAACGCCATCGTCGGAGCCAATGTGACCCTGCTGCCGGGAGTAACCATTGGAGAGCGGGCCTTGGTCGGAGCCGGGAGCGTGGTCGTGGGCGACGTGGAGGATTACGCCGTTTATGTCGGCAATCCGGCCAAATTTATCAAATCCATTCGCGACCTACCTTACGGCCTGTAACATACCAGTTAAATTTTGATTATTTGGAGAAACCTTATGCGTGTCCCATTTGTCGATCTTAAAGCCCAGTATCAAACAATTTCCGGCCCCATCCAAGACGCCATAGCCAAGGTCATAGGCGACACCGCCTTTATCCGCGGCAAGTATGTAGAAGAATTTGAGGCTAACTTCGCCAAGTTCTGTGGCGCAAAATTCTGCCTCGGCGTCGGAAACGGCACGGACGCGCTATTTATTGCCTTGCGAGCTTTGGGGATCGGACAGGGCGACGAAGTGATCGTTCCAGCCAATTCCTTTATCGCCACTTCCGAGGCGGTGACTATGGCCGGGGCCCGGGTTGTCTTCGCCGAAGTTGATCCGATCACCTACAATATTGATCCGGCCCAAATTGCGGCCAAGATCACCCCCCGGACTAAAGCTGTCATCCCCGTTCACCTTTACGGTCAGCCGGCTGACTTGCCGACCATCTGCGATCTGGCTGCCAAACACGGCCTGAAGGTCGTCCAAGATTGCGCTCAGGCCCACGGGGCAGCCATCCAGGGTAAGCCCTTGGCGGCTTATGGCGACATGTTGGCCTTTAGCTTTTATCCGGGTAAAAATCTGGGCGCCTATGGCGATGCCGGGGCGGTGCTGACCAATGATGCCGGGTTGGCCGACCGGGCCAAGATGTTTGCCAATCATGGCCGGATATCCAAATATGACCATGAGTTTGAGGCGGTCAACTCTCGGATGGACGGCATCCAGGGAGCGATTCTGAACGTCAAGCTGGCTCATCTGGACGAGTGGACCGAGGGCCGCCGCAGAAATGCCGCCGTCTACGATGAGCTTCTCCATCCCGTGCCTGGAATCACCACGCCGGGGATTGTCTCGGGCAACCGGCATGTCTATCATCTCTATGTCATCCGAAGCGGACGCCGGGACGCTTTAGCCACTTATCTGAAGGAAAATGGAATCGAAACGGGTGTCCATTATCCTATTGCTCTGCCCAATCTGATGGCCTATAAATATCTCGGCCATTCTCCGGCAGATTTTCCCATCTCAAGCCGCTACCAGAGCGAGATATTATCTCTGCCCATGTATGCCGAGCTGACCAGGGAAATGGTCGAAACCGTCGTCCGTCACATCAAGGATTTTTGTTCTAAATAGTCATTCCGGCCTCACCAGGCCGCGGAGGGGCGCAGGTGGCCTGGTTGCTGTCTGCGCCGCCCCTTGAGGGCAAATTTGATGCCTGAAACAGGTAGAATAAACGCGAGAGAACTGCTGACCAGGCACTACCTGATATTTTTGGGCCTGGGGACGTATCTGGCCATCTTTTTGCTTTGCCGTGTCGGAACAATTCAAGATTACCTTTATTTCCAGCCCATCTCCCGGGATGCTTTTGATATCCTCGATGCCGTCTGGAAAAATCTTTCCTTACCTTTTGAAGCCAAAAACTATCACAGTTACGGACCCTTCTCCTACCTGCTGACGGAAGGTGCGGTCCGGCTGTGGTCTTTAGGCGCGGCTCCAACCTATCTGGCGACCTGGAAGACATATCAATTTCTGTGTTTCCTGAGCGGCCTGGTCTGCCTCAGCGTATTGTACGGAATACTCCGCCGCTATATCGCCTCCACCGCCCTGATCGCCTTGGGTTTGGCGGCCCTGTTGGTCAATGAGACTTTTCTCAGGTATAGCCTGGAATTGCATCCTGATGTGATCATGCTGGCCTTGTGCATGCTCGGGTTTTACGTCTCGGTTATATTTTTCGAGGAGTACTGGAAAGATAACCGGATCAATTACCGGCTGCTCAGTGCCGCCTTGTTTTGCTTTGCGCTGGGTTACTTCACCAAACGGACGCCGCTGATTTTCATTGCCGCCGACCTGGGCTTGTTCTTTTGTGTCGTCATCTATAAAAAAAGGTTCAGCGATTTACTGGATCGGCGGGTCTGGCTCCCGATCTTGGGCCTGATCGCCTTCATCGGATTGGCCACTTATCTGGTCAATGATTATAATAAGGAATACTCCTTTTTAACTTATCTTAACAAACATAAATTGGGCGTGGTGGTTAAAGCGGAAGACCAGATGTCGCTGCCGTTTTATTATTTCTTTAGAGATACGTTCAGCCCCACCCATCTACCCTTCTTTATAACTCTTTTCTTCTACCCGGCCATTCTTTTCGTTAAGCGCGGCCTTGATGACAACAGCCGGGTTATTCTATACTTCTGGGCGCTTTTCATCGTCTTTGTCGGCAGCTTATTTAAAATCGGCTGGTATGGTGTCCATCACATTCGATACGCCTTCCTGACCGTCCCGATAATGATTGTGCCCAGTTTGCTGGCCATGGAGTCCATCCGAAAGCGGCTGTCGAATCGGGCGGTCTGGATAGGAATATTGGCCCTGTGCCTCGGGTGTCTGGTTTATCAGGTGAACACTCAAAAAATCACCTATGCCATGTACTTGTATCCCAAGGGTCATCCGGTGAACAGCGCCACCGACTATCTCAAGGATATTCTGGATAAAAACCCGAAGGTCAAATTAGTGGTCGGTAAAGACGAATATGTCCTTTTGTTCACACACCCTAATCTACAATCATTTTTTATCAGCAAAGACAAATGCGACTTCGACAAAGACCCGCTGGGCAAACCGGATCTGATCTTCGTCAATATGGAGGTCCGGGATTATCGGGATAAGGTCAATCAAATCAAGGACATTTGGGCGCCGCTACATTGTCTCCGGGCGGCCGGCTCCGGCTATCAGATGATTAAGAAGTTTCAATACAACAAAGACCTTCCGGGCATTGAGATTTATCTTAACAAAGACACGTCGGCTCGAATAACTATCCCATAGTAACTTGACTTATACTTGACATGGCCATCATTGAAGTTTCTGAGAGCTATTGTTGCTGGTTGCGTGTTACTGGTTTCTCACCGAAGACAACCTGCAACGAGTAACGAGCAACCAGCAACCTGCAACGTGTAACCCGCATTGAGGTGCTACTTAATGTATCGAGGCAAAAAAATTTCGCTGGTCATTCCAGCCTACAATGAAGAAAAGCTGATTCGCCCCACCCTGGAAAACCTCCCGGAATTGCTTGATCAAATCTATGTGGTGGATGATTGCAGCCCCGACAACCAGAATGCGGTCGTCGAAGCCTGTTCCAAGAAGGATCCCAGGGTCACTTTGCTGAAACATGAGGTCAACCAGGGCCCGGGTGGGGCCATTATCACCGGCTACTTGCAGTCAAGCCTGGACGGCCATGACATCACCGTAGTCATCGGCGGTGATAATCAGATGGATCTGAGCGAGGTTACCAATTTTTTAGACCCGATCATCGACGGCCGGGCGGATTACACCAAAGGGAACCGGTTCCTCCTGAGTAAGTTGGAAGATACTTTGGATAAGATGCCCAAGACGCGGCTCATCGGGAACTGGATCATCACCGGGTTGACTAAGGTTGCCTCCGGCTATTACAGCAGCATGGACGTCGTTGACGGCTACACGGCCATCAGTAAGGACGCCATCGACACCATCAACTGGAAGAAAGCCTGGAAACGATATGGCTACCCCATGGACTTTCTGATCAGGATGAACGCCTATGGTTTTCGCTGCCTGGATATCCCTCGAACGGCCATTTACCTGCCTGGAGAACGGCAGTCGCAGATTAAAGGGTTTAATTACGCCCTCCGGGTCTCGCCCATGCTGTTCCGGAATTTCATGTGGCGGTTGCAATTCAAGTACCTCTACCGGAGCTTCCATCCCCTAGTCTTGTTTTACATCCTCGGCTTCATTTTAACCCCCGTGGGGGCCATGGGCCTGGGTTATTTGGCCTTTGATAAGTTCTTTCAGGCCGGACGCATTGTCACGGGTCCGATCACGATTTTGATCGCCCTGGTCTTCCTCATGGGGATGCAGTTCTTCCTGTTCGCCATGCTGTTCGACATGCAGGAAAACAAAAATGAATACCGGGAAGAAGGTCGGAATAGAGGAATCTGAAATGGACAAACTTAACATTCTGGTGGAGATGGGTCATCCGGCCCATGTCCACTTTTTTAAGAACCCGATAAAGATTTGGGAGAGTCTGGGCCATCAGGTGATCATCGTCACCCGAGACAAAGAAATCACCCACACCTTGTTGGACGAACTCGGTCTCAAGTATACGCCTTTGTCAAAACAAAAAACCGGCATGTTGATGATGGCCGGCGAGCTGATGGTCAGGTGGGCCAAGATGATCTATTGCATCAAAGCCAATAACATCGACGTGGCCATATCCATCAGCGGCATCTCCACTTCTTTTCCGGCCTGGGTCTGCGGCATCAAGGCCATCACCTGTACCGATACCGAGGATGCGGTCTTGTCCAACAAGATTGCCTTTAAGTACTCCGACGTGGTGCTGACCCCGTCTACCTTCGTGAACAAATCGGAATTCCCAAATATTCAGTCCTATGAATCTTTCCACGAACTGGCCTATCTCCATCCCAATTGGTATCAGCCGGCCAGGGAGAACCTGGCCTTGTTCAATATAGAGGAAGGCGAGCGGTATATCTTCATCCGGCTGGTCCAGTGGAAGGCCCTGCATGACATCCATGAAAAGGGCATCAGTGAAGAGAATCT
>JADFYN010000054.1:0-7685 GCA_015233055.1 Deltaproteobacteria bacterium
CCGGACGATTATCGCCAATGACGGACTGGGCGGGAAATATTTAGGAGTGCTGCGGTTCAAGTTTCAGGATGGGACAGTGACTGATCCCGCCTGGGAGCAAATCAAACTGACCGCCGAGGTCGGCTCAGATCCGAAGATCCATACCTTGATGGCCGGATACATGGCTGAGTGTCAGGCAAAGCTGGGCCAGAAAATCGGTGAGATGACCGAAGAGTTGGATGCCAGGGAAAAGACCGTGCGGTTCCAGGAATCCAACCCCGGGAACCTGATCACCGATGCCTGGCTGAACTGGTTTGACCAGGCGGACGTGGCCCTGCTCAATAGTGGGACTATCCGAGGAGACAGAATCTACCCGGCCGGGCCGGTAACCTATCTCCTGGTGAATGAGATTCAGCAATTTTTGGGTGAGATCATTCGAGTCCCGTTAACCGGGGCCGACTTGAAGCAGGTCTTGGAGATTGCCGCGTCATCTCTGGTCGCGGACGGCGATGGATGCCCCACTCAAAATCGGGCGCCCAGTGGCGGATTTTTGCAGGTCGGTGGTTTAAGGATGACCATTGACCTTAAACAACAGCCGTTTTGCGCCACATATTCCGGCCGACGGGTGACTCAGATCATTAATCCCGGAGCACGGGTGGTCAAGGTGGAGGTCCGGCGCCGCGGAAATTGGGAAAACTTAGACCCGGCTGCGACCTACTCCGTACTGGTCAATGACTGGATGGCCGGCGGCGGCGATGGATACTACGTGTTTTTGAAAGAGGGATTGAAGAAGGAACCGACGACCATGATCACCACTGATGTCCTGGCCAGTTACATTAAACAACATATTCCCGTCTCGCCCAAGGTGGAAGGCCGGATCAACTTCATCGGCAAGTAGGGAAAGTCCGCCAGGAGGTTGGGCCGGGCATTACGAATTAACCACCAGGTGTTTCTCTAATCCCAATGCGGCGGAAATCACCTGACTCATCAACTCGAAATACGATTTTATGGAAACCATATTCCGATTCAAAGACCCGTTCTTCTTGCTGCTGCTTCTCCTGGTGCCCGGATATGTGTACTATGAGTTGAAGCTGAAGAAGCGGCCCTATTTCGTCTTTTCCGATCTGTCCCTGGTCGCGGCGGCGGGTAAACGGCGGATCCCCTGGCATCGGTTGACCCTGGTCATCCGTGTCCTGGTTGTGATTCTGATCATCCTGGCTTTGGCCCGGCCCCAATCTGGCAGCCTGGAACGGGAGGTGTCCAGCCCCGGAGTGGATATTATGCTTTGCCTGGACACCTCGGGCAGTATGCAGGGCCTGGATTTTGAGGTCAAGGGTGAACGACGGAGCCGCCTGGACGTGATCAAGGAAGTCGTGACTAACTTTATCAAGAAACGCAAGACGGACCGCATCGGCATGGTCGTCTATGGAGCGGAAGCCTTTACTCAATGTCCCTTGACCATGGATTACGGCGTGTTAGCTGATTTTCTCAGCCGACTCAAAATCGGCATGGCCGGTGATCAAACCGCTATAGGCGACGCTCTGGCCATAGCAGTTAAACGTCTGAAAGATATCAAAGCCAAATCCAAGATAATCATTCTCCTCACCGACGGCGTCAACAACACCGGCAGCATCGAACCCTTGGAGGCGGCCGGGCTGGCCAAAACTTTTGATATCAAGATCTATACCGTCGGAGTCGGGACGGTGGGGCCGGTGCCGTTTTTGGTGGACACCCCGTTCGGCCCCAAGTACGTCATGCAACGGGTAGATTTGGATAAAGTGACCTTAGAAAAGATCGCGGCCGTCACCGGCGGGAAATTCTTCCTGGCCTCAGATACCGAAAAGCTCGGCACCATCTATGAAACGATTGACAAGATGGAAAAGACCACCGTCAAAATTAAAGAATATTCGCGGTTTGAAGAGCTCTTCCCATATTTGATCATGTTGGCCGGGATATTTTTGCTCCTGGAAGTTTTCTTAGCCAATACCGTTCTGAGAACCGCGCCATAACCCATAACCCGCAACCCGTAACACGCAACCCGCAACACGTAACACGCAAGGAAGGCCAACTCATTTGGAAGAAAATTCTAAAACAAACAGTCTCACCTACGATGTCAACGAGCGACCTCCACTGTGGATTATCGCGGTAGTGGCTCTTCAGCACATCATGATTATGTATAATGAAGTCATCTTGTTTCCAGTGATCATCGGTAAGGCGGGCGGCGCCCCGGTGGACCATATCCGATACGCCTGCTTTGCCGCGGCCGTGGTGGCCGGTGTGGCGACGTTGATTCAGGTGCTGCGCCTCGGCCCGGTGGGCTCCGGATATGTTATATTCATGGGCAGCTCCACGGTTTACCTGGCCTGCAGCACTGAGGCGGTGAAGTTGGGCGGCTTCGCCTTGATGGCTTCCTTGACCCTGCTGACCGCGCCGGTGCAACTCATTATGGCCTATTTCTTGCGGCATCTTCGGCATATTATCACCTCGACCGTCGGAGGGGTGGTTATTTTGCTCATCGTCTTGACCCTGCTGCCGGTGAGTCTGCACGAATGGGTCGGGACTAAGGATGCCCCCCATTATGGGTCTTTCCAGAGTTTCTGCACCGGGTTTATCACCCTGATTTCTTTTATTTACCTTAGCTTGTTCGGTAACCGGCAACTAAAAATCTGGGCCCCGGTCATCTCCATGGCTTTGGGCATGCTTTCCGCCCACTTTTTCGGGATCTTTTACCTGACGCATACCCGCACCGCCCCCTGGTTTGGTCTGCCTCAGGGTAGTTGGCCGGGGCTGGCCACGAATTTAAGCTGGAACCATTTTCCCTTATTTGCCGCTTTCGTGTTGGCCACAATTGTTAATACGATGATGTCCATCGGCAATGCCATGGCCGTGCAACCCATTTCACATCGGAATTTCAAGAAAATCGATTACGCCAGGGTTCAGGGTTGTCTCTATGCGGATGGGATCGGTAACATTTTGAGTGGCCTGGCCGGGACGACGCCTAACGAAACTTACAGTGAAAACATCCCGGTGGTAAAATTAACCGGAGTCGCGTCCAGGGCGGTGGGAGTGGGCGGCGCTGTGGCGCTGATCTTGTTCGCCTTCTGTCCCAAGGTCGGCGCGTTGATTGTGGATATGCCCGGCGCCGTGGAGGGCGGATTTCTGGTCGGCATTCTGGCCATGATGATCCATTCGGGATTAGGGTTGATCATTACCTCGGGGTTGAATCATCATACCGGGATACTGGTCGGGACGTCTCTGTGTCTGGGGATCATGGCCGAGACTAAGGACTTCTTTCCCACGGTACTGCCTCTGGCCTTGAAAACGTTATTTAACAACGCCGTGGCTGTCGGAGGGCTGAATGCCCTTATCCTCAGCACCATTTTCCATTTTATGCCTAAGCCGCGGCTGAGATTTGGTGTTAAACCGGTGGTGAGTCAGTTGCGGCCCAGCCTGAAACGTATCGCCGAGTGGGCCGGAAACCAGGATTTTTCGTCCCGTGGGGTGGACCGGTTGCAGTTAGCCTGCGAAGAAGTTTTTATGCACATCAGCCATGAGTTTCAGCGGAAAGACATCGCCAGCCAGGTCGTATTCGGCCTGTCCCGGGAGGAAGAGGGGATCATAGTAGAAATCAAAGGACGGGAGAAGATAGAGGACGTGGATCAGACGGACAAAATGCCCAATCTCAGGCAATCGAGCCAGGCCGAACTGGCCACCTTGGGTCTTTATCTGCTGGGCAAGATAGCTAATGAGGTCAAGCACACCATCATTTCGGGACACACCTACATTTCGTTTACGGTTTGTGATGATTGACTTACTGTAACACCGTTAGACCAGTTGAGCGCCACCCCACAACCTCATCGAGTGTATACTTGACCTACTTCTTTCAGTTGGACGATGATTATGATCCTACCTACCCCAGGTATTCAACCATTCAGAATTCACATGAACTCATTAGACTTTTTCATGAGGTTAAGGCCACTATAGAAACGAATATTTCATTCGATCTTTCTCAAACGGAATTCTTATCTCCGTTTGGTATCGTTATGGTGGCCGGTGCCATTTCCACCTGCGTGGCCGATGGTAAAAAATGGTGCTACACCCCCCCCCTTAAAACCCAAAACAGAGCTATTTCTTTCAGCTATAGGGTTCAACGAGTTCTTCAATTTAGTCCCCGTAGATCACAGAATTCAAGCACCTCATGTCCAACTGAAACGATTATTCACTTGCTGAACAGATAATAGAGGTTTTCCACAACAGCATTGCCATATCAAATGGTGTCAGGGACTCTTTGTTGATGTCTCTTATTGAGGTTATGCAGAATACCTTTGAGCATAGCATGTCGGATGAAGGTTGCTACGTTTGTGCTCAATGTTATCCAAAGAAGAAAGAAATAGAGGTCTGTATTACGGATTTTGGCATAGGAATATTGAACTCACTAAAAAAGTCATATAGATATCAGAAATTAACGGATGATTATGAAGCCATAGATTTGGCCGTTAAAGAAGGAGTCACCAGCCGAGATAGTTCTATCGGCGGATACGGGCTAAATCATATCCAGAGATTTGTAGGTGTGAATACAGGGAAGATGACTATTATATCCGGTAGTGCTAAGTGGACATTTCCCTCATCAAGAACCAAGCCGGTGAACAGACTCGACGATGGATATTTCAATGGCACCATTATCAACTTAACCATAGATGTCGATAAAGAAGGTTACTACTTCCTCGACTCAGAAACGGAATCAATTTTTTGAGGGGCCTACTATGAAAATTAACATAATGGAAGTATGCGGGAGTAATTCGGTTACAAGAGCAGATGGGGATAAAGTAAATAAGTTGTTGATGGAATTCTGGGATAAGACAGATGTGTTCGAAGTCGACTTCAGCAACCGCTTGATAGCCTCCGTTTCGTTTATTGATGAGGCGTTCGGGAGACTTGCTTTGAGTCATCCCAAAAGAGAGTTGCAAAAAAAACTGGTCTTTAAAAACATGGCTGATTACGATCGCAAATTATTAAATGACCTCTTGAGTTCTCACTATAGACAGATAAAGGAAAGCTCTGGCGGCCGACCCATGGAGCATCATTTGCCGACCCTTAACTAACGGGTATTGAAATCAATATAAAGCCTGTGGTTACACCTCACGGGCAGCTTTCTATATTGTATTTTTTCCCTTTATTAACCATTAGCTCTGTCATGATTGTGTCCCGGCCGGGACGGGCCAACTCGAACTCAAATACATCACATTTGCCCAGTCCCGATTAGGATAACCTCTTGACAAATCCTTTCCACCGTATTATAGAACCTCTCTGAAGTTCCTTTTGACCAATCAATTCCGTACTCCACAGATAGGAATTCACGCAGCCCGGCCTCGGAAGATTAGGGGAGTCCGGGAGCAGCCTTTTTATACCCAGGCACAAGAGTGACTGCCCTATCTTGTTTGACCAACCACTATTGATTCAACCGGCTGTTGATGCAACCGGCGGAAAACTCGTCAATTTACCTAGAGGGAACTATGAAAAAGAAATACCTTATGGCGCCGGGGCCAACTCCTGTGTCTCCGGAAGTTTTGTTGGAAATGGCGCAACCCATCATCCATCACCGCTCTCCTCAATTTTCTGAGATTCTGGCCGAAGTGCGGGAAGGGTTGAAGTATCTGTTTCAGACTAAGAACGAAGTGCTGACCCTGGTGGCCACCGGCACCGGCGGAATGGAAGGATCGGTGTCAAACCTGCTGGCCAAAGGTGACAAGGGCCTGGTGGTGCGGGGTGGTAAATTCGGCGAGAGATGGGCTCAGATTATTTCGGCATATGGTTTAACTCCGGTAAATATCGACGTAGAATGGGGCTATGGTCCCGATCCTGGCGTCATTCGGGATCATCTAAAAAAAGATTCGGCGATTAAAGCTGTTTACGTCCAGGCCCATGAGACCTCCACCGGTGTGAAATTTCCGATCCAGGAAATCGGAGCCGTGGTTAAGGAATTCAGCGGCGTGGCCCTGGTCGTGGATGCCATTTCGGCCTTAGGCGTTTATGACATCAAGACCGACGACTGGGGGCTGGACGTGGTTGTGTCTGGGTCGCAAAAGGCCATGGGCCTGCCTCCGGGTCTGGCCTTCGTCAGCCTGAGCGAACTGGCCCTGGAGATGATGGCTCGTTCCGATTTACCCAAATTTTACTTCGACTTTAAGAAAGAACGGAAGAATCTGTTAGAAAATAAAGGCGCCTACACCTCCGCCGTCAGCCTGGTCTTCGGCCTCCGAAAGGTGTTGCGGGACATCAAGGCCGAAGGGTTGGAGGTCATGTTCGCCCGCCATGCTCTTCTGGCCAAGGCCGCCAGGGCCGCGGCTACGGCGCTGGGTTTAGCTATGTTCCCCAAAGATTCTCCGTCCGAAACCTTAACGGTGTTTCTCGCCCCAGAAGGCATGGACGCCGGAAAGATCGTAAAAATCTTGAGAGACAAACACGGCGTCACTGTTGCCGGTGGTCAGGACGCGCTTAAGGGCAAGATATTCCGCATTTCTCACATGGGTTATGTGGATCGGTTTGATCTGATTACGGCCCTTTCAGCCCTGGAAATGACCCTGATGGAACTTGGCTATAAGTTTGAGGTGGGGGCCGGGGTCAAGGCGGCGGAAGAAGTTTTTATAGGAGGCGCCCAATGAGAGTTCTGGTCAGCGACAAGATGTCTGAAGAAGGCATCAAATTGTTCCAGGAAGCGGAAGGGATCGAAGTCGACGTCAAGACGGGTTTGGCGCCGGAAGAGTTGGCCGCGATTATCGGCGATTATGACGCCCTGGCCATCAGAAGCGCCACCAAGGTGACCGCCGCCATCATCGAGGCCGGCAAAAAGCTAAAGGTCGTCGGACGGGCCGGCATCGGGTTGGATAATGTGGATATCCCCGCCGCCAGCAAAAGGGGCATTGTCGTCATGAATACCCCTCTGGGCAATACCGTGACCACCGCTGAACATACCATCACCATGATGTTGGCCCTGTCACGGAAGATTCCCCAGGCGGTAGCCTCTCTGAAATCTCGGAAATGGGAAAAGAGTAAGTTTTCCGGAAGAGAAGTCCAGGATAAGGTGCTTGGCATTGTCGGCCTGGGCAAGATCGGGTCCATTGTGGCTGACCGGGCGCTGGGCCTGAAAATGCGGGTTATCGGATATGATCCCTTTGGCACGTCCGAAGCAGCCCAGGCCATGGGAGTCACCCTGGTCACCCTGGACGAACTGCTTAAACAATCCGATTATGTCACCGTTCACACCCCAAAGACCAAAGACACACTCAATCTGTTCAACAAAGACAACATCGCCAAAATGAAACGCGGGGCCATGCTGATCAATTGCGCCCGCGGCGGGATAGTCAACGAGGTGGACCTGAAGGAGGCTTTGGAAAGCGGCCAGTTGGCCGGCGCCGCCCTGGACGTATTCGAGACCGAACCGCCGCTGGATTCACCGTTGTTGGATCTGGACAATCTCATTTGCACTCCTCATCTCGGGGCATCCACGGTGGAAGCCCAAAAGAACGTGGCCGTATCCGTGGCCGAACAGATCATCGACTACCTGAAAACCGGCGCCATTAAGAATGCGGTCAACGTGCCTTCGGTTACGGCTGAAGTCATGGCCAAGATGAAGCCGTTTTTTGTGTTGGCCGAAAAAATGGGGTCTTTTCAGGGCCAGATCTGCCGGGGCGGGATAAAGCAAATAG
>JADFYN010000054.1:7814-10950 GCA_015233055.1 Deltaproteobacteria bacterium
CGGCCGAACGGGGGATCAAGGTCCTGGAGAGCAAGACCCGCACCGTTGAAGACTTCGTCAATATGATTTCCATTAAGGTCGTCACCTCTGAAATGGAAACCACCTTGCGCGGGACGATCTTCGGAACAGAAGACCCCAGGATCGTCAGACTGAACGACTTCCGTCTGGAGGCCGAGCCCCAAGGTCATCAATTACTCATTTATAATCATGATAAACCAGGGGTCATCGGAGCAATCTGCACTGTCTTGGGTAACAACAACATCAATATCTCCCAAATGAACGTAGGCCAGGAACCGGAACACAAAAGAAACGTCATTCTGTTGACGACCAATTCGGTGATTCCCGAGTCGATTATGCAGATAATCAAGGCCCAGAAGCACATAGATTCGGCAATCCAACTGAACCTGTGATCTGTGATTTAAGGACGCCGGGCTCCTGAAACGGAGCCTTGGTGCTCCTATAGGGTGAAATATGACCCAGGAAGAAAAAGGCTTTACAGTTAAAGACAGAAGGATTTTCAGTCCTTCCCCGGATGAGCCGAGTCCTGTGGAACAAGGGGCGTCCGAGTCGGTCACCAGGCCGGCTCCCGGACCCCAGGCCTCCCGACCGGAAAAGAAGTCCGAGACACCACCCCCCCGGACTGAGGAAGAAAACGTTCATCTGCCGAGTCCGAGCCTGGCCCAACTGGTCATTTCCCTGAGCACGACTACCTTCATCAGTCTTGGCCAGATGCCCGACCTCAACACCGGGAAGATGGAACGAGACCTGGAACTGGCCAAGTACAATATCGACCTGCTGGCCATGCTTAAGGAGAAGACCAAAGGTAATCTGACCGATGAGGAAGATAAGCTACTTGACGGTCTGCTGTATGAACTTCGAATAAAATACGTTCAAGCCGCCGCGGCTAAGTAACTCGCAACCCGAAACCCGAACCCCACAACCCGCAACACGTAGACAAGGAGCCTTTCTCTGCCCGCCCTGACATTGCTTTGCCCCGCCAAGGTGAACCTGCGATTGGAAGTCTTAGGCCGCCGGGATGACGGCTATCACAATATCTTTTCCATCATGCAGCGGATAAGTTTGTGCGACCGCTTGACCCTCTCGGCCCGCCCAGGGGGCATTGAACTAACGGTAACAGGGGCCGACCTACCATCCGACGAAGGAAACATTGTTTATCGGGCGGCCAGGCTTTTTTTGGCCGAGGCCGGTCTGACGTCGGGGGTGAGTATGTCCCTGGCTAAGCGCATCCCCATGGCCGCAGGTCTTGGAGGTGGTAGTAGTGATGCCGCGGCCACATTGGTCGGGCTGAATCATCTGTTCGGATCACGGGTGCCGACCTGCCGGTTAATGGAACTGGCCCGGAGTTTAGGGGCTGATGTTCCTTTTTTTATTTTTCGGGGCCCGGCCGTGGCCGAGGGGATAGGGGAGCGACTATCCGAAATCAAAGGTCTTCCGCGTCTGAGTTACGTTTTGGTTAACATTGGGCGACGAATTTCTACCGTCTGGGCCTACGAAAAGTTAAATTTAAAGTTGACAAAGGATCAAAATGAATTTATAGTCGATCATATTCGAGATGGTAGTTTTAATATTTTCAATATGTTAAAAAATGATTTTGAAGATGTGGTATTTCCCGAATACCCGGAGGTGGAGGCGGTTAAGCAAAGACTGCTGGCATCAGGCGCAGATGGCGCGTTGATGAGCGGTAGTGGATCAACCGTATTCGGTCTTTTTCAGGATCGGGTTAAGGCGGAACGAGCGTTTCAAGGCCTAACTCCGGAATTTGGGTCAGGGGTCTGGTTAGCCAGGGGAGTTTAGCGCCCCGGCCGGTGTCTATCGTTAAGAAGAGTAAATTATTTTTTGTTGATCGTGAATTTTTTCACGCCTAACCTACTGGGGTGTCGTCAAGCGGTAAGACACGGGTCTTTGGATCCCGCACTCGGAGGTTCGAATCCTCCCACCCCAGCCAATACACTCTCTTCCAGCAATTAGCATAGCCAGACCAAAACATCGGCCTTAGGCCGCCGGACGCCCTCTCCACGGCTTCTAAAAATATTTTCGGCATCCACATACTTGAATCGCGTCGCTGCCCGGCCATTTTCGCCCATTAAGGATACCGGCCAAGGTTGGCGTTGATTATGCTTTATTTTCAATAAGACCTACGGCCTGTAGGATAGCGGGTGAGTTTTCATGATTAATGGTTTACTTCTTTTCTCCGGGATGGCAAATCCAGTCTTAGCCAAGGGCATCGCCACCTATTTGGGGCTGGAACCCGGCAAGATCGAAATACGAAACTTCAGTGACGGCGAAGTATTTATTAAAATTAAGGAAAATGTCCGTGGCCGCGACGTCTTCTTAATCCAGCCGACCTGTCCTCCAGTGAATCAAAATCTGATGGAACTGCTGATTATGATCGACGCCTTTCGCCGGGCCTCGGCCAGCCGGATTACCGCCGTTATTCCCTACTATGGTTATGCCCGACAAGACCGCAAGGTTGATCCCCGGGTCCCCATCAGCGCCAAGCTAGTCGCCGACTTGATCTTTACCGCCGGAGCCAGCCGGGTCCTGACGATGGACCTCCATGCCGGCCAGATTCAGGGATTCTTCAACATCCCGGTGGACAACCTTTTTGCTGCGCCGGTGTTACTCAACTATATTAAAGAAAATTTTGATAACAACCTGGTTATCGTCTCGCCTGATACAGGCGGCACCGAACGGGCTAATGCCTATGCCAAGCGGTTGGGTGCCTCGCTGGCCATAATCGGCAAGCGGAGAGATTCTCCAAATACTTCGGAGGTCATGTATCTTATCGGCGAGGTGAAAGGAAAACGGGCCATATTGGTAGATGACATGGTGGACACGGGCGGCACCTTGACCAACGCTGCCGATGCCGTCATCGCCCAGGGCGCCACGGAGGTCCACGCCTGCTGCACCCATGCGGTATTGTCCGGCCCGGCCCTGGACCGCATCAAGAATTCGGCCTTACGTTCGCTCATAATCACTGATACCGTCCCTCTCCATGAAGAAGCCACTCAGTTAGGGAAAATAACGACCCTATCGACAGCCGCTTTGTTCGGCGAAGCTATCAGACGTATCCATAACTCAGATTCGGTGAGTTCATTGTTCATCTAATGCAACC
>JADFYN010000054.1:11025-15472 GCA_015233055.1 Deltaproteobacteria bacterium
CGACGAATTTCCGGGAAGAATGAGGAGATTTTAATGACGCAATTTGCTCTTGAAGCAGAAATGAGAAAAGACACCGGGAAATCAGCCGCTCGAAAACTCCGGGCCAAAGGATTTGTCCCGGCCGTATTCTATGCCCCCGGTGAAAAAAGCATCCTCTTGTCCCTCAACGCCGTTGCCTTTGACAAGTTTATCAAATCCCATACCGGTGAATCAAGATTGTTCGACCTGACCATCAAAGGACTCGATTCGGACGCGACAAAGTCCGTCTTAATAAAAGAAGTGCAAGTCCATCCCATGAAATTAAGTTACATGCATGCCGATTTTTACGGCCCGCTGATGGACAGATTGATTGAGGTCACTATCCCGGTGGTCCTAACCGGAAAGCCCATTGGTCTGGCTAAAGGGGCGATCTTGGATCAAGTCTCACGCGATGTGGTCATCAAGTGCCTACCCAAAGATATTCCGCATGAAATCTTCGCCGATGTATCCGACCTTGATGTCGGGGACAGCCTTCATGCCAAAGATATTGTGCTCCCGGAAGGAGCAGAAGTAGTAGCAGACGTCAATTTTACGGTGGCCACCATGACCCTCCCCAGGGAGGAGACGGAAGGAACCAAGGCTGAAGCTTCTGGGGACTAGGTGGCGGTAAGGATTCGAAAACCGCACTAATCTGAAGGAGGTGAAACGATCTGGCCAAACCCTGTATTTCGCCTAACAGCACCGGGGAAAGCGGGTGAAAGTTATCGCCGGCCTGGGTAACCCGGGCAAACCCTATGACCATTCAAGGCACAATTTCGGATTTATGGTGGTGGATCACCTGGCCGAGCGCCACGGCACAACCATATCTACCAACAAATTTGGCGCTCTGATCGGTAGGTTTGCTTTGCATACGGATCAGATCCTGCTGGTCAAGCCTCAGACGTTTATGAATTTGAGTGGCCGACCAATAGGCGAATTGATCGACTACTTTCGGATTGACCACGCAGACGCAATTGTGATTCATGATGACCTGGACCTGGAATTCGGGCGGATAAAAATTGCCAGGCAAGGCGGTCCCGGCGGCCACAAAGGCGTCGGGTCAATCATCCAGGTGCTGGGGACAAAAAGTTTTACCAGAGTTAAAGTCGGTATCGGACGACCCCGGTTCGGTGAGCAAGTAGAAAAGTATGTCCTGGACCGGTTTTATCACGATCAACAAGAACACCTTGAAGGAATTTTAAGCCGGGCTGCCGAGGCGCTGGAATTAATAGTTATATCCGGGGCTGCGGCGGCAATGAACATATTTAATCCCTTTAACCAAAAACAAAACGAGGAGGGTACACAGGTATGATTGGATACACCGTATTTGCTCCATTCTTCGGCATAGCAGGGATCATCGTGGCAATGTTGATCTACTCTTATGTCAAAAGCCAACCTAATGGCAACGAGAAGATGCAGGAATTGGAAGAGATGATCCACGATGGTGCGATGGTCTTCCTAAAGAGAGAATACTCCATTCTCATGGTCTTCATCGCAGCCGTTTTTGGGCTTCTGACCTACGGCATCGGCTGGCAAACGGGTGTGGCCTTTTTGAGTGGTGCATGTTGTTCGATGTTGGCCGGTTATTTCGGTATGACGGCGGCCACCAAAGGTAACTCCCGGACGGCTGAGGCGGCCAATAAGTATGGCCAGGCCAAGGCCCTGAACGTGTCCTATCTGAGCGGCGCGGTAATGGGTCTGTCCGTGGCCAGTTTAGGTCTGTTGGGCGTGGGCATATTCTTTTATCTTTATGGCGGCAATCCCGCTACGGCCGTAACCATTAATGGTTTCGCCATGGGCGCCAGTTCCATCGCTTTGTTTGCTCGTATGGGCGGCGGGATCTTCACCAAAGCGGCCGATGTGGGCTCCGATCTGGTTGGTAAAGTCGAAGCCGGTATCCCCGAAGACGATCCCCGCAACCCTGGCGTCATCGCCGATAACGTTGGTGACAACGTTGGAGACATCGCCGGTATGGGCGCTGATATTTTTGAGTCCTATGTCGGGTCGATCATCGCCACCGTCGCCATTGCGGCCACGATGCACCTGACCGGTGAAGCTGAAGGGTTGCGCTCTGCCTATATGGCCATGCCTCTGCTGCTGGTTATGGCTGGCTTGCTTGCCTCTTTTGTCGGCGTCGGCTCCATCAAGATCCTCCAGAATATGGATCCGGCCGCGGCTCTGCGGTATTCCACTTTCATCGCGGCCGGCGTGCTGCTCTTGTTGGCCTATTACATCGGCAAGTCCCTGGGCCTGCCCATGGGCGTTTTGTATTCAATCATCTCGGGGTTGGTGTGCGGTATCGTCATCGGACTTTTGGCGGAATACTACACTTCTGGAGCCCCGGTTCGTAGAATCGCAGAAAGCTCTCAAACCGGCCCGGCTACCGTTATGATCACCGGTCTGGCCGTGGGCATGGTCTCCACCGTTCTGCCCATCTTAGGCATCTGCGCTGCAACTTATGTCGCTTATGTCACCGCTGGCTATTATGGCATCGGTATCTCCGCCGTCGGGATGCTCTCCACCGTTGGCGCCACCATGACCGTTGATGCTTACGGGCCCATCGCCGACAACGCCGGCGGTATCTCCGAAATGGCCGGCCTCGGACCGGAAACCCGGAAGATCACCGACAGCCTGGACGCTCTGGGCAACACCACCGCCGCCATCGGCAAAGGCTTTGCAATCGGCTCCGCGGCCTTGACCGCTCTGGCCCTGTTCACCGCTTACACCCAGGCAGTCGGCCTGGAAACCATCAGCATCACCAGCCCCTACGTTATCATCGGGGTGTTCATCGGTGGTCTGGTTCCTTTCTTTATTGCCGCTCTGACCATGACTTCGGTTGGTAAAGCCGCCTTCTTGATGGTCGAAGAAATCCGCCGTCAGTTCCGTGAAATTCCGGGCCTGATGGAAGGTACCGGCAAGCCTGACACGGCTACCTGCGTTGACATTTGTACCACCGCCGCTGTTAAGGAAATGTTGCTGCCCGGCTTGATCGGTGTCGGCACCCCCGTTTTGGTTGGTTTCTTCATTGGCAAGGACGCTCTGGGCGGCATGCTGGTCGGCTCGACCCTGTCCGGTGTCTTGATGGCTCTGTTCATGGCTAATGCCGGCGGCGCCTGGGACAATGCTAAGAAATACATCGAAGCCGGCCACCACGGCGGTAAGGGTTCCGACAATCACAAGGCCGCCGTTATTGGCGACACCGTCGGTGACCCCTTCAAGGATACCTCTGGCCCCAGCATGAACATCTTGATCAAGCTGATGTCCGTTGTGTCTCTGGTTATCGCCCCGATCCTGCTTAAATTCTGGGGTTAATAAGTCGAAACCTGTCCGGGCTTAACGGCCCGGACAACAAAGCATGTCACAAATTGGAATACGGCTGAAAAGGATTGGGAGGCATGCCAATCCTTTTCAGCTTTGATAAGTTTTGGACATCGAACGGCCTTAATGGCTCTTTCCTAAAATTATGGCGTTGCTGGTTACTCGCCGCCGGTTGGTAGTCTGGTAAAGCCATCAAGCGGCAGCGTGCAACCAGCAACATAAGCCTTTAGGAAAGAGCCTCAGGCAGTGCCGAGTACATCTTGGACCTCTTTGGTTCAAAGGCATTAATAAAATGCCAATTCATGCGCCCGGACCGGCAATTCTCTCCACCGTCAACTCATACTGTTTCCTTTTTAGCGGCGATTATTACTCTGACACCCCCGAGATTTTGCCCTAATACGCCGGCGGGAGTTTCTTGTTTCTCCAGTCCTACGGCCTTGGTTAGTCCGAGAGACTGCCATCTTACCTGGAGAAACCCCGTATCTTACCTGGGACGGCCGCCCGGGAAGTCTGTCATTAAATTTCTTTAAACATTGTCAAAAACAACCTTAATGGGAGTGAACAATGTTTAAAGTCGGTGAATTAGCAGTTTATCCTGCCCACGGCGTCGGCGTGATACAGTCTATTGAATATAAGGAAATATCTGGTTTTGATCAGGAATTCCTCATCATGCGCATCCTCGAAAACGATATGATCATCATGATCCCGACCACCTCCGTCCAGAACGTCGGACTCCGCCAGGTTATTGATGAGGGCCAGGTACCCCGCGTTTACGACATCCTTAGAGAAAAAAATATGGATAGTGAAACCCAGTCTTGGAATCGCCGCTATAGGGAATATATGGAAAAAATCAAGACCGGTTCTGTCTTTGAGGTCGCCGCGGTGCTCCGAGATTTGTTCGCGCTCAAAGAAGATAAGGAACTATCCTTTGGTGAACGGAAGATGTTTGACACGGCCAGAAGCCTGCTGGTTAAGGAGCTGTCCATTGCCAAAAGGACTGAGGAGGCGGTAATCGAAAATGATATTATGAATATTTTCCAGACCTATTCCCCCACAATGAGCTAGCCGTTCGACCTGTTCGGGTACTATCCGCTGCTACTTCCCATGCTAT
>JADFYN010000055.1:0-2974 GCA_015233055.1 Deltaproteobacteria bacterium
CGCTACCATTCCCTGGCTGCAGCCGAGGTGCCGGATTGTTTTAACATCTCCGCCACCAGCGAAGGCCTGGTCATGGGCATTCGGCACAAGAACCTACCCATCGAGAGTGTCCAGTTTCATCCCGAATCGATCCTGACCATGAAAGGCCGCCATGGGTTCAAGATCATCGAAAATCTGATCAATCGAAGAATGGCCAATATGGCCGAAGCCGGCTCGCATTAAAACCCAATAACTGCTTTAACCAGGGGTCCGTCATCATGTCCAGATACAAGAATATCGTCGCCAACCTGCTTCGTGGTCAGGAAATGGCCACATCAGACATCAGCTCTTTCCTTGAGGAGACCGTCGCCGGCCGGATAACCTTACCGCAACAGACGGCCGTGTTATCATTAATCCAGGCCAAAGGACTGACCGCGGCAGAGCTTTCCGGCTTCGTCAATTATCTCTATAGTCAGATGCCGGAACGGCTGGAATTGGACGACGCCCTTGATGTCTGCGGCACCGGTGGCTCCGGATTAGCCCGGATCAATACCTCCACCCTGTCGGCTTTCGTCCTGGCCGCCTTAGGCGTGAAGGTGGTCAAACACGGCAACAACGCGGCCAGCGGCCGGTTTGGCAGCTTTGATTTACTGGAGGCCCTGGGGATCAATATTTATGCCGGCTGTGACCTGTTGACCTACGCCTATGTGAAAAATAACCTGGCCTTTGTTTATGCCCGGCAGTTTCATCCGGTCATGAAGAGCTTTGTCCCGGCCAGGCAAGAATTGGGCTTCCCGACCGTGTTCAATATCCTGGGCCCGTTACTCAATCCGGCCAATCCGCCCTATCAACTCATCGGCGTTTCCTTTGCCGACAAAATGCGGCTGGTGGCCGAGACGGCTAGAGACTTGGGAAAGAAACGGGTGATGGTGGTTCGAGGCGACGACGGACTCGACGATGTTACCCTGACCGGGCGAACCAAAGTCGTGGAATTGAAGGACGGCAATATAGATGAATATTTCCTGACTCCGGAAGATTTCGGGGTGGCCCCGGCCGGCTTCGACCAGGTCAGCGGCGGGACCAGAGACTTAAATGTGGAAATGTCCCTGCGGATTTTGCAGGGGGAATGTGCCTCCCGGCACCTGGACCTGGTCTTGACCAATAGCGCCCTGGCCCTGTACCTGGTCGGTCAGGTGAGCAACTTGAAGGAAGGCTATGCCGAGGCTAAACAGGCGGTGGCCGACGGACGGGCCTATGACTGCTTCCGGGGTTACCGGGAGAATGTCGCTAAAGAGACCAAATTAGCCGCCATCACGGCGGATAAATGCCGCGAAGTCCAAAAACGGATGGCTGATTATCCCATGCCCGGCTGGGAGCAGGAAGTCAGTCGGGCCACGCGTGACTTTGCCGGGGCCTTGCGGCAGGAGGGGCTGGCCGTGATTGGCGAGCTGAAGCGCCGCTCCCCCAGCCTGGGCGATATTTATCAGGGAGCCTTTGGTCCTCCGACTCTGGCCGGGCAGTTGGTAGAAGGAGGGGCCCAGGCTATTTCCGTGCTGACCGATGAAAAGTATTTTGGCGGGAAGTTGTCGTTTCTGGCTCAGGTGGCCCAGGCTGCCCCCGCGCCTTTGTTGCGTAAGGACTTTATTTTTACTGAATATCAGGTTGTTGAAGCCAGGCGCCACGGGGCAGATGCGGTGCTGCTTATGGCGGCCTTGTTAGATGCGGCCAAAATTGACCGCCTGCTGGCCGTGGCCAGGAACCTGGGCATGGAGGCCATTGTGGAGGTCCATGACGCGGCCGAACTGGGGCGGGTCTTAACCACCAGCGCCCAGATTATCGGGATCAATAACCGCAACCTCAAGACCCTGGAAGTGGATCTGAATACCACGGCCAACCTGATCGGTCTTATCCCGCCGGGAAAAATCGTGGTCAGCGAAAGCGGCATCAAATCCCCGGCCGATGTCCGGCGTCTGCCGCGGCGGGTCAAGGCTATCCTGGTCGGCACGGCCTTGATGTCCAACGATGACCCTCGGGGTAAGACGGCGGCCCTGGCTGCAGCCCGAAAGATGCTCAAAATCTGCGGCTTGCGACGGGATGAAGAGGCGGACTGGGTCGAGCAAATGGGCGTTGATCTGGCCGGGTTGAATTTTGTGCCCACCTCCAAACGATGTATCACTTTGGGCCAGGCGGAGTCCATCCGGTCCCGGCTGCTCTTGACCAAAGCCGTGGGCTTGTTTAGAGACCAGGACATAGAATTGGTGAACAAGATCACCACAGGTCTAAAGCTCGACTACATTCAACTGCACGGCCGGGAGGATGCGGATTACATCTCCCGTTGCCAGGCGCCGGTGATCAAGAACATGCCTCTCCGGGATCAGGCTGATATTGACCTGGCCAGATCATACTTACCGATGGTCCGGTATATCCTGTTCGATGGGTCGGAGCCGGGCCAGGGCCGGACTTGCAACCATTCGCTTTTGTCAAGCATTGATTTCCCCTTTCTCCTGGCCGGCGGGATCACCGCGGATAATGTCCAGGTGGCCGATTGTAGCTCGAAAATACTGGGCGTTGATGTGGCCAGCGGAGTCGAAACGGACGGGATGGTGGACAAACTAAGGATCGCCCAATTAATCGACCGGCTGGACAAAATATAGGATAAGAAACCGTTTTTCCTATTCAGGCTTAAGCTAAATTTCTTGACATTTATTGGTAACCTCCATATAGTTATAAGATAAAATACGATTCGAATAGGTTACCAGAATAATTCCTCCTTTGTCGTTCCAAACGAATATTTTTTCACCTTATAGTTCCATATTGAAGGTTCCTGTCCCGAACAGGGTCAATTTCAATAATCCGGCCTGCTGATCCGACCCGGCTCACAAACCGACGGCCTGGGACAGCAGCCCTCCATGCACGCCGAGACCCCCATCGGGTCTACCGGCAGAGACAGCTATGCTTAAAGAAAAACTAATGAATGTCGACACCGGGTATTTCG
>JADFYN010000055.1:3114-3594 GCA_015233055.1 Deltaproteobacteria bacterium
GGCCGCCCGACCCCCCTCTATTTTTGTCAAAACCTGACCACTAAGCTGGGCGGCGCCCGGATCTACCTGAAGAATGAGGGCCTGTGCCATACCGGCGCCCATAAGATCAATCATTGCCTGGGCCAGGCCCTGATCGCCAAACGGATGGGTAAGAGACGGGTCATTGCCGAGACCGGGGCCGGGCAACATGGTCTGGCTACTGCCGCGGTTTGCGCCAAGCTGGGTATGGAGTGCGTGGTCTACATGGGGGCGAAGGACTATGAACGGCAACGGCCCAACGTCTTCTGGATGGAGCAGTTAGGGGCCACGGTGGTGGAGGTGAAGGAAGGCGGTCAAATCTTGCGGGACGCCATCAATGCGGCCTTGCGCGATCAGTTGTCCAATCCAACGGACACCCACTATCTCCTGGGCACGGTCTGCGGACCACATCCCTATCCGGTCATGAATACCTATTTCCAGAGTGTGGTCGGCCGGGAGGTC
>JADFYN010000055.1:3639-15097 GCA_015233055.1 Deltaproteobacteria bacterium
TATCTGGTCGCCTGCGTCGGGGGCGGAAGCAACGCCATGGGCCTGTTTTATGAATTTTTAGACGATGAATCGGTCAAGATGGTCGGGGTGGAGGCAGGAGGCGAAGGCATTGAGGAAGACAGCCGGAAGTGCCGGCATGCCGCCCGGATGCAGTCCGGCCATCCCGGTGTTTCCGAAGGATTCAAGTCTCTCTTTCTCCAAAATGATGACGGCCAGATCAAAGATACCTCCAGTATCTCAGCCGGACTGGACTACTCCGGTGTCGGGCCTCAGATAGTTTATCTACGGGATATCGGCCGGGTTCGGTTCACCTACGCCACTGATGACGAGGTGCTGGCCGCCTACGACCTTGTGGCCAAATCGGAAGGTGTTTTCCCGGCCTTAGAATCCGCCCATGCCTGCGTTGAGGTAATTAAGATGGCCCCTCAACTTTCCCGTGAGGAGATCATTGTTTTCAACTGTTCCGGCCGGGGCGACAAAGATCTGTTTATCGTGGCGCCTCGCTTAGCCAAGGACAAATTCGCGGCCTTCCTCCGCAAAAAGGTTGATGAACTGGGCAGGTAGGCGCCTCTTCCAATCATGTGTGGAACACCTATGAAAAATCAACAAATAAAGATAATGTCCCATCTGGTCGCCGGGTATCCCAGCCTGGCCGAGAGTGAGAAAATCGCCCTGGCTATGGCCGGAGCAGGTGTCTCGTATATTGAAATTCAGATCCCTTTTTCCGATCCGGTAGCCGATGGGCCGACTATTGCCGCGGCTAACCGCCATGCCCTGGATCGGGGCACTTCGGTGACCGACTGTTTTGAGCTGATGACCCGGCTTAAGGAGCAGGTGTCTATTCCCCTCTTGTTCATGTCATACTACAACATCCTCTTCCGGCATGGGGTGGACGCCTTCTGCGCCCGAGCCGCCGCGGCCGGCTGCTGGGGCCTGATCGTACCCGACATCCCCTTTGATGAAGAGCCGGGTAACGGTTATTTAGCCGCCTGCGCCAAATGGGGCCTGAATCCCATTCTGGTCATCTCGCCCATTACACCACCCGACCGGTTGCGGGCGATTGGAGAAATGGCCAAAGGCTTCGTTTACTGCGTTTCCGGTTTTGGGATCACCGGCCAGGAGCGAAACGTCTCGGATGAAACCAGGGATTACCTGGCCCGGGCCCGGCAATACATTTCGCGGCCCCTGGCCCTGGGCTTTGGGATTTCCAGCCGGGACCAAATTGTGGCCGCGGCCGAGCTGGCCGACATCGTGGTTATCGGCAGCAAAATAATCAACCTGTACAACCAGGGCAGTGAAACGGAAGGTCTGAAGAAGATTATCGACTTCCTGCAAATAAGCTAGGAAGAAGCATTCCGGTAGAGGACGCAGAGGACTCGTGGAGAAGGCAGAGGTTTTAGGGCGCAGGTCGGTTTCAATCTGGACCAACCTGCTGAAATAGAACCCATGCTTATTTTCCGTGAAGCCCGGCGTCCTCTTTCTTTTCTCGGCGCCCGCTGTATGCCTTTTTAAGGCCCCGAGGGATCTTGCCGCTTACCTTCCGCAGCATTATATATCTCGCCAAATATATCGCGCCAATCCCCAAGTTGTCTAGCCCGAATCCCGGCCTCTTCCGGTAATCGGGTTGTCCATATCAGCATCGGCAACGGACATCGCTACCTGAGTCTGGCGGTCTCATAATATATTTTAAAAATGGAGGCGACTTCTGTAAGAAGCCTTAAACAGTCAATTATGGCCATCCGAAAGGATATCTTCAAGGATATTTAGAACAATTCTAAGTTCTGTTTGAAAGTGTGGTTCTTTGTCCGCCCACTGACATTGTGCACCCATGGCCCGGATGTATAAGCCATATAACCTGTCAGTAGCTTCCTGTAAGGAGTTTAGCCTTTGATTGGCTTTAGCTATGAATGCTTTAACCTCATTTTCATCTTCAATATGCGCCCCGTTGTTTTCGTCAGACATAAATCCTCCTAACAGTTTCGAAGTATGGCGTGCAGTAAGATCAAAATGAAGATCCACCAACATACCGTATGATAATCTCATCCGGTGTTTCTTCTTTCTGCCAATCGGTCTCGTACATCGGAAAAGGCCAGTGTATTGATAAATAAAACATAGCATAATGATTATTTAATATAGAATATTAGCCTGATTGAATGTTAAAAACAGTTGGGTAGACCGTAAAATTTTTTTGCCAAAGCTTGTTGGGGAAAGTCAGAAGACGTCGGGTCGTCTGGGCGACAAAGCCTTCCGTCTCGTTCAAGGGAATCACTCCGGCAGGCGGGACAGAGTGCTGGGCAGCTCATTGAGTAGAATACTCATCAATTGATCCAATGTATAACTGGCCTATATTTTGTCATTTTTGTCAACAGGCTTCCGACTCCTGTCAAACGCCACGTTAGTTGACTACCCTTTGGGATGAGACAATCACGTCGGTTGGGACTTTCACCACAATCCTAATGAGATGTTAGGTTTTGTGATCGGATGACGATAGTTAGTTAAAGCGTCAGCTACCATCGCTCCTGGATATTATTACCGAAATAGTTTTATATGTCAAATATTAAATTAATATATATGTATTACTATATATGTTGTTAATTATTCATTCTCGCTCATCTATTTACATAATATAAATATCACGATTAATGCTATTAAATTTATTTATTACCTACTAAAAAAAATCGATCCCCAGACACTGGTTCAGTTTGGTTTAAGTTGAAAACGATTCTGTATAAACAAAAATCCTCAGATTGCGCAGAGTTGCGCAGATTCGGGCCAAATAGGTCTATGTCTTTTCCATCTGGTGCGCCAGGCGAAGCCTGGTTGTTCTTGTAACCTGAAAGTGGTTATCCTGCTAATTGCTCGTTCAGCAGGTAGCGGAGCGGGCGGTGTCCGGAGTAATCCGCGGCGTCGAAGCCCCGCCGAGCAAAAGTGCGAGCTGTAACGCAAGTGAACCCGATTCGGCCTCGTTAAAATTTTGAAGAGTGGCCAGCCTGCCAGATATGGTGAAGCCCGCTGCCGATGGTGAAGTAACGAGCAGAAGCAGCCATTGGGCCTTCCGGGGTGGTTGGGGACAGCGCGCACGGACAGAACAATCGAGGAACCTGGGAGACCCGACGCGGCGGTGATGTTAGCCAACGTATGAGGGGAATAAATAACCTCCATGCGACTGCGCCGGGAGTCGGAGGGGTCCATAGTAGCCAGGAAGCGGGTAACGACCGTGGAGCCAAGGGACCCTACTGAAGACATGTGGAAGTAAGAGAGAGGGAGAGCCGATTGGAGAAATCCTACTACGGAAGAAGGCGGCGACACCCGTGGGTTAGCCGTAATCTCTCTTTTGAGACCGATGCTGTGCAGAAAGGCCAAGTAGGAACGGTTCATGTTGTATTACCTATTACTACGCATGCCTATGCGAGAGTCTTTAGGAAAGCCGGATGCGGGAAATCCGCACGTCCGGTTTGAATGAGGGGGAGGGCGGCTAAGCCCCCCCTCCCTACTCTACCGTCAATCTACCGGATACATTTCTGTCTCCCCAATAATAAGACTCGTCGAACTCAGGTTAAGTTACCCTCGCGAGCCTGGATTGAGCCAATCTTGGAGCGCGGATGGGATGGTCAGGGAGGTCTGATGGCGGCCAATGATGTCCAGGATGGGTTTGTTTCCGATGTCTTCGATAAAAGCCGTGTCCAGGTCCTGGCCGGGTCTGACTTCCTGATCCAGGGAATTTAGATAAACGCCGATGACGTGGAGACCCCGGCGGTCCAGGGCCTCAAGAGAAAGCAGGGTATGATTTATGGTCCCCAGGCGGTTGCGGCCGACCAGGATAACCCCGACTTCGGCCGAGATAGTGGGCAACCAACTGAGCCACGTCTCTCCACCCCCCAGCGGCACCAGCAATCCTCCGGCCCCTTCCAACACCACCAGATCATATTGTTGGGTCAAACTCAATAATCGTTGATTGATTTTGGCCCAGTCGATCATGACGCCTTCCAGCGCCGCCGCGATGCCCGGGGCCACCGGTTCCTGAAATCGGTAGACGTTGATCTCATCTATGGTCTGCCGTCCGCCGGCAGCTTGCCCCAGGGCCAAGCCATCCTCCGGGTTAAGCACTCCGGCCACGAGAGGACACCCAGACTCCAACGGCTTGAACGCCGCCACCCGGATCCCGGCCCTGTCCAGGGCCCTAATCAACAGACAACTCACATAGGTCTTGCCTACTTCGGTATCCGTGCCCATTATTGCCAATATCTTGGCCATTCACACCTCACTGTTTTTGCCGTCAGTCCAGGTCGGATTCATCCATGGTATTTGGTATATCGCCGCCCCTCCCCAGGGCGTTGCCGCTGGGCTAACCTAGTGCGCCCCGTTGGGGCTTATTTTGATTTAGTCATTTTATAAATATTTCATCCTGTTGGCTGGAACAAACCGACAAATTTGGGCCCTAAATAATCTGCGTTAATCGGGGCAATCTGCGGATAGTCTTTTAACGGCCGTTTTCAACCCTCAGTCAATCCGGTAACCGGCTAAGAGATCAACCATTTTTTCAATGATCAGGGGGTCATGCTCGGAACTCAGGGAAATTCTCAGCCGGGAAGAACCGGGTGGGACGGTCGGAGGCCGGATGGCCACCACCAGGAATCCGTGTTCCTTAAGATAGGCCATCATCTCCATGGCCTTGGCGGCAGGACCGACGGGATAGCAAACGATCTGGGTGGCCGCTTTGATGGGCACCCCCCGGGCCTGGAAGCACTCATTGAGGAAGGCCACATTGCGCCACAGTCTGGCCCGTCTATCCGCATCGGCGCTGACGATCTTGACCGCGGCCAGGCAGGCTTCGGCCAGGGCGGGCGGTAGGGAGGTGGAATAGATGAATGACCGGCAGGTATTGACAAGCAGATCGATGATGGGTTGCTCCGCGGCCACATAGGACCCGAACACACCGAAAGCCTTGCTGAAGGTCCCAAAGCCGATGACATGGGGCAACCTCAGGTTCAACTCCTCCAGCAACCCGCCGCCGTGGGGTCCGAAGACGCCTCCGCTGTGGGCTTCATCCACATAGAGCAGGGCCTTGTATTTGAGGCATAACTCGGATAGCTCGGCCAGCGGGGCGATATCGCCGTCAACGGAGAAGACGCCGTCGGTGACCACCAGCTTTATGGGTTTATGGCCATATGCCCGCATTTTCCGGTCCAGATCAGCCACGTCACAATGGCCGTACACGACCGTTTCGGCCCGGCCCAACCGGCAACCGTCAATGATCGAGGCATGGTTCAACTCATCGGAGAAAACCACCCCTTCTTTGGGGCAAAGGGCCGCGATCAACCCCACATTGGCCTGATATCCTGCATTGAACATCAAGGCGGCCGGTTTCCCTTTCAACTCAGCCACCCGCCGTTCCAATTCCACGTGGGCCTGGTGATGGCCGCAAATCAACCGGGACGCCCCACTCCCCACGCCATAGGTATCCAGTCCGCGCTTAAAGGCCGCCACTACCTCCGGATGATCAGCCATGCCCAGGTAATTGTTGGAAGAGAAGTTGTGATACCGCTTCCCCTCCATCTCCAGCACCACCCCCTGGGCGCCGCCGTAAGGACGCAACACCCGGTACAGGTCGGCCTGCTTGATGCACTTGAGGCGTTGCTCAATGAATCCAAAAATATTTTCCACTTAACCAAACCTGTCCGGCTTCCGGGATCGGACCGGCTTGCGCCAGTGTATCAGCCCGATGCGGAAGGAAAAAGGTTGCCAAAGGAATCACTCCATTCGTTTGATCAGGAAATCCGCCAAAACCGGTCAAGCCGCCTGGATCGGGCAAGCCGTCAAAACCAGTCAAGCCGCCGGGTCAAATCGCGCCAAACCGAATGGATACCCTCGATCATCATCCAGCCCATATCATGAAGGGGCCGGACTTTGATGTCAAGACAAAATAATCACGTCCCAAAACCCACCAGGCAGGCGGAGCTTACTTTTTCACCTCCTTTTGGGTTTACAAATGCCATTGGAAGTGCCATATACTGAAGACATCCCAAGACGTCGGACCGGTCAGCCTGTGTTGGGGGGGTAATCGGCATCCGCTGCATTACCATCTCCGCGCTTCCTGTTGCTTCGCAACCCAGACAACAAGTTGTCTGGGCCACCCTCACTCAGGTGATTCTGTCAGAACGGCAGCGGGCAAAAAAACGCCGACTATGACCGTGCGGTTAACGAAGAGTGGCTATAGCCAAACTGCAGATTTATGGGAGTACATGGAATATGAATCCGGAAGAAAACTTTTCCATCCCGGTGACGGCCCGGCGATATGGGGCCGGGAATTTTGATGAGGCTGAGGTGCGGTTGGCCGAGGAACGACCGCTGACAATTTTCCTTAATGATGATGAGATAGTCACGCTGCTGTGCATTCCGGATTACCCCCAGGAGTTGGCGGTGGGGTTTATGGCCTCGGAAGGGTTGCTGCAATCCCCGGGTCAGATTGCCGACATGGAGGTGGACCGGGACAAGGGAATGGTCTATATCCGGACCAAGGAGCCCGTCGGGTTGCCGGCCAAGTTGTTCATGAAGCGGACCATTACCTCGGGATGCGCCCGGGGGGCCACCTTTTACAGCGCCCTGGACGCCCTGACGGTCAAGCCGGCTCCGTCGGGATTCACGGTGGACCCGGAAAAGATCCTGGACTTGATGCGGCAATTGTCGGTCCGGTCGGAGTTGTACAAGGAGACGCACGGCGTGCATAATTCCGCCCTGGCCGATGCCTCCGGCCTGCTGGTCTACCATTCCGATGTGGGGCGGCACAATGCGGTGGACAAGATCTACGGGGAATGTTTCCTCAAGAAAATCCCGATGGATGATAAGCTGCTCCTGACCACCGGCCGGATCACCTCCGAGATCGTGATGAAGACCGGTCATCTGGGAGTGTCCGTTTTGGTCTCAAGACATATGGCCACTAGCCTGGGGTTGAGCATGGCCAAAACCTTGAATATGACCCTGGTGGGATACGTCCGGAGCGGGAAGATGTTCGTGTTCACCGGGATGGAGCGGGTCATTGGAGCTGCTTAACCTGAGTTCGATGATTAGGCTAAGCGGTTAGAGGCAAGGACCATTAGTTAATCCGCAGATTACGCAGATTAACGCAGATAAAAAAAGACGAATGATCGCAGGTGCCTGTGGGTTTCATCCATCTGGGTTCATCTGGGAAATCTACCGGATATATTTCTGCTTCTGAATCAATAGAACGCGTCGAAGTCAGGTAAAATTAAAAGCCGCCGATCACCCCAATTGGGACGACCGGCGGCTGTTTGTTTCAGTGCGACTTGAAGCTAGGGTCGATCAGGGCTATTCTTTGGCATAGCCGATAGCCTTCAAAGACACCTTGATTTCATCTAAGGTGGTGGGGTCGTCTATAGTCGCCGGGGTGTTAAAGGCCAGGCTGTCGGCAATCTTCTGCATGGTCCCGCGCAGGATCTTGCCTGACCGGGTCTTGGGCAGACGGGCCACCACGGTGGCGGTCTTAAAGGCGGCTACCGGTCCGATGCGATCCCGGACCATCTGAACGACTTCTTTGATAACTTGTTCATGGGGCTTAGTGACCCCGGACTTTAAGACGATGAACCCCAGCGGGACCTGGCCCTTGAGTTCGTCCGCCACGCCGATCACGGCGCACTCGGCCACGTCTTGATGATCAGCCAGGATTTCTTCCATACCACCGGTGGAGAGGCGATGCCCGGCCACGTTGATGATGTCGTCGAGCCGCGTCATGACGGAGACGTAACCATCTTCATCAATAAACCCGGCATCTCCGGTCATGTAATATCCGGGGAAGCGATCCAGGTAGGAGCTGAGATATCCGGCGTCGTTATTCCACAGCGTGGGTAAAGATCCCGGAGGTAAGGGCAGCTTTACGACCAGGGCCCCGATTGTGCCGGGCCCGACGACTTGACTGTTTTCATCGAGGACCATTACGTTCCAGCCGGGGGCCGGTTTAGTGGGAGACCCGTATTTGACGGGGAAATGATGCAGGCCCAGACAGTTGGCGCATATAGCCCAGCCGGTTTCAGTCTGCCACCAGTGATCGATGATCGGTTTGTTTAGATTGGTTGCCGCCCAGTTCAGGGTATCCGGGTCGGACCGCTCGCCGGCCAGGAATAGGGCCTGGAAGCAAGACAGGTCGTAGTCTTTGAGGAGCAAGGCTTTGGGATCTTCCCGCTTGATAGCCCGGAAAGCGGTGGGGGCGGTGAACAACACGTTTACTTTGTGTTCGGAGATGACCCGCCAGAAAGCGCCGGCGTCGGGTGTGCCCACGGGTTTGCCTTCGTATAGGATGGTCGTGCAGCCAAGGAAAAGCGGGGCGTAAACGATATATGAATGGCCGACGACCCAGCCCACATCGGAGGCGGCCCAGTAAACGTCACCAGGTTTAACGTTGTAGATATATCTCATGCTCCATTTGAGGGCCACCACATGGCCACCGTTGTCCCGCACCACGCCTTTGGGTATCCCCGTAGTCCCGGAAGTATAAAGAATATAAAGGGGATCGGTCGCGGCGACGGGAACGCAGTCATGGGGAACAGCCTTGGACATCAATTCGTCCCAGTCGAGATCCCGGCCAGCCGTCATATCAGCCTTGGACATCGGCCGCTGCAAGATAATACACTTCTCCGGTTTGGAGTCAGCCATCTTGATGGCCTCATCCAGGAGGGGCTTATAAGGGATAACACGTTTCACTTCGATGCCGCAAGAAGCGGAAATAATAACCTTCGGCTTTGCGTCGTTGATCCGGGTGGCCACTTCTTTTGGGGCGAATCCGCCGAAAACTACCGAATGCACAGCTCCCAGCCGAGCACAGGCCAACATGGCGACGGCCGTCTCCGGCACCATCGGCATGTAGATAAGCACACGGTCACCTTTTACGACCCCCAACGAAGCCAGTACGCCCGCAAATTTAGCCACTTCACCCAGGAGTTCCCGATAGGTGATGGTTTTTTTTGTCTCGGTTACCGGGCTGTCGTAGATTATGGCCGCCTGGTCGCCCCGGCCGTTTTCCACATGAAAATCAACGGCGTTGTAGCAGGAGTTGAGTTCGCCTCCTACAAACCAGCGGTAAAAAGGCTTCCGGGAATCGTCTAGCACTTTGTCCCATTTCTTGTACCAATGACAGTCTTCGGCGGCCTCACCCCAAAACCCATTGGGGTCGTTAATTGATTTTGAAAAAGCCTCATCATAACGATTTGTCATTTCTACCATCCTTTCACTTATTAGGAAAGTCCTTGGTTATGGTGTGCTACTGTGAAGCTGAGACATGGTTGAATAAACTAACCACGCCGGGTAAACTCAGTCGGAGTTGTGGTAAGGTGACCGGCCCGGATTATGGGAGCAGGTATTTTGAGAAAAGGCGGCTTAGAGTTTCGATAAGACTATTGCGGCCGAGGAAAGGATACCGGGGTTACCAAGACTCCCGCGGCCGGCCGGCGAGGAGCCGTTCAGGATCCCATGGGGCTATATCAAATATCCGGTTGGGAACCGGTACAATGTGCGGGCATTATAGGTGAAAGGGGATTGATCGTCAAGCAAAAAGCGATATAAAAATGCGGGGCTGTTGACTTAGACTGAAAACTATGGGATAGGTTGATATCATGTTCCAATTCACACGTATAAACAAAAGATGCCCATAACCAACAGGCTCTCTTTGTCTGGCGGCAATATCGGCAGGCGATGCCGGGGACCGGGTATAAATAAGGTCAAACCTCAATTTCTAAGGAGAACAAACACGTGCCATTACCTATTCAGCTTGAACAGTATTTCTTCTCGCGGGTTACCTGTGAGGCCAATCCGACCTTTAATCCGAAAGAAGGCTCGCGGGTCGATTTTAATGTTAATGTCCAGCATAACCTGGCCCGGCACGATGATAATCCCTGCCGATGGCAACTGGCCTTGCACATCCAGACATCACCTGCAAGTAAATCAATGCCATATACCATCGAACTGGAATTAGTCGGTTTTTTCCTGGCGGATGAGGGGGCAAGCCGGCCGGAGGAGATGATCAGAGTGAGGGGCGTGGAAATGCTTTATTCCGGGGCGAGAGAGTTAATCCTGGGGCTGACGGCCCGGGGACCTTGGTTTCCCTTGGCTCTGCCGATGATTGACTTCACGGAGCCGCCAAACCCAGTCGCCTGATGCAGGGCTTCCCGATCAGGCTACTCTTCATGGCGGACCCGATTAAACATCCGGAGTGTCCGAATATAGCTTCGTTCCACGGCGCGCGCCGCCTGGACGCGATTGGTCAGATCTTGGCGGTTTAGGGCCCGAGCCAGGTTATACCGTGACTTTTCCTGCTCCGGGGTTTTACCGGAGGCGATGGTTCTTTCGCGCTTCGCACTTTGCTGTCTTTCGGCATCCTCCGGCCTGGTTGGGAATTCGCAACCCGGCGTAATCGTCCCGACCAGGTCGAACATATTGACCATCTGCTGAAAGGTGGAGATTCGCTTGTAAATAGACTCCAAACTCAGGGTCATATCCCTGATGTAGGACGTCACCGGGCCTTCCTTTTTTTTCTCCTCGATCAGGCGGATCTCTTTCCGCCATGCTTGCAAAATTTCGTTCGCGGCAAGACAATTCCAGCGGAGTTCTTTCATCTCATCTGCGGCGTCTTTATCGGAACGGCCATAGCATCGGTCGATATCTTTAAAGACCAGATCCATTTTTTTTAGTCGATTGGACAGGTATTCCCTGAGCCAGCCATCTTTTTTCAAAAATTTCTGGATGTCCCGCAATTCGTATTGTTGTGCTTGCTCGCCGGGGTGGTTGAGAAAAAAAGTAAGAGCTAATTCCGAAATGACATAATAGAAGTTGCTCGTATCTATCACGGGAGCGTGGGATTGTTTCAACTTGTTCCGAGATTCCATTCCTATATGACTCTGAACGACGTTGGACATGATCCGCCTAAGAATCTGCACCTCCATTTCGACTCTGATATCAGTCTCCAACTTCTTTAATGCCCTGATGAACTCAAAGAATCTTTGTAGTTCCTTATCAATTCCACCTAACATCTTTTGCAGCCGGGTGTACCTTTCGTCGGGTTGGTCGCCGGATGAGATATCCTCCTCGGCCTCTTTCAGGATAGCGTCTCTCATCCCGTAAAAACCGGCAAACGCCCGCGTCAGGTCTTCGCTTGACTTCTTTTCATATTCCAGCCTGGCGGCCCGCATTTTAGTAATAAATGAAGTGAGAGTCTTATCGAGTTCTTGCGTAGACGCCCCAACCACTTTGTTTTTCAGGTAAGCGCTGTACTTCTCTCTTAATTGAGTGGTCGTGGCGACAAATCGCTCTTCAAATTCATTAGATTCCAAAAATTGTTGGACTTCATCGAGCAAAAAGCACACATCCGAGTTAATATGAACTGATTTTTGAACGATTTTGTCGACCATCTCCCCGGAAATAAAAGACAGGTTGGGTTCCTTATCCTTAAATA
>JADFYN010000056.1 GCA_015233055.1 Deltaproteobacteria bacterium
AGATAAGGCCACATCTTTGGGGATCAAACCAATGGTCAGGGTGGGTGCTCAAGGAGCGGCCGGATTAGACCCCAAGTATGTTCTGGTCGCCCCGATGTTGTCTATCCCTAAGGTATTGAAAAAGGCAGGGTTGACCCTGGCCGATATCGACCTGCATGAAATTAATGAGGCGTTTGCGGCTTCTTCGGTGGCGATTAATCGGGAACTGGGCATTGAAGAGTCCAAAGTTAACATCGACGGCGGATCAATCCCCTTAGGGCACCCGATTGGGGCCAGTGGTTGCCGGGTGCTGGTCACCTTGATCCATGCCCTTAAGAGATACGACTTGAATCGGGGCATGGCCTCCCTGTGTTTGGGCGGCGGTGAAGCCGTGAGCATGATTGTTGAGAATATGAAATAACGGCCACACGTATCGGGACGGGATCGGCGACTGCATCACAAAAGAGCAAAGAACCCGTTGGAGTAACCGCAACCCATGTTGCGGCCGGCGCGTTTCGAAGGACCGCGTGATTGCGTGGAGCAAACCCGCAACACGTAACATGTAGCTCGTGACTTTCCCGATTAACCTTGTAGAAGGCGTGTGAGCTAAATAAATAATTAAATAAGTTGGAGGAGTTAGATGAAAGAAGTGGTTATTGCGGCAGCAGCCAGGACGCCGATTGGGTCCTTTGGCGGTTCATTAAAAGATGTTCCTGCCACGGAACTGGGCAAGATTGCCATCGTGGAGGCCCTGAGGCGGGCCAAGGTAGATCCGAGTGAAGTAAATGAAGTCATCATGGGCAATGTGCTCCAGGCTGCTCAGGGCCAAAATCCCGCCCGGCAGGCCACGCTGAAAGCCGGCATCCCCATCGAAGTCCCGGCCATTACTATCAACAAAGTCTGCGCCTCCGGGCTTAAGGCCATCATGAACGCGGCCCAGGCCATCAAATGCGGTGACGCCGACATAATTGTGGCCGGTGGAATGGAAAACATGAGCCAGGCCCCCTACTATCTGGCCGGCGCCCGGTGGGGTCAACGGATGGGCAACGGTGAGATGGTGGACGGGATGATCTTCGACGGTCTGTGGGATATCTTCAACGGCTATCACATGGGCATTACCGCCGAGAATATTGCCGAACGATTTGGAATTTCCCGGAAAGAACAGGACGAATTCGCCCTGGCCAGCCAGCAGAAGGCAGAGCGGGCAGTGACCGGCGGACAATTCAAAGACGAAATTGTCGCAGTCAGTATTCCCCAACGGAAGGGCGACCCCAAAATCGTCGACACGGATGAATTTCCTCGCTTCGGGACGACCATAGAGGCCCTGTCGAAACTCAAACCCGCGTTCAAAAAAGACGGCACCGTGACGGCGGGAAACGCTTCCGGGATCAACGATTCCGGTGCGGCGGTGGTGGTCATGTCGGCTGACACGGCCAAAGCCAAGGGGATCACCCCTCTGGCGACCATCAAGTCCTACGCGACAGCCGGAGTAGACCCGGCCATCATGGGTACCGGCCCCATCCCGGCCAGCCGCAAGGCTTTGGAAAAAGCCGGTCTAACCGCCAAGGACCTGGATCTGATCGAGGCCAATGAAGCCTTTGCCTCCCAAGCCATCATCGTTAACCGGGAACTGGGCTGGGACTTGAGCAAAGTCAATGTCAACGGTGGGGCCATTGCCCTGGGCCATCCCATCGGGGCCAGCGGTTGCCGGATTTTTATCTCCCTGATTTATGAAATGGCCAGACGTCAGGCCAAGACGGGTCTGGCGACTCTGTGTATCGGCGGCGGCATGGGTGCGGCCCTGATAGTCCAGAGATAAACCGGATTTTTGAGGCGGTTGTCCGTCCCAACATCTTAATGTTTTGGTTTAAGTTGATAGACAAGATATCAATTATTCCAAGTTCATATCAAACAAATGAGGCAGGAGTACGTTGATGAATTTCGAATTTTTATTGTATAATGTGGCCGAAGGAATCGCCACCATCACCTTTAATCGTCCCAAGGCGCTGAATGCTCTCAGTCCCGCTGTGATGGAAGAACTGGACAAGGCCATTGCCTTGGCCCGGGATGATGATGAAGTCAAAGTGGTTATTCTCACCGGGGCCGGAGACAAGGCCTATGTGGCCGGAGCGGACATTAAGATCATGTCCGAGTTTACTCCTTTAATGGCCAAGAAGTTCTCTGTTCGAGGCCAGGAGGTTTTGTTTAATCTGGCCAGTCTGCCGAAACCGGTCATTGCCTGTGTGAACGGTTTTGCTTTGGGCGGCGGCAATGAAGTGGCCATGGCTTGCGATTTCATATATGCCTCAGATAAGGCCAGATTTGGTCAACCGGAGATTAACCTGGGAGTAATTCCGGGTTTTGGGGGAACCCAACGATTGGCCAGGTTGGTCGGCAAAGGTCTGGCCAAAGAGATTTGTCTCACCGGAGGCATGATTTCAGCCCAAGAAGCCAAGGAAATTGGACTGGTCAACAAGGTCTTTCCCCATGCCGAGCTGATGGCTAAGACGTTGGAAACGGCCAAACTTATGGCCTCTAAGGGAGTTGTGGCCTTAAGGGAAATCAAGCAAGTGATCGACGAGGGGCTGGATACGGATCTCCGAAATGCCTGCTTGAAGGAAATCGATCGATTTGCGCTTTGCTTTACCAGCGAAGATCAAATTGAAGGTATGGGTGCCTTTTTAGAAAAGAGGTCGCCGAGCTTTAAGGGTAAATTGGCCTAGCGACACAGCGATGGTCTGGCGGCCGGCTCGTGAACGGCTTTGGTGACACGTAACAACTGGAGATTGATAATGAATTTTGAGTTGACGGAAGAACAAAAAATGGTCCAGGATATGGCCCGGAGATTTGCCGAAACTGAAATCAAACCCTACGCAGCGGAACTGGACCGGACTCACCGGCATCCCGCCGAAATCTGCCAAAAAATGGGGGAACTCAGTTTTATGGGCATCGCTGTGCCGGAGGAATACGGCGGCGGCGGCATGGATGTGGTCAGCTACGTCTTGGCGTTGATCGAGATATCCAAAGCCTGCGCCTCCACCGGAGTGATCATGTCGGTCAACAACTCTTTGTATTGTTTTCCAGTAATGGCCTATGGAACGCATGAACAAAAGATGAAATTCCTGGCGCCGGTGGCCGGTGGTGAAGCTATCGGCTGTTACGGTCTAACTGAGGCCGGAGCCGGTTCCGACCCGGCCAGTATGAAAACGACGGCGGTGCTCGATGGCGATGAGTGGGTCATAAACGGCGAAAAGAAATTCATTACCAGCGGGAATGTGGCCAAATATTGCGTGTTGGCGGCCATCACCGATAAGGCAAAGAAGTATAAAGGTATCAGCACGTTCCTCATCGATTTGGAAAATACCACGGGATTCTCGGTCGGCCGAGTCGAAGAAAAAATGGGAATTTGCGCTTCCGGCACGGCTGAAATGGTGTTCGACAACGCCCGGATCCCCAAAGAGAACCTATTGGGAGCAGAAGGCGAAGGTTTTAAGCAGATGCTGACGACTCTGGACGGTGGCCGCATCGGGATCGCCTCCCAAGCCATCGGCATTGGCCGGGCCGTGTTGGAAGAGGCCGTGGAATATTCCAAGACCAGAGAACAGTTTGGCAAACCTATCTCCAGCTTCCAGGCTATCCAGTGGAAATTGGCCGAGATGGCTACAGAACTGGATGCGGCCGAATTGTTGACTTTGAGAGCGGCATATCTGGAAGATCATCACCTGCCCTATGAAAAGGAAGCGGCCATGGCCAAAATGTTTGCGGGAGACGCGGCCATGCGGGCATCTGTCGAAGGAGTCCAGATTCTGGGCGGGTATGGCTACTGCAAAGACTACCCCATGGAACGCCACATGCGAGACGCTAAAATCACCCAAATCTATGAAGGCACCAACGAGATTATGCGGGTGGTTATTGCCAATAATCTGATTAAAAATCGATAGTTCTAACGATCCTGGCGGCGTGCTTCGGGCACGTCTCCGGGTCTGCCCCCTACCCATGTCCAGTATGGTCGACTGGTTGCGGCCTGGCTGGTCATTCCAAAACACTTGCTTAGTTAACCATGAAGACTGACTTAATATGAATGATGTCATCTCAAAGGTCCGGTCCGGTGATGTCAGGACCGTCGCCAAACTCATCCGAGATATCGATGACGGCATCCCCGGCGTGTGGGAGATCCTCAAGGAACTCCATCCCTATACCGGCCGGGCCTATGTCCTGGGGGTCACGGGGGCGCCTGGAGTAGGCAAAAGCACCTTGGTTGACGGCATTATTTCTGCTTACCGGGCTAAGGACATATCTGTCGGGGTCATCGCCGTGGACCCGACCAGTCCCTTTACCGGCGGAGCCATCTTGGGTGACCGGATCAGGATGCAGCGCCACAGCACTGACCCGGGTGTGTTTATCCGAAGCCTGGCCACGCGGGGACAGTTTGGCGGTCTAACCCAGTCGACCCGGCACGTGGTTGATGTCTTTGACGCCATGGGGAAAGAGATTATCATAGTTGAAACAGTCGGAGTGGGACAAGACGAAATTGACATCGTCCGGACGGCCCACACCACCTTGATCGTGACGATCCCAGGCATGGGTGATGATATTCAGGCCATTAAGGCCGGGATTTTGGAAATCGGGGACGTTTTTGTGGTCAATAAAGCCGATAAAGACGGAGCTGATAGAGCGGTCCAAGACATTCAATTGATGCTGGAGATGAATCGCCACCATCGGCAACGGGAAACCCGGTGGATCCCCCGGATAGTCAAGACCGAGGCCCATCGGGGGCTGGGCCTGGACAAGCTTTTGGAAGAAATCACCGCCCATCGGGAACATCTTTTTAGAGACGGCCGGGAACATCTGGCGGTCCATCTTCGAAATAAGGCCAAAATTGAACTGATTGACCTGATTAAGCAGCGTGTTTTTGCAGTGGTCATGGAAGAGGCCGTTGAGAGCCATTGGTTGGACGGCTTCTTGGATGATATCATAGAAAAAAAGATAGACCCGTTCACCGTGTGTGACCGCTTCTTAACCGAAAAAAATATAAGAAACCTGTGCCCATAATGGCCGGAAGAATTGTCTTGTTTCGCCTTCCGAAACGGCGGCCAAACCTAGGACCGGAGCCAAATGTTAACTTGTCCCAAGTGCAAACAAAAGTTAGAAATGAAAAAAACCTGACGAAACGTTTTCTTCGTCTGCAAGTCTTGCAGCGTCAGTTATATTCTGACTGATCTCATCCAACAATTGGATGACGAAACCGAAGCATATTTTCAGACTGTCAGATGCGACCGGCTGTGACCTATCCCGGCCACCTATCTCAACTATTTAAATTCCATCCAGTCATATTTCAGGTGCGCCATTACCGTTGCTGATGGACCTACCCTCGGAGGAAAAGGGCATGAACCTGGACCAGTTAAGAAGCAAGGTGTCGGAAACGGACACATGCTACCAGTGCGACCACCCTTTCAGACCCGGCGACACCAGATACGTGGTGAGTATGACTATCGTCGCGGATTTTGACGGTGTTTTGACTGAGCCGGATGAAGATATTGAAGGCGGAATAGACAGATTACTCGAACAATTGTCCCATGCTGATCCTGATCAGGTGGAACGCGACGTATTTGAACAGATAAATGTCATGCTCTGCACGGCGTGCAAAGAACGGTTGGCCTCGGAGATCAGAGAAAAGAGGTACCGCCTGAGTCTTCCGGTCGGTGGGCATTCTCATTATTACCACTAATTACAATTTGTTATTGACATGAGTCGGATTCCGTGAAAGTCGGCCCGATAGTCCAATGCTGAACCCCGGCATTTCCAAGAAAGCAATTCCCAGAATGTAAGACTTCAATTTCGGACGAATATGGTCAAAATGCGTTATTACAGGCTAAAAAAAGAACCCCGCCTTGTCCCCTTTTGGCTACGGTTGGGGATCATTCTTATTTTGGCCGGACTCGCGGCGTTTTTATACTTCAGGCCGGCCGTCCTGGTAAAGCATCTATCCGGGCCATCCAAACCCAAAGAAGCAATTGTCCGGGTGGTGAAAATTTTTTATCCCGCCAACCTGGCTGGGCGGATAGGTGAGTTTTTTAATCCAACGCCAAGACTTGAGGGAGTCGTTTTCGAGGTCAACGGGCAAGGGACGATGGTTCGTAACAATGAAACATTGCCCTTAAAAACGATGGATGAAATCCGATTAGTCAAGTACGATACCAGCTTGTGGTTTAATCGGGGGGTCCGCCTCTACTCCAAAGAAATTCCTGTTGTTGAACTGGGACGTAATATCAGAGTCGTCAACCTGTTGGGGGACATAGAAAATCTGGAAGGAACGACGGCTACAATTGAGTTTTTTAAAGGAACAACAGCATTTGGGAAGATCACCTTATCCGTTCAACTCATCACTCTAGATTGGATAGAAAAAGCAGCCAAAACTGAAGATATTGAGCAAAAAATTAAATACTATCAAAACGCGGCCAGGCTTAGTCCGGACAACACCCTGATCCTGAACAGCCTGGCTGAACTTTATGAGAAGAGCAATCAATTTGAACGCGCCGCGGCCATATTAGACAGGTTGGCCGTCCAAAACCCCGAAACGGAGTTCCTCCAACGCCTGGCTGAAGATTATTTCAAATCCGACCACTTGGATAAGGCCCTCGGCATCTACCTGGACCAAGCCAAAGAAAACCCGGAATTCATCTCCAGCTTAAGTCAAGCGGCTGAACTACTTGAGAAGACCGGCCGTTTTGCCCCGGCCCTGGAATATTACCAACGGCTCAATGAACTGGTCCCGGCGGAGCAGCAAAAAGAGTTGATAAAAAAAATAGCTTACCTCTACGTCCAGTTGGATCAACCTGAGCATGCCGTTCCCCTCTATGAGAGCGTTGCTCAGACAGAGACAGGTGATGTGAATCTTTTTCTTAACCTGTCACGTTTATATAAGCAATTGAAAAATGATGAAAAGCATGCTTTCTATCTAAAAAAAGTTTTGGATCTGAATCAGAATGACCTTGATTCCCGATCTGCCCTGGTGGATCATTATGTAGCTTCCAACAGGCTTAACGACGCGGCAACGGAATTAAAGGCCATTGTCGCCAAAGATTCCAAGAATCTCGCTGCTTACATCCAATTAGCTAATATTTATGAAAAACTCGGACAAAAAAATGAACTGTTGAGTGCCTACCAACAGATCATGAGCCTCAACCCAGGCGACAACAACGTCGTCTTTAATGCCGCGGCAATTAGTTACGAGCTTAATCATTATCCAGAGGCAGAAACGCTTTTCAAGCGGGTGGTCACGGCAAATCCTAAAGATATCGAGGCCCACGACTACTTGTTCAACATTTATCAAGAAACAAATCGGGACCCCCAGGCAATTGAGGAGGCTGAAAAATTGATCGGCCTTAAGCCGGACTTTAAGGGGCCGTATGATTTCTTAATCAGACATTATGAAGGGATAAACGGACTGGATAAAGTAGTCGCCCTGTCCCGGCAAGCCCTGCTGGCTCGACCTAACGACGCCTCGTTATATGAGCATCTGGCCTATGCCTACCTGAAGCAGAACAAAGTGGAAGACGCCAAAAACTCCCTCCAACAGGCCGCAAAACTAGCCCCCAATAACGTTAATCTACAACATCAACTAGCTATCATAACAGAAAAAGAAGGCAAGGTAAAGGAAGCTCTGGAGTTATATAAAAAGATCCTGGAACAAAATCCCAATTACAAGCCGGCCGCGGCAGACTATCTTCGCCTGAAAAAGGAGGAAGCCGAGAATAATTGACATGAATCATGATCAGTTATGCACAATAGAAGACGTTTTGGCCCTGATGAGACGGCAAGACTACATTTGTGACCGCAAAATGGCGACCGCACTTTTCCTGGCCCTGAAAATAGAGAAACCGTTTTACAACCTTCAAACCCTGAAGGAGTTCGGTCAATTGCTGGAGCACAGTTTTTATTAACCGGATTGCCGGCCGTTTTCAATATTTGTCCGGGTCCGGCTGGGGGGTCCGGAACACGATCGAGAGAATAAGGCGAGAGAAATAGGGCGGAATAATTACTTGGCGCTGACTAGCTCCCGGCGGACGCGGCGTCTCCTCTCGATCAATAAGAACACCTTGAACACAGTGCCCTGGCCGACTTGAGAGTTGATCTCAATATGGCCTCCATGATCTTCTACGATCCGTTTGGTGATGGCCAATTGGATCCCGATCCCCTCGGTCTTGGTAGAATAAAAAGGATTAAAGATCAGGTCCAGCTCATCAGGAGGAATACCGCAACCGTTGTCTGTGATGGTGACGATGATGTAATCTTCATCCCGATCCAGCTCCAGAGTAATCTCTCCATGACCCTTCAGGGCATCATAGGCATTGTCTACAATGGCGGAGAGGGCCCGGGTAATTAGTTCCCGGTCGATAAATGCCCGCATTTCATCATCGCCGTTCATCCGCATTTTGATTGATACCTCAGTTCCCGCCAACCGTTTCCTGAATTGACAGTAAATATCTCCAACCGTTTCCAGCATCTCCTCCGGTTTTAAGTTGGGAGCCGGAATCTTGGCAAATGCGTCCACGTCTCGAACGATATTTTCCATTCGGATGACGTTTTTGATGATGGCGTCCATGTACTTGGACTGGTTTATCTCGTCTACTTTTTTGTTGGTCAGGCGGCGGATCAACCCTCCTATGGTGGATAGGGGATTTCTGAGCTCATGAGCTACACCATCGGCCATGCGGCTGATGGAATGAAATCGGCGGTTGTTATTATATTCTCGTTCCACCCTTTTGATCTTGTCGATATCTTGAACGGTGAAGATGAGCCGGCCCGCAGGATCTCGGTTGTAAAGGTTGACACTTAAGTAAGCGAAGAACCGGGCGCCGCCCTTCCGGGCCAACATGACTTCACCCTGGAACAAACCGGCGCGAGTGGTAATATTTATGATATTTGGATATAATATGTCCAAATCGTCGGGCAAGAAAAGATGTAAAATGGGCCGTGCCAACAATTCCGGTGGTTGATAACCAAATAATTCGGTGGCTGTCCTGCTGAAAAAGAGAATACTGCCGGATAGGTCGGTGATGATGAGGCCGCTTTTGACTACGTCCAGGACATATCTCATGAACTCCGGAGTCAAGAGATAATCGGCATCCGAGGCGTATTCGAGATGGCCTTCTGATTGTTCGATATGGCGTAGATATTCTGTGGTGGAAAACTTATCGTCCATAATCCCGTCTGCCGGCAGAAAAAACAGCCGTGTCACAATATTCCGGCCTCACATCCCCAGGAACCGAAAAATATCTGCTGTGGTTAATTGTTGTGGCCCGACAAATTCAAATCCAACGAATCGGCCGGCCATATTCTTGGGAGATAATCTCTTCATCGGACTCGTCACCCCACTCCACCCCTTCCAACTCGGCTATGGCTTCAATGTAATCTTCACATAATGACTGAGAAATCGGATAAGACTTTTTGAATCCTATTCGTCTCATCAACAAAAAGGCGGCAAAGCTGTGAACTTCCGCTTGTTCTTCTGGCGTTAAGACCTTTAGAATCTCTGCGAGCTTTTTATTCACCTGGCCGATTCCTTTTCAAACGAATACGGGGACTGGAATTGATTATCGCCTCAACAACACGAGGCGCCGGACTCAAAAATAAAAATGTAAAATTTCAATTTTAAGAGAGACTGAACCACGGTGCTCCCCTTAAGAAATCACTTTACCCTGGCATTTTTTTTCTGACAACCATTTTCATAATAACTGGTTTATTATTTGCGCAGAAGATAGAAATAACCGGATGTTCCCAAAGAGCTTTGGTCCAGATTTCCGTAAACTGGAGATGTAGCTTTAACCGGGGATAGGTTGGGGTCGTCCGTCGCCCGGGCTGATCGGAAAACTCAACCGCCGCAGGCCGGACCGACATCAACTATTCTTTTTTGACCGTGCCCAAGATTATCCCGATTTGCCTCAATTTTTCTTTGTCCTGACACTTGTCCAGGGCTTCTTGAATCCGGCGCTTCATGACACTCAAGAAGACCTCTCCGGTAATCTCAGAGATCGCGGTTTCTATCATTCTCACAACCCCCTGGGCCTCCTTCTGAGATCTGAAAATTTGATACAGGCAGATGTGTGGCTTGGGATTTTTAAATAAGGTGGCCTTGCCGGAATACATCGGCCCCAGGGTTACGTCAAGCTTTTTCACAAGTTTTTCGACTTCAAAGGGAAACTGCTGGTATCGACTAATGGGCGGTTCCTCCCCTGGTCTCAGGCCGGTCAAACTAATGGGCGGGATAAGCCGGACCCGATACCCAAAGTCATCCAAGAAAGTTTCTACCCGGATGTCGGAAAAGACACCTTCACCCGGAACAAAAATCTTCTGGCAGGCCGGGCATTTTATTTTGATGTTGGCTTTGTCGTCCGGGATATTTCCGGAGGTACCGCATTTAGGGCAAACAATTCTCATTTTTTCTCCTGATTAAGCGTAATTCATCGGCTGCCTGGAATGGACGTGGTTGCTGGTTACTCGGTATTTGTTGCAGGTTGTCTTCAACGAGCAACCGGCTACAAGCAACCGGCAACAGGTGTGCTCAGATGCGCCGGTTATAGCCGTGTCAAGTATATAACCTCTCTGACTACAAACTCTTACTACAAAGAATTGGCTTGACAAATCACGTAGAAACAAATAGTATTTATCTGGATTGTGGAATTGTGTTTATTTCGGTTTGGTTATAGGGTTACCGGGTGCAATGCAACTCGGCTTAGGTTTTCTGGATTGGCTTTCTCTTAGGATCGCGGGAGCATTAGCGGACAATTGTATTTGCCCTGAAATCCGACTAATCCCATTCACCTGTTCTATTTGTACGATTTCTAATTGCGGACTCCTATTCTGCTTCCTATGCTGGTACATGAAATGGAATCCATAATCAAGGAGAAAAACCGATGAAGCTGTCTACACGCGGCAGATACGCTTCCCGGGCCATGTTGGACATGGCCTTGAATATGGACAAGGGAGCCGTGTCATTGAAAGAAATGGCAAAACGACAAGATATTTCAACAAAATATCTCGAACAAATATTCATTCCCCTTAAGGCCGCAGGGTTAGTCAGGAGTGTCCGAGGGCCGCGGGGGGGATATACTTTGGCCAGAAAACCTTCAGAAATCACTTTGGGCGAGATTATCAGATCGCTGGAAGGGTCCATTGCGCCGGTGGAATGCGTGGATAACCCGGACATCTGTAAACGTAGTCCCGACTGCGTCACCATAGAAATTTGGAGGGAAATCAACGACACGGTCACCAACATCCTGAATAATATCCATCTTGATGAACTAGTCCTCCGCCATCACAACAAGTTAAAACCATTGATTGATTTGCCGGGCACTAAAGGCGAAACCAAAGATTCTTGCTACACGGCTTTGCGGCCTACCTCAAGAAAAAAAATCACCAAAATTTAATACATCTCTTATCATCATTATCAAGTGAGGCCGCCAACCGACTCAAGTTACCGTGTTGACCGGCTCACCGACCATCGGTCACCCCATCTGAATGTTCAGGCGTTTTTTTAGTCAGATATTTCTCGCGCCCCTGGTGCTGTTCGCCCTTCTCAGTATGATAAAAATATATGTGTGACATATCACATGCAACCACGAGTCCTTCTGCTTAATCAACCTGATTCCGTCATGGGCGATGTCCTGATTAGAGGTCTGAGTGCCCTGGGCACGCCTTTTCAAGTGATCGATTATCAGCCTGTATATCATCTGGCCGCGTCCGACATGGATTATGGCCTGCTCGAAAAAACAGTTGATGCCTTTCACCCCGATTTTCTGCTCACTTTTCAAACCGGCCCCATGGTCAGAAAACGCCGGGATACTGCTCCCTCTTCAAAGACTTATCCCTCCCGGTTGGAAGATTACATCCGCCGGCAGAACCTCCGGATGGCCTGCTGGCTGATTGACTATCCGTTGTCCGTCCCTTGGAATGAAAAAGTCACCCAATTCAAAGGATTATCTTCTAATCTAACCTTTTTCTGTATTGACCCCACCTGGGTTCCTGATTTGACCTCCCTGGGACTTAAAGCCCATTACCTCCCCTATGCCGGATGTCCGGATATCTTTTACCAGTTGGCAGTGCCGTCCGATACTTATGACCAGGTGGTGTGTTTTGTCGGTTCCCTGTCTTTTGGCTCTTTTAGCCTCAAAGGCATTGAAGAAACGATCTTAAATGGCGTCAAAGCAGCCGGTCTGGGCGATGCCGCAGCTTTTATCAAAGAGATCGGCCAGACGGTGGATCACATCATGGCCCGTCCGCCGGAAAGCATTCGGGAAATTGTGGCTCAGCACATGGCCGGATGGGAACTGGACCAGCCTACGTTGGAGGATATCGTTTGTTTGCTGACTTATATGGCCAGCATTCTTTTTAGAGTAAGCGCACTTCAAAGCGTGCCTCAGGAAGTTCTGACGGTCTATGGCGATTATGCCTGGCAAAGGCACCTCCCCAAGGCGCGAATCGCCGGCCCGGTCAAGATAGAACTCCTGCCGCAGATTTATCGTCGAAGCTACATTAACCTGGTGGCTAACAGATTTCATTTTCCCTATGGCCTGACGCAACGAGATTTTGATATTCCTCTGGCCGGCGGGTTGGCTCTGGTGGATGAACGGCCGGGGCTATATGACTCTTTTGATTCATCAGAGCTGGCGGTTTATCGTCAGTTAACTGAAATCCCTGAGAAGATACATTTTTTTCTGGCTAACCCGGGTATCCGAAACGAACTGATTCGTAACGCCCAAAAACGGATTTTGGCTCAACACACTTTTGAAAACCGGCTGGAGACCTTAATTAAATTGATGACGGATGAGATCCAGACTCCCGAGCGACCGCCGGCCTCAGCCTGACCTTAGCCCCCAGGCTATCCCTGGTCACAGCACCTTAAGCCCCTCCCCGTCAAATTCCACTTGACTGCATATCGCGAAACCGATATTAATCCCCGTGATCATACCAGGGTTGAACCTGGACCAGGCTCCCCCCATGGGAAGAGCCAAAGCGGAACATGATCTTGGGTTATCCTAATTTTTTGTCGTTATGATGCCATAACTGAGATGACACGTCACTAAAACACTAAAGGAGATAGGTATGGAGACCACATTTGCCATTGTCAAGCCGGACGCCGTGTCGCGTGGCTTGATCGGCGCTATTATAAAAATGATTGAGGAAAACGGCCTTAAGGTCAAATCCGTCAAAATGATCCATCTGACCAAGCAAGAGGCCGAAGGATTTTACGCCGTTCATCGGGAAAGACCTTTTTTTGACAGCGTCACCAACTTTATGTCTTCCGGCCCGTGCGTGGTCATGGTCCTGACGGGCGAAGACGCGATCACCCGGTACCGCAAACTGATGGGCGCCACCAACCCCGAAAATGCCGAGGCCGGGACCATCCGCAAGTTCTATGGTTCCAATGTGGAGGCTAATGCCGTCCACGGGTCGGATTCTCCCGGCACCGCCGCCACAGAAATCCCATATTTTTTTAGCCAAATGGAACTTGTGAACTAATGGGCCTGAAAAGCCTGGGCGAGGAAGGTATCATTGCTCTGTTTGCCGATCGGGGGGACCGAATTCCTCCTGAACTGGTCAAGGGGATAGGGTATGATTGCGCCGTAATTGTCCCCGACCCCCGATCCAAAGTGCTCTTGACCACGGACGTGATGATCGAAGGAGTCCATTTTAAGCCCGAAACCACCCCGCCACACGCCCTGGGCCGGAAACTGCTGGCCGTGAATGTAAGTGATTTGGCGGCCATGGGGGCCAGTCCACGATTTGCCCTGCTGACCTTGGGCTTACCCCCGGACACCGATCCTGAATTTGTGTCCCAATTGGCCTTGGGATTAAAAGAGGCTTGCCGGGAATACGGCGTCACCCTGGTCGGTGGCGATACTGTCCGGTCCCCCCACGGTGTGGTGGCCTCTCTGGTCGTGTGGGGAGAATCCACCGCGGCCAGGTTGCCTTACAGGTCTGCCGCGGCAGTTGGCGATGGAATTTTTGTAACCGGAACATTAGGGGATTCAGGGGCCGGGTGTGAGTTGTTAAATATGGCTGGATCCCAGGTGCCGCAATCGCTGTATGATAAATTGGCCGACGCCCACCTTAATATTCGCCCTCGCCTCGACGTTGGCCGGCACCTGGTGCGGCAAGGGCTGATTAATGCCATGATTGATTTGTCCGACGGTCTGGCCCGGGATCTAAACCGGGTGGCCGAAGCCAGTCGGGTGGGCGCCGAGATTTGGACCGAGCGTATCCCCTTGTCTCAGGAACTGAGGGAACTGGGCCGGGCGTGGGGTCGTGACCCGCTGGACTGGGCATTATATGGCGGAGAGGATTATGAGTTGCTTTTTACTGCGCCCTGCCCGGCCGCCATGGACGGCAACCACGACCTGTCAGCCCATTTCGGGGTCCAGGTTTACCTGGTCGGTACTATAACGGCCCAGTCAGGTGTTTTTGGGGTTGACCAGAGTGGCAAGAGGCCCCTTCCCTATCAAGGTTTTTCCCATTTTGGAGAATGATTTTGAGCCCGGTTGCTCTCTTCTCCGAGTCCTCCGCCGTTTGCTCTAAGAAATAGAGGTGATAGCACCATGATCTCCGGAAAAAAGATTTTAATTGTCTCCGGCCTGGTCTCGGCCATGACCCTGTCCTTGATTATGATCACGTCCCGCCCTATTTGGACTTCAGAGTTGGGTGTCATTGACCATACCCAAGGGAAGCATCCCGCCAGGCCGGTATACCGGTTTCCGGACAAAGTCACCTTCTGCGGCGTCAGGGTTCCTTTGGAGAATCAAGATGTGTTCGAAATGCTGGACCGGGAGTTCCATATCCTGGTCTGGGATGAAGCCCTGGTTTTTTTGTTGCTGAAACGGGCCAACCGCTATTTTCCAGCCCTGGAGGCCGAGCTGACCCGCCGAAATTTGCCGCAGGACCTGCGTTATATTCCGGTAGCTGAAAGTGGTCTTAAAGAGTATGCCTTTTCCCCGGCCGGGGCGGCCGGTATCTGGCAGTTTATGCCGCAAACCGGGCGTGAACACAATCTGACCAAAGATCAGCAGTATGACGAACGGCTCAACTTTTTCAAAGCCACC
>JADFYN010000057.1:0-6373 GCA_015233055.1 Deltaproteobacteria bacterium
CAAATCATTTGCGCCATTCTATATAAATATTTGATGCAAGTCAACGGAGTTTGCAGAAGAACGGCCCGAATCTTCGGCGAAGAATCCGCCGGTCTTGCCAACAAAAGAAACGATTGTGTCGGAAGACGAAGATGGGGAAGCCATGTGATTTGATACTAACTCTTCCTTATCAGATTCTTCACCACCTGCCATTCTGCCGGCCAGGGAGGGCGAGCCGGTCAGGGCAGCCCCATACTCCTGAACGGCGTTGTCCACGGCGGCTAAGAGGCGATCGATCTCCTGCTCCCGGTTCTTGAACCAGTCGACGGTCCAGATGTGATGGAGCCGCCCGCCCTTCTTCTCCAGGATCTCCCGGCGGAGACGATCCCGGTCACGGATGGACCCGGCTGAGTGATAGGCCGCCCCGTCGCACTCGATGCCCAGGACAAAGTCATTCTGGTACTCGGGATGACGCACACCGATGTCAACACCAAATCCGGCCGCACCCACCTGAGCCGCGGCCTGGTGCCCCTGCCGATGCAAGATATCCATGACAGAGATTTGGAAATGGCTTCGGGCTTCGGTCCCGGCCGGGGTGACGCCGTTGCCGGGTAAGAATCCGGTCTCGGCGTAGGCCAGGTAAGCCTTTAAGGCATGAACGCCCTTGCCGGCATTCGGTGACGGGATCACATCATGGGACCGCATGGAGCTGAAGAGTTCCACCCGTTGCTTGGCCCGCGTAAATATGACATTAAGCCGCCGCCACCCATTGGCCGTATTGATCGGTCCAAACCGTTGAAACACCTTGCCGAAGGCCGGGTCAGGGCCATAGGTCACGGAGATGAAGATGACATCCCGTTCGTCGCCCTGGACGTTTTCCAGGTTCTTGACAAAGAACGGCTCGGCCTGGTCGCCGGATTCTCGGACCCATTTTTCCAGAACCGGGTTTTTTTTCTGGGCGGCCTCCAGCAGGTCCAGGATGACCTCGGTCTGCTTGATATTAAACGTGGCCACACCCAGGCTGATCTCTGGGAATAGCCGAGCGTGATCCTCGATGCCCGCCACAATGGCCTGGGCCTCAACAAGATTGGTCCCCTGGTGGTATTTGGCGCCATGAATGTAATTGAAATGAACTCCGTGGCTGCGGTTTGATAGACGCGGCGAGGGGAAGACATACAACGGCCGGTCGTTATAAAACATGTGGTTGGAAAACCTGATCAGGCTGTCGTGTTCGGACCGGTAATGCCAGCGCAGCCGCCGCGCCGGATAGACCTGCATCCCGCGTTCTAAGATGGATTCGGCCTCGGTGACCGCATAGGTCTGGTCCTCGTCGGCATTGATCCCGTCTATCCGGTCAAAGAAGCTCGTCGGCGGCAACTGCCGGGGGTCGCCCACTACGACCAGTTTCGTCCCCCTGGCGATGGCCCCCAGGGCATCCTCGGGCTTGAGCTGGGAGGCTTCATCCATGACCACCAGATCGAAGCGCATACTCTCAGGATCGAGATATTGAGCGACGGACAGCGGGCTCATCATGAAGCAGGGTTTCAGCGCCTGGAGGGCCCGGCCGGCCCGCTTGACCAGTTGCCGGATCGGGATGTGCCGTCTGAGCTTATTGATCTCCCGGTCCAGGAGCGCCTTTTCCGTGTAATTCCCCACCGGTCCCAGGGCGACCCCGGCGGGTACCGGGTGCTGGGCCAACTTATGGACAATCCGCTGGGGCGGATGGTCGAGAACGTTCTGGTCCAGGCCGGCAAAGCGTTTCAGGACATTCTCGTAACCCGGCCGGGTGAAGTGATTCAAGCCGGGATGAGCCGTCAAAAGTTCCCTGGCCATGCTGTGATAGACGGCAAAAAGATACGACGGCCGGGCATTCTCAGCCGGTAAAGCGCCCCGGTCAATGGCTTCGATGAACTGGGTTAGCCCGGCAGCCTGGGCCTGGCCAGAGCATCGGCAGTAATCGGCCCAGGAGCCCAGGTAATGGATCTGATCCCGGCACCGGGCCACTGCCGCGGCCATATCTTCTAAACGACACTCTCCGTCATCGCCCCCGAAAAACCGCTTGAAATCGACCCGGCCAACGGCCTCCAGGCTTTGAATCCAGGTGTCGAAGCCCGCAACAAACTTCTTCGACAGCTCGACCACATCCCGAAACAGGGCCAGGTGATTCCGGTCCGGCTCGGCAAAGATCCAGGCCACCAGCTCGGCAGAGAAATTGCCGGAGGCGAAAACCCGCCGGACCCAGTTGGCCACCGTCCTGGACGTTTGAATGAGGTGATCAACCTCGGTTTCATCTCCGTCCAAGACGCCTCGTAGTTCTGCGATAAGCTGCCTGAACGAAATATCATCGGGGATGCTTTTGGCCATGTTTAGAGCCGAGCCATGAGCCTCCAGGCCCTCCTTCAAGGCCATAATCGTTTTTGAGGGTGAGACATTCAACTCGACGGTCTGGGCCAGAACTTCTTCAAAAGCGTGTTGACGAGACCGGATCAAGGAGACCACCGTATCCAGGTCATCTTCAGGTTGGACGGAAATTCGAGCCTGCGTCAACGACTGCCGGACGCGCCCGATCATACCTTGGATCGCCTGGACTTGCTTGTTCATCTCCTGGTGATTCTCGAATATGGGCGGCCCCAGGCTCCCGGTCCGGACTGGGGACTCTATGGCCGACATCAGTTTCCGGGTCCATACAACGTCGTCCACCAGCCGGGCCCAACCGGTGTTCATGACCAGGCCGGGGTCAACCAGGTCGCGATACACCTCCAGGGGCCTGGAGTCATCGGGTTCGTGGCCCAATTCCGATCTGTTTTTGATCCGGGTCTGGATTAGAGCAAACGCCTCATCCGCGTCAAATTCTGCGTCATGATCCAGATAGTCGCTGACAATGGACTTCAGGTTCCAGAATGACGGCTTAAAAAAGGACCGGATAGAGGCCCGCTGCTGCCGGAGCATTGACTGGGCCTGACAGACCAAGAGCCGGGCCAGACCTGGGGCCGAATCGGCCATGGACGGGATATCCCCGGCCGAGTCTATCAGTGCGAGACAAAGAGCCTGGATCTCTTGCAATGTCAGCCGGCCAAGACCATCATCTGCCAACCGGGCGATGGATTCAGCCAACTTCTGGAGGGCTTCCAGGGTTACGGTATCTTTTCGGGGTATGATGGCGGAGGCGCGGGATGAGGACTCCCGCAACTTGTCGATCGTCGCGTCAAGGCGTTCCAGGACCTGAAAATTTTGCCCGTCTAAGAATATCCGGCCCAGCCCCGTGACCAGGTTGTCTGGAATGCCGGTACACACTTCGGGATGAGCAGCGCTTAAGTGCCGGAGTTCCCCTAAAGTTCCGGTTAGCGGCAGGCCCTGTTCATTTCTCAGAGTCTCGAACCGGCTGAGCATCTCCACCAGATTAACCTGGATGGCCTCCAGGACGTCACTCACCTCGTTTTGGTCTAGGGAACACAGCTTGTCTGGGCGAAGCCCTTGCCAGCATTCGATGGCCTGGGGAGGCAGTTCTTCCCGCAGGTTGGCCAGGTCCTGGATAATCGAGGCATTCCGGTTGATTTCAGCCCAGGGCCGGTCCAGGGCCTGATCGACCCGGAAGAGATGAGCGCCCTGGCTGCTTTGGCCACGCCAATTTTCAGCCGCCCAGAATAATTCATGAATACGTTCTCCCCTGGGGCCGACCGGCCGATTCATGATCCTGGAATATTCCAGGAGTTTCCGTCGTTCCGTGTCCAGGTCCTGCAATTCCAGATCCAGGCCGACCGCGTCCGGGTATATCCCGTTGATCCGTTTTTTGATATCCTCATGCAGCTTGCCCTTCTGGGTCTTATGGCTGTGCAGCTCCAGGCAAAAATCGCCCAGGCCGACATCATCCAGGCGTTGCCTGACCACTTCTAAGGCGGCCAGCTTCTCGGCCACGAAAAGGACGGTCCGGCCCCGGCTCAAGGCGGTGGCGATAAGATTGGCGATAGTTTGGGATTTCCCGGTGCCTGGAGGACCTTCGATGACCAGGTTGCCTTCATGGAGCGCGACATCGATAATGGCCGAATGCTGGGAACTGTCGGCCGGCAGGATCAGGGTGGTTTGACGCGCCTGGACATCCCGGTCAATGTTGTATTCTTGACCATCGGAAGGTCGGACCGCTGCATCCCCGGGTTCAAGGCCGACCAGGATCTGGTTCAGGGATAAGTTGTCGCTCAACTTACCTCCATCAGGCCGGCGACCGTCATCTAAGTCTTTGAACATGGCGATCTTGGCAAAACTGAAAAGATCAAGGACCATCCGGGGGGTGACCCGCCAGCCCGGCAGGTTGCCTATTTTCCTAGCCGTTTCCGCCAGATAGGACTCAGGGGAGATGTTCTCCCGGAACTCCGGCAGCTTCAGGCCCCAGTCGCTGTCCAGCTTGTGGGCCAGGGACAGGTTAATTTCCAGGTCTTCCTGGGTATAGGCCAGCTTATATGAATAGGTTTGTGTCTGTTTGTCGAGCTTATCCGGCTGGATAGTGACCGGGACGAGGATCAGGGGCGCTTGCCGGGTTTCCGAGGAGGCCGGATTCTCGGACCACTCCAGGAAACCAATGGCCAGATGCAACATATTGCAGCCGGTTTCTTCGATGGCGCTGCGGGCTTCCTGCTTGAGTTTGGCCCCGAGCCGCTCCAGCCGCTCCGGTGTTTCCGTGGTCTGCAATTGATTATCGGGGCTGGTTCCCGGTGTCTGTAGCCGCGGCAGAGTGATTTCAGGGCAACGGTCGGTGACCGCTTCGGAAAGTTCCGGTTGGCCGGTCGTCTCGTCAGGATGGAATGCTGCGTCTTTTCCGGTTGTCTGATTATCCGACAGGGCCGGGATGAGGGGCAGCAGATCCATCTCTTTGCCCTCATCCACCAGTGTGGTAAAGACATGATCGGGCCGTCCATCAATGATGGTGATACTTCTGGCCGTGCTTTTTCTGTAATTCAGCAGGCGGTTCCTGGCACTGGTGTCAAGTAGTTTGGCCCGCGCCTGGGACAGGGCTTCGGCAAAGGCCGGCGAGTCTGGCATTACGTTATATCTCCGTTGGGCGGCGGCGCCTGCCGGCCCCCATCATTAGGGCGATGCGGGGTAAAAAGAAATTCGGCTTAAAGTGGGATATCAGGCTGGGCACATAACAGTTGCAGGGCATAGGGCGGATGATTAAGCCGATGATGACCGCCGCAGGACAGAGCCATCAACCGGAGCAACTCCAATCACGGAAATATCTTCCCCGGATTGAGAATATTGTTGGGATCGAAGGTTAGTTTGATCCGTTTTTGGATATCTATCTCGGCCTGGTTTAATTCATAGCTCAGGTAAGCGGATTTGGTGATACCCACGCCGTGCTCTCCCGAGCTGGTCCCGCCCAGGGCAATGACCTGTTTGCGGATATCATCCACGTGGGCTCGGGCGGTTTCGTCGGGGTCATTCCAGTCGAGCAGGACATTGACGTGGAGGTTGCCGTCCCCGGCGTGACCAAAGGTTAAGATATTGACCTGATAGCGGGACTTGACGGCTTCGACGGCCCGGATCATGTCCGGGATGGAACTGATGGGCACGACCACGTCTTCATTGATCTTGCCGGGACGGATATTGGCCAAGGCCGGCCCCATGGACCGCCTGGCCCGCCACAAGGAGTCCACTTCCTCAGCCGTCTGGGCCACGGTGACTTGTTGGGGAGAAAAGGCCGCGATAATGCCGGCCAGTTCCTGTATTTCAACGTCCACCTGGTCGAGGCGGCCGTCAACTTCTATCAGCAGCAGCGCCTCCGCATCCGTGGGCCAGCCTAAGTCCAGGGCCTGATCGACGCACCGAATGCACGCCTGGTCCATGAATTCCAGTGTAGACGGAGTCACCCCCGAGGTTATGATCTTAGACACGGCCGCGGCGGCGTTATCAATCACGTTGAACAGAGCCAGCCTCCGGTTTGGGCAACAATCTGAGGATGATCTCGGTCATAATCCCCAGGGTTCCCTCAGATCCGACCATCAACCGGGTCAGGTCATAACCCACCACGCCCTTGGCCGTCTTGACTCCGGTTCGGATGATTTCACCGGTGGGCAAAACCACCTTAAGGCCCCGGACATAATCCCGGGTCACGCCATATTTGACCGCCCGCATCCCGCCGGCGCATTCGGCCACGTTACCACCAATAGTGGAGAATTTGACGCTGCCGGGATCCGGGGGGTAAAACAAACCCACGTCTTCCACCGCGGCCTGGAGATCGGAAGTAATCACTCCCGGTTCGACCAGGGCAATAAGGTTTTGCCGGTCTACTTCCAAAATCCGACTCATCTTGGCCAGGCAGAGAATCACTCCGCCTCTAACGGCTAAGGCCCCTCCGGTCATGCCGCTGCCCGCGCCCCTGGGGATGACATTAAACGGGACC
>JADFYN010000057.1:6456-15068 GCA_015233055.1 Deltaproteobacteria bacterium
TAGTGGCGTCATAGGCATACATCAGGACATCTTCTTGACGGGTGAGCACGTTTTCCTTGCCCACTATAGACTTCAGCCGCTTCTTTACTTGATCGGAAATCACCTGGTGACCTCGTTTGGCTCGACAAAAGCTCAAAACAAGAAAAAGCACAACACAAGGAGCACAAAGAGAAAGAAAGGGCTGCGTCCTTTGGGTTATGCTCTTTCTCGAATACCGGAATCGGCATCAACTTATTTTGAAATTGCTCGCAGGAACGGCGTCAATCATGGTGATCAAAATAGAATATATCCATGCCGATTGATAGCCGCCTATTTCCGGACCTTGGCGGCCGCGATGACGGCCAGGGTAAAGAAACTGCCCAGAAACAGCCAGACTTGCAGGTGCTTGGGATTAATCCCAGAATGATCCAGGAGGTAGCCCAGATAGTACCCCCCGACAGCCACGAGGATGGTCCAGGCCAACGACACCAGAGCATTAATGGCAATAAAAAACTTGGTCCGGATTGTGGTCAGGCCGATGACAAATGGGGTCACAGATCGGAATCCGTAGATAAATCTATAAAACAGGAGCACCATGATCTGGTGGGTATGGAGCCAGTGAAACACCTTCCCACAACGATCCCGCCAATTTTTTCGCCGATCCAGAAATTCGCGGCCCCGCAATCTCCCCAGGAAAAAAAAGGACTGATCGCCGACCATCGCTCCGAAATAAGCCCAAAAAAGAACCCATTGCAGGGATAGAATACCGTTGTATGCAGCCAACCCGGCTAACAAGACAAAGGTTTCACCTTCGATTACCGCTCCGATAAACAGGGCCAGGTAGCCGAACTGATACAAATAATGATCTACTGCCATCTACATCCGCTCCGAGCCGCTGATTGCGGCTGCACGTCTGCACTCCATCCGCTGATAGGCCATGAAGATGTCATAACCCCGATGGGCAGATATTCAATTTCCAAAAGATGCAAGAAGCCCCCGCACAGCAGCGTTATGACCAACTCGCAGCTTCCATTGAGTCCTCCCGAAATCAGGTTCATCGTTGAGGCCAAGGTCTTCTGATCAAGTACTTGATTGATTCCGGGAGGTAAGTTGATTGCTATCGATCACCAAAGTAACCGGTCCATGATTAACCAGGGCCACTTCCATCATGGCCCCAAATTTTCCTTGGGCCGCGGCTACTCCGGCGGCTTGAATCCGGGTGATAAAGTACTCATACAATTTTTCGGCCTTAGCCGGGTCTGCGGCGGAGGTGAAAGAAGGGCGGCGTCCTTTGCGGCAATCAGCCAAAAGGGTGAACTGAGAAACGATTAGGACCCGGCCGGCCACGTCCTTAACCGACAGATTCATTTTACCTTCGCCATCTTCAAAGACACGTAATTCGACGACTTTTTTGGCCAGCAGGTCGGCCTCTTTGAGCGTATCCTCCGGGGCCACACCCAGGAGCACGACCAGCCCCCGGCCAATGCTCCCAACCACTTCTCCGGCCACATAGACCTGGGCCTGGCTAACCCGTTGCAGCACCATTCGCATGTCCGGCCTCTCAGTCCAGAGCAAGCTTCTGGAGAGCCAGGTTAACCCCCCGGATTAGCTTTATGTCCCGGCCTTCAATGTAATACCGAAGCACGGCGTCCGTTCCTGAAGCCCGCAGTTCCCACCAGAGATTCTCCATTTCAATCAAGGTACCGTCACCGGCCCAAAATATATCCTTAATTGGTGGAAATGAAAACCCGTTAGCCCGCTGGGTCAAGACACGGTGAACCTCGTCGGGAGATTTACCAATTAATCCTTTGAAAAATCCCACGGTCCGGTCTCGCCGCCGCATCCCTTCGGCCTTGAGCGCAGCCATTTTTTCAGGAGGACTATTTTCGTCATATAGGATAATGTCATCCCGCTCATAAAAACGGAAAGTGATATCATTTTGGTCCATCAGACGGTGGTAGTAGGCGGCGAAGGAGGTATTTTTGAGATACAGGTCGGCGGCCAGAGCCAGGGTGACCAACCCCACTTGCATGCCGTCTTTTTCCTTCATGGCCAGGGATTTAGTCCGGGCATGGCGGCTGGTCATAAATTCCGCCCCGCCCATCGCCGCCCCGCCTGATTCTTCGGCCATGATCAGCACCCTGGGATGGGGGCCGATAATGGTTTCCCGGCCCAGGACATCCTTAAACCGGACCGGAACCTGCGGCGGATCGGACCAGAGTTGATTTTCCAACTCGGCCAAGGCGTTACCGAAGTATTTGAATCCCACCGGCGTCCGGATTACTTTCAACCCGGCTTTCTCCGCCAACTCTCCAATAGACCGGCTGGTGGGCCAGGTCTCCATGACCATCCAGTCGTACTTATCGATTAATCCATTGGCCTTAAGTTCAGCAATCCGGAAGGCGGCCAGCATGAAATAGATTTGGTTAGGTTTGAAATAGACCAGGACCCGGTCAGGGGATAGGGGGTCAACCTCCAACCCGACCTGCCGGGCCAAATCCGCCTCTTCGGCTGAAGCCGTAGTGACAATATTAAACCTGTCTCCGTCCGGGTCCCAGATAAACACAAAAGATCCAGGGGGGGCTTGCCGTAACCAGCCATCCGCTCCGATATGCTTATAAATCTCCGGCTTGCCGGGATCAACGCCGTGGTTAACCCCATTCACCTGGCCCAGTCCATGATAGGCTGAGTCTTCCTCCTTGAACAAGTACCTGATAGGGCCTTGATCGCCGACCGGAATGCCCAGGTCTCGAAAAATGATCTCTGAGGTGCGGCCCATCGACCCGCCTAAGGTGGCCGCAAAGGCGGTGAATCCTTTTTGGCCGGCCTGAATGATGGCCGCCAGGGCCGGCGCCGAAACCAAACTTCCAAGAAATTCAATATAAGGCGAGTCGATATCGAAGTCAACGAGGATGTTGGGATGATCAGGTTTGGCCAGGGGAATGACAGTGCCGGGCCGGGAAATAACCCGGACCTCGTTCTCGATCAATTGCGCCGCGTCCAGGAGTTGCTTCCCTTCGCCGTCCATGGGTTTCCAGCCACCCTTGAAGTTGGGTGAATGGCTGGCTGTGAAGTTCTCCCCGTCATTGAATTCATTATACCACACGCCGAAAGAAGAATACCAGATCGGGGGGGTCAGGCGGTCGGGCCGGAGATGGACTGTCCATCCGTGCGCGGCATAAATCCGGGCGACCAGCATAATGAAGTCTTGGGTATGCGGCCGGACCTCGCCACCCACGTGCCGGTCTTTGGCGGTGTCGCTCCGTTCCAGCAGCCGGTCGTATACCCGAGCCTTGGCCTCGGCGACAACAGCGAGTTTTATGGCGTTGAAGGCCATCTGGGGATTCTGACTGTCAAGAGGGTCGAGTTGGTCTCGGTACCCGGCGGTGCCAAGTTTAAATCCGGCCGCCCAGGCGGTCAGGCCCTCCCGGATAATCACCTCTTCCGTTAATTCAATCCAGCTCTGGTCTGGGAAAAGCATTGACAAGGAACCCTCCTCTGCCTGTCTTGTCTATCCATAGGGAATAACTCGGACTCATCAGCTTACATCAAAACAAATGGAGTCGTAAAGCGAAAACCGTATCACACCCGAAAAAAGATACTCAGATGATTTCGTTGATTCCGAACATGTGGGGCGGGTTACGGAGTTCTGATAACCTGGGTTTGGTCTATCTTGAAATAGATTACCAGGTCTCACCCTCTCGCCGCTCAAAAACTACATCCAAATCAATGGCCAAATCCGGTAAGGTGGCTACCTCCAGGCTGCCATTGGTCTCGTGTATCTCTGGCGGCCCATATTTGCCGTCTTGGCCCAAAAGCCTCACAATCACAGTGGCATAATCGGGATAGATGATCCAATATTCTTTTACGCCGTGCTTTTCGTATAAGGCCAGTTTTTCGGCCTGGTCCTTTTTGGAAGTATGGGGAGAAAGTATTTCCACGATAAAGTCAGGGGCGCCTCGGCAACCTCGGTCATCAATCTTGGCCGGGTCACAAATAACCGAGATATCCGGTTGCACCACGGTGGTGACGTTCTGGTCGGATTCGTCCGTCTGAGGGAGCCTAACGTCGAAGGGGGCATAGAGAGCTTCACATTCACGGCCAAGCAGAAATTGGTCTATCTGCCTGAATAAATTCCTAGATATCCTCTGATGCCGAATCGATGGCCCCGGACTCATGTCATAGGGCACACCTTCAATGATCTCCCACCGCTCTTCCTCCGGCCAGGTCAGATAATCACCATAGGTGCAGTTTTCCAGCTTGCGGGCATTTGTGGCCATTAACCCCCTCCGATCCAAACTTGACGATTCACCTGATCCGGAAAACAGCATCCAGATCGATCACCAATCCGGGCAAAGTGGCTACCTCCAGGTTGCCCTTGACGGCATGAACCATTGGCGGCCCGTATTTGCCGTCTTGGCCCAACACCCGGATAACCACGGTGCCATAACCAGGGAAGATGATCCAGTATTCTTTTACGCCGTGCTTTTCGTACAAGGCCAATTTTTCGGCCTGGTCTTTTTTGGATGTATGGGGAGAAAGAATTTCCACGATAAAGTCAGGAGCGCCGCGGCAACCCCGGTCATCAATCTTGGCCGGGTCACAAATAACCGAGATATCCGGTTGCACCACGGTGGTGACGTTCTGGTCGGATTCGTCCGTCTGAGGGAGCCTAACGTCGAAGGGGGCATAGAGAGCTTCACATTCACGGCCAAGCAGAAATTGGTCTATCTGCCTGAATAAATTCCTAGATATCCTCTGATGCCGAATCGATGGCCCCGGACTCATGTCATAGGGCACACCCTCAATGATCTCCCACCGCTCTTCCTCCGGCCAGGTCAGATAATCACCATAGGTGCAGTTTTCTTGCTTGCGGGCAGTTGTAGTCATGAGAATTCCTCCCGAGTTATGACCACCGGCTGGTCAAACTTCCATGTCAGGAAAGAAATTCAATCGTTAACAGACGCTTATCTTAACTTAATATTATAGCATAAAACTGGGTCCGGTGCAATCAAATAGGGATTGCCGGGCTGAGCTCTAAAACTTGCTCGACTATCTTCATGTGGGTCAGGCGCGGATAGAGGAGAAGGTTGTCAAAGGTAGGAAAAGTAGCTGAGGGTTTTACATAGGCGTAAAGGATTCAGGACAGGATGGGTGTAGATAGCCGCTTTTGCACCAGCGGCATAGGCATCAACCGGAGGGAGAGGGTAGGGAAACAAGGCAACCGCCGGATCATCTTCTCCCACCTCTCGAAATAGGATAATCTTGGCCCGTCTCACGGGACCCGTTTCCGGGGAATAACCATCCAGGCGCCAAAGTTAGTTAAATATATCAGGCGTGATCAAGAAGACCGGTTATTTTAACTGATTATGGCGTAAACGATTTTCAGCTACTTATTTTCGCTGAATTTTTCCTTAACGTGCTTCAACATTTTGATCATCTGATCTGCGTCCATATACCCAATGATCCGGCCTAATCTGTCGCCTTTGGCGGACAGCATCCAAAAAGTGGGAATGCCTCGAATCTGGTAATTGACGGCCAGGTCTCTGTCCTTGACGGTATTCACCCTTACCGCGACATAGTGCTGGTTTAGAGATTCAGCCACTTCCTGCTTGGAAAATACGTCTTTTTCCATCTTGACACAGACGCCGCAATAGTCCGCGGTGAAGTCCACAAAAACCAGTTTATTCTCTTTCTTGGCTTTCTCCAGGCCATCCTTGTAGTCCATCCAGTTGATCCTGGCGGAGCGGGTCTCTGAAGAAGGCGCCGCAGCAGGTTCCATACCGGCATAACCCAGTAGGAAAATTATTGCGATGGTCAACCCGGCCACAGCCGTCATACGTTTTCGGTCCACTTCTATCTCCTTCTTTCTCGGACATCTAAAAAGACATCCGAAGTTTGATGAACACGATTTATCACCAAAAAACCGGATATCTCAATCTCAGGCAGACGCTGACAGACCAACCCGAACTCCAGCCACTAACCCTCTTCTGAACCGGGCTGTAGTCAAATTTTCACAATAAATTATCAGATTAACGCCGGCGAGGTCAAACTATTTCGGTATCTTCCGTTTAATATCAAACACAAAGGCAGACCATGGCTGTAGTCGGGGAGGGACCCCCGAATCAGGTGGCCAGACCTAGTGATTTTTGCGACCTGTCCATGATGAATTCCCTTATTCTTCTTTGGGCTAACTCAACATAAGCTTCATCTATTTCGTATCCGATGAAGTGACGGCTGGTTTTTATGGCCGCCAGAGCAGTCTGCCCGCTGCCCATGAAAGGATCCAACACAATCTCTCCATCGTAGGTGTAAAGCTGGGCCAGCCGGTAAGGCAACTCGACCGGGAATGGGGCCGGATGCCCGATCTTTCGGGCTGATTCCGATTGAAACGTCCAGATACTTTTAGTGTATTCCAGAAATTCTTCCTTAGTCAAAGTACTCTTTCCGTCACAGAGGTTCTTCCGGCCGAAGGTCCCTTTGGAAAAGACAAGAATATACTCGTGAACGTCTCTGAGGGTAGGATTGGCCGGAGAAAGCCAACTCCCCCAAGCCGTAGAAGAGCCGGCGCTGGAGGCCTTGTTCCAGATGATCTCACCCCGCATCAAAAATCCCAAATCAAGCATATCGTTTATGATATACGCGTGCAAAGGAACGTATGGCTTTCTACCTAGATTAGCGATATTGATGCAGGCCCTGCCGCCGGGAACCAGCACCCGCCGGACTTCCGTCCACACTCTCTTGAGGAACATCAGGTATTCGGTGAGATTATGGTCTTCGTCGTATTCTTTCCCGGCGTTGTAGGGGGGCGAGGTAACCATCAGGTGAACACTGTTATTCGGCAAATCATCCATGTTTTCTGATGAAGCACAGTGAATCAGATCAAGCTTCCGTGGATCTATCAAGTTGAGATGACAGTCTGAATCATCTCCCTTGTCCAGACCTTCATATAACCGGCTGTCGTAAAAAGAGGTAGCATCATGGTTAACCCGGCCCGGAGATCCAAAAGCAGATGTCCGTGTGCCTTGTCGGCCGGTTTTCGGAACTCTTAATTTCATCTTATCCTCTGAAAATAATCCGGCTTAGCCCATACGAAGCCATAATTAAGGGGATTGGCAATGGTTATCCGATGCTTGATGATGGGTGCCTTTTTTTATTCCAGCGCCTTGATGATCTCTCCGGCGACCAGGTCTATCGGGGCGATGACATCGACGGCACCTATCTTGATGGCCTCCTTGGGCATCCCGAAGACGACGCACGAGGCTTCATCTTGAGCAATAGTCTTGGCCCCGGCTTGTTTCATCCTGAGCATCCCCTGGGCCCCGTCCGCGCCCATGCCGGTCAGGATAACGCCCACCGCATTAGGCCCGACATATTTGGCTGTGGAATTAAACAAGATATCTACGGCCGGCCGCTGATGGTTGACCATGGGGCCGGTCTTGACCTCGACGTAATACCTGGCTCCGCTGCGTTTGAGCAACATGTGAAAATTACCGGGGGCAATCAGGACCAGACCGGGATGGAGAGTGTCACCATCCACCGCCTCCCGGACCTCCATTTGGCACAGGCCATTGAGGCGATCGGCAAAGGCGGCGGTGAATTTGGGGGGCATATGCTGGACTATGGTAATTCCCGGAGAATTGGCCGGCATTCTGATCAGGACGTTCTTGATCGCTTCCGTCCCCCCGGTAGACGCTCCCAGGGCAACCACTTTGTTGGTGGTCTTGGCCAGCGCAGTCGGGATGGACAGGGGCTTCCCTCGGTCAACCAGAGGACTATTTTGAGGATTTTTGAACCGGTGCCGGACCAGATAGGCCGCCCGGACCTTCTCCACCAGTTGGTCGCCCATCTCGCCCACCGAGTAGGATGAACCAGGTTTGGACATGACCTCCACCGCCCCTGAGGCCAGGGCCTCCATGGCCAGGACACCTCCCTTTTCGGTCAGAGAACTAATAATAATCACCGGTAACGGGTAGTATCTCATCAACCGCTTCAGGAATGAAATACCGTCCATGCGGGGCATTTCCACGTCCAGGGTGACCACGTCGGGGGCCAACTGGACTATCTTGTCTCTGGCCACGTAAGGATCGGGCGCGGTGGCTACGACTTCGATGTCGTTTGTCTTTGATAAAATCTCAGAGAAAATCTTACGGACGACAGCCGAATCATCTACAACTATTACCTGGATTTTTGACATAGCAGATCTTTGCCGTTTATCCGGTTAATTAATATTTCGTTGGGCCAGTTCCAAACGGGGGTAAAACATTACCAACAGCATATCCAGGTCGTTTTGGGTGAGCTTAAACCGCTGGAGCGCCTTGTTATCGGCCGCTATCGACAACCCGCCAACACCAACTCCCACCCCAAGGAACAGGACCAGGTTGTTGGCCAGGTGAACCAGGGCCGTGAGATCCGAGGCTGTAGGCGCCTTTTCAGGTTCGTGATGAAAGGTAATAGCACTGACGATGGGCTCGGGAAACTTCCATTCCAGGGCGATCAATCCGCCCAATTGACCATGATCCATGCCGATAATCAACCCCTCCGCCTCAGTGAAAGGTTTGCCATGGCCGACCAATTCCTGAATAAGCAGAAATTCTTCTGCAACGAACTGGGCCAGGACTAATTTCCCGATG
>JADFYN010000058.1:0-12970 GCA_015233055.1 Deltaproteobacteria bacterium
CTTGGACGGGTTGCGTCCGCGACACTAATTATCCCGGCGTCTACTATAACTACATCATTGAACAAGTGGGATCAGGAGCGACGGCATATGCTACGATCCGGGGCACGGTCACAAGTTCTGATTCTACCTCCGGCGCCTTTCCCGGCATTATGAACGGATACATTATGAACGGATACATTGCATCAAAAACCAGTGACATTTATTTTGACGTTGTTTACGGAAACAACAAAGGATCTCGTTTTTACGTTATCGACAACACCTGGGCGGGAATTTTTTGGGCTGTGGACGCGACCGGTGCAATTTCTGCCCCCCCCAACCCATTAAAATCGGAGGTTGTCAGAACAATTGTAGTGATAGGGGGCGATGGTGTGATAATCTTAACGTAACGGTAACCGATAAGACCACAGGATTGGTCTGGCTGAAAGATGCGGGGTGGGGCGGTTTCTATAATTGGTCCGATGCCGGTAATCGAGCGGCTCAAGTTAAAAATGGAACCCCAGCCTCGCTGACCGACGGCTCACAAGCAGGGCAATGGCGCTGGCCAACAATAGATGAGCTAAAAGCCATCACGCCTGGGACAGAGGCTATTCGCTATTCCAGCATGTATTTATTTACCAGCGTCAAGTCGTGGTACTACTGGCCGATTACTACGAACGCCACCAATACGAGCTACGCGTGGATCGTCTATATGGTCGACGGCAGCAGCATCGACAATGGCAATAAGACGTCCACCACTCCCTACGTCTGGGCCGTTCGTGGGGGACAATAGATGCTTCGATGATTTGGTTATTTGATTATTTGCCGCGGCGAAATGCTCCCGGCCGGGCCATGGGGAATGGGCTCTTCAACCTCGACCAAGGTAATCGGTAGCCCTTGACTGAGATGATCGGGTCAGAACTCGGTTTCCGCAAAGCAGCCAAATAAATTTGGAGGGACCACCATGAATAGAAACACAGGAAGAGTATCGCCCTATTTATTGGCCGTTTTTATGATGGGTTGTCTTTTTTGTTATTCGAGCTTTCCGACCTATGCCGACGAGCTTCCGGCCTCGCACCCCTCATGTGTGACCTGCAAAGGGCAGCTCAGTCCCCTTGGTCGCTGGTGTGATAATAACAACGGCACCGTAACCGACATGAGCAATGGATTGGTCTGGCTGAAAGACGCTGGTTGGGGCGGTCGATATCCTTTTTGGACAAATACGAAAACCGGAACAAGTGCCGCAGACCGCGCTGCGCAGGTCCAGAATGGAAATCCAGCTTCATTATCCGACGGCTCACAAGAAGGTGCCTGGCGTCTGCCTACCTTGGTAGAATTGAAGGCCCTACATGCGGGGCCTGAAGCAGTCCGAGATTCTGCCATGTATTCTTTTACCGGCGTCCAGTCGGACGTCTACTGGTCGAGTACTACGGTCGCCGTCAATACGAGCCTCGCGTGGATCGTCGACCTGGGCAGCAGCCTCGTCAACGGCGCCAGTAAGGCGAGTGGCTACTACGTCTGGCCGGTTCGGGGAGGACAATAGGCCATTTGGTTATTTGGTTCTTTGACGCTGTGCGGTGCTCCCGGCCGGGTATTTGGCCGCCCGGAAAAGTCCGAATAACAGGCAAGAATGACAGAGACAAATATGAGGTTAACTACTTCATGTCAAAGAACTTGACCCAGATGACCGCGGCGATTTCCACATTCTTGGGATTTCCCTGGTAGGCGATCTTCTGGTCATCGGTGCTGACCGCGGAAAAACCCCACCAGCCGGCCCGGGGGGCGGCATAGGTGAATACTCCGTTCTTGTCCGCCTTAATACTCTGGGTGACCATATAGTCGTTGGGGGCCTTAACCTTCCCATCCTGATTATAAAATTCTACTTCCACCCTGGCCTCAGGCACGGGCTTGCCGTTGAGCATGACCACGCCTTGGAAGACGTTGCCCGCATATAGTCCGAACGGCCTGGATAACGGCACAATCTCCGTCTTTAATCCCACAGGCTTGTCCCAGCCCTCATCGTCTCCCAACGCGGCCACATACGATTTGGTGTAATGGACGATATAGTGGTCTTCGGCCGGCTCCCAGTATGGCTGGGGCTCCATAAAAAAGCAGTAGACACCGGGGCGGGTGACTTTGTAGTCCGTCTCCCAGACGGCGTTTTGGTTGACCTTCTTTTCTTTAAGGCTACCCAACAGATCGACGGTCTGACCTTGAGTCGCCACCCCAAAGGCCTTGGGTTTGGCCAGGTTCATCCCATTTCCTTCCATGGGGTGCCAAAACCGGGCCTCGATCTTGATGGATTTGGCATCATCTTTCATGACCATGGGGCTGGAGGGAATGATCATCCCGAAATGGGCCAGGGCCGGATCGGCCGTCAACCCGATCAGGGCTATCGCGGCTAACATGGATCTAATAAAGAGGTTCATGTCTGATTCCTCCGGTAGATTAGTGTTTGCCGAAGACGTACTTGCCGCCTTCAAAGATTTTGAAATCATAATACATGATTGCCCGGAAGTCGGTATAATCTTCCCCGCCCAGCTTGCCATCCTGGGTGATGGAGATGCCTTGGAGTTTGACCCCCAGTCCTTTGAGCATCCCATCGAATTTGTACTCCATGGTCAAATCGGTCTCCGTCGCGTCCGGTGTGGCCCAACGCCCATTGACCGAAGTCCGATAATCCGCATAGGTTCCAAACGCAGTCAAGCCGGGCAGACCAATGGTTGAGAAATCATAACCTAGCGTGACCGACCAGGCATCCTCTCCGGCCAGGTTGCCATCATTGACGATGACCGAGTTAAATCCGGGATAGCCGCCCCAGAGGTTCACGAAGGGATGGGCGTCGTCATTGCTGGTGACGGCGAAGGTCAGCTCGGCCCCATAGGCTTTGACCCCGGCCCGGAGTCCGTACATCCTGGTCTGGATGGGTCCCCAAATGGCCCGGCCCACGTCCCGTTCATCACCGTATTGGGCCCCGCCGGTGAGAGTCCAGATTTCGTTTAGTTTATAGGAGTAGTCAGCCTGAAAATAAGCGATGTTCATGAATTGGTGGGCAAAATAGTCCCATAATTGGATGTTCAGATCCGGCAACGGGCCATAATAAATCCCGGCCATGGTCACGGGTTCTTCCGTATTGGGGAGGAGGGACATGTCTTTAAATGTCGTCTCGTTGTAATACTTCATCCGGGTGACCTGGGAGAGAAGAATCTGGGTGTTGGGAATATCTTTATTAGTCAGGGTATAGGCCTCGAAGGTCCGGGGAGTCATGCGGATCTCATCCTGGTTAATAAACGGGGTGTCCATGGCTTGCCTGAACAGCTTAACGCCGGTGTTTTTAAACACTCCTTGGAGGTAAGCCTCGCCTAAGACATTGTAATTCTTTTGCCCGGGGGCCAAGAGATTCGTGTAGTCGGTAGGGTCGTGAAAAATGAGGCCGTTTGAGGTAAAGAAGGTCGCCCCGGCGTTGATGCCGTAAAGCGGCGAGGTCTCATAGTGCAACTTGCCGCCGATGGCCATGGCTTCCGGACGGTCTAAGGAGGCCAGGTTTGTTCGCATGAAGAAAGTTTTGACCTGGCCGTTGAGTTCACCTTCGGTAAAGGCGCCGAGGAGGTCATCCGCGGCCGGGGCGCCGGTTATCATCCCAAGTGTCAGAACCAGGGCCAGGGCCAATCTCTTCCCCAGTTGCATCAGGCTCGGCCCGCATCGGTTAATCAGAAGATACTGCGCGTTCATCCACTCCCCCCATGAATAGTCAAACCAAGGAATTGTTCCGGCCGGCCGGGTAGACTCGCAGCATTTCCCGGTCAATCCGGCGCCTAAAACAAGAAAAGGGCCACAAAATTACCTTCCCTTCCCTTACGTTCGCGTCAGGATTAAAGGCATTCGTGGCCCTATTTTTTCGTCGTCGAAACGACTGGATAAGTCTGATCAATTAACTGATCGGATCAGCCAGGGCGGGGTTTCGGTCGCACCTTCACAGTGCCGTTATTGCCCTGCCCACAACCAGTGGTGATAAATCAGCCTGATCCGGATCATGAACCAGGCGGTCAAGCTTAAGATTACCCCCCCGCATATCACAGAAGTTCATTCTTGTCAAGCAATTTCATCGGTTACCCAGGGGCAGCGGCGCTTGTCCAGGGTTAACCTGAAATGTCCTTTTTGTAAAAGAATTTTTCCTGCGTTTGTCCGGCAAGATCCACCGAATGGAGTTGACCCGCCGGGCGGGACCTATTATAATAACCTGAGTTCGACGAGTCCCATTAATTGGGAGGAAGAAATGTATCCGCAGATGGCGCAGATGAACGCAGATGGAGGAGACCCACAGGCAGATGCAATCATTAGGCTTTTTTGATCTGCGCAACTCTGCGCAATCTGCGGATTAAACCATGGCCCTGGAGGACCCCGGCGAGGAAGATATATGACCATGTTATCGCAAATACAATATCCAGAGTTTGATCTGGCGGAGATCATCAACGGGGAGGAGATAGTGGGCCCAAGTCCATTTCGGTATCATCAAAAGATAGTCTTTAACTTTAGTCATTATCTTAGGTTATACGTGGAAGCGAAGGGCTTGGGGGAAGTCTACATCTCTCCCCTTGATGTCATTTTTGAAGAAGGTGTTAACGTCCTTCAACCTGACATAATCTTCGTCAGGAAAGAGAACCTCGCCATCATCCAGGACTGGATTCGAGGCGTGCCCGATCTGGTGGTCGAGGTCGTGTCTAAGGGATCAGTGTCTAAGGATATATCTACAAAAAAGGATATCTACCAGAAATATCAGGTGCCGGAGTATTGGATCATCATCCCGGCCATGGAGGCGGTGCAAGTATTCGTGTTGGAGGATGGTGTTTATCGATTGTATTCCTTCGCGGAAGGAGAAGGCCGGGTGAGGTCTATGGTCGTTGAAGGATTTGAACTGGATATTAAGCAACTACTCCAGCCTTGATGCTGTGATGATTCCTGATGATTTAGGATAGTCCAATTGACTTCCAGGCCGGGATAGCCTATAATCACTTTTATGAGTATCAGTATCTTAAGAAACACTAAATCCGGAGTCGAAAATGCACCAAGAGGAAAGACCAGTCTGTCCCCATTGCCAACAAAAAATGAAGAAATGGTATTGCTCCGACGTCTCGACCTGGGGCACGGAGTTTCAATTCGTTTGTTTCAATGACGAGTGCTGCTATTTCGTCCGGGGCTGGGACCATATGATGAAGACCCAGAATGTTAAGGCCTCCTACCGCCACCGGTTCAATCCGGAAACGAAGGAAACGGGTCCCCTACCGGTTTGGTCTATGGATAATTTTAAGAATCAAATCGTGGACTAGACATTAACTTGGCCGCCGCCGAAACTTGCCTGGGGCCTGTCGGGACTCGGTGGACGGCCTCTTTTTTAATGTGTTTTACCCCTGCCGGCATAAATGCCACTGGGGGAAAGAATGGACGAGAGATCATGATCAAAGCCGATAGAAATGATCCCTGCCCCTGTGGCAGCGGGAAGAAGTTTAAAAAATGCCATCTGGGCCGGGAACACGAACTGGTAACGGACCGGATGGATCTCAATCTCCCTAAAGACGCCGAAAAAATTGCCGACCTCCCGGAAGTAACCTATGGACGATCCAAGGAATTTAAAGAGGGGCTGGACCTTGATGAACTCGCCGGGGTGCACATCGGGATTAAGTTCATCGACCTTAGAGACTACCTCAAACTGGGCTTTTCCGGGATGGATGCGCCGGCCTCGGGACAGAGCGCCGGACTATTCGTCAACCCGATCAAAACAAATAAAATAGACCGGGATAATATTTACATAGCCATCACCCCGGCCGTTGACGATTCCACCCTGATTCACGAACTGGCCCATGTCCTGGACTTCCTGGCCGGGGCCAAGATCATGCCCGGTTATTGTCATCCCCTGGCCCTGGAAATCGGGGCCCCGGTGGAGCAGATGGATCACTGCATGGAGTTCGCCCGGTGGCTGAAATTCCTGGCCGAGAAATTCAATGTGACCCTGGATGCCGAAGACACCATTGTCGCGTACCTGGCCGACAACGAGATGCTTTTGACCGGGGATGACGTCAGATCCAGTGACGCCACCCACATCATGGAGAAGTGCGAGAACATGATGAAATTCATGTATGCCCACCGGGAAGACGTTGATGCCCTGATCCGGAGCAAGGCCGGTTACCTGGGGAAGGACGAAAATCCCATGGTCGGATAGATCGCGGCTGATCCGGGCGTGAGCTCAGGCCGGCCGCCGAACTAATCCACAGGAGGTCGGGCCTGGGCTCCTATTCACTGGGCGCTGTGGGGCATTCCGTTTGCCGTCAGGCGCTCCACTTCCAAAGCCAGGGCGACTTGTTTGGCCAGTGATTCCATAAGTTGCAACTGCTCATGGAGCAGGAAGCGGGCCGGGTCTTTGGGCTTTAAGGCCAAGATTCCCAAACGGTCATCGGCGGCTTGCAACGGCACACATAGGATTTCGGTCGTTGAGAATGTCTCAGTGCCCCACCCCGTCATCCGTCCGGTATCGTAAGCAGACCGGGCCACTTTGATCTCTTTAATTATGTCCTTCTGGAGGACGGAAGAAGGATCCCCGGCGGCTATATTCAACTTACCCTGCTCATCCGGCAGCATCGCCACGACACTGCAATCAAAGATATCTGAGACGTATTGCACCGCCACCGCCAAAATCGACTCAATCCCCCTGGCGCTGACAAGCTGTCGGCTGAGGCCGTGCATGGCGGCCGCCTGTCGCTCCTGTAAGCGGGCGATCTCGGCCTGGGCCCGCATCGTCGATGCCAGATGACTGATGACCAGAGCGACCAGGAACATGACAATGAAGGTGACGATGTACTGGGCTTCTGCCACATCGAACGAGTACCGGGGTGGAACAAAAAAGAAATCAAAGGCTAAAACACTCAAAAACGAAATGAGGATAGCCGGCCGCCGCCCGCAACTGGTGGCCGTCAGCATCACGCCCAGCAGGTAGACCATACTGAGGTTGCTGAGATCGAAGTAAGGATACATCAAAAAGCAGAGGGCGGTAGCCAGAATCAGGAACAAGAATCCCGTTCCATAGTCTGACAGGTCAGCCCCTTTCGGTCGAATGACATAGGCTGCTTCCCCCGGTGGTCCCGGTTCTCCGGTCATGATCTGGACATCTATCTCCCCGCTCATCCGCACCAGTTTATCCACAGGACTTCCAGATAAAACGCTCTTCCAGAGAGAACGCCCCGGCTTACCGGCGATAATCTTGGAGATGTTGTGTTCCCTGGCGAATTTAATAATTTCTTCGGCAACGCTCCGGCCGGACAAGGCAAAAGTCTCGGCCCCCGATTGCTCGGCCAGGCGCAGGTTATCCGCAGCGCGATTGCGTTCCGATTCCGGCAACATCAGCATCTTGGTATCTTCTACATATATGGCATACCATTTGGCGTGCAGGCCGGCGGCCATGTTTTTGGCAGAATTAATCAACCCGGCCGACGAAGGGCCTGGGCCCAGGCACACCAGGAGCTTTTGTGCTGTGGATTCTGGAACGTCCGTCATCGTCAACCTCCCTTTTACCCGGCAGTAACTCCGGTCTCGAATAGTATAGCTTTCCGTCAAGAAATCAGTGGGCGTCCAACCGCGTCTGTGTCCCATTGGGAGCAGATCGCCTTTTACGAGTCGTGTAAAGGAAAGCCCGGACGCCGTGAGACCATTTTGATGTCGGATAAGATACCGCAGATCTTTCGATAGTGTCAAGCGTCAATTTGAACATGCCCGAGACCGGCCGGCCTTTGCCTGGTTAGCCTTTTCTTCTCACGGAATGTGACAAGTCGCTTTGCCAGGTTCATGTTAAGTACCGTCTTTTGTGTTGTTATCGTAACCTGTAGGCATTCAATTATCTTAGATTTGAGAACAAAAAAAATGATCATTGTCCCGGCCGCCCCGGCAGGTTTTTCCGAGGCTGACCGAAGCATTGATCAAGGTCGAGTTTTGTTACCGCGCCTCCTGGAATCGGCGGTTTTCTGCCTCCTTCTAGTCCATCATAACCATGAGCGGCTATAATGGCTCTCCATATGTCTGGCCAGGCCCAAGATCGACTTCAAGCACGTTGACGAATTTTTCACCCGCCAATCCTCCCAATGGCGTCGAGGCATTCTTTTGCAGGACCTGTTCGATCTTCTTTCCCACTGTAGCCGGATCCCGTCTTATTATACCTTGAGCGGCCAAACCTGGCGTTTTTGAATTAGAGACTATCGTTGACCTGACTTCTCGTGGCTTCGCCACCCAGACAACAAGTTGTCTGGGCCACCCGCCTTCAACGAGTAACCAAGAATAAGCAACCGGCCAATGGCTGAGATCAGTTTCAGTTAGCTTCATTAAACGGGAGAATAAATATTCGACAATCTTCCTTCCGTTCCGTCTTGGCGATGTTCCCGATGAGTTCAACGATTTTTGTCACCGAGTCGTCGGCCGCGATAATTTCAAGCTTTGTTTTTTTAACATCATCCACCGAGTAGTTAGCGCCACGATAGAGCATCATTTGCTTTTTCTGACGGCCATGGCAGATGAGCGCGCTTTCCATGATTTCATTGATGCCGATTTGCTGCAAGGCAGACTTAACTTCTTCCAGTTTGACCGGTTTAATGATGGCTTCAACCAACTTCATGATCTTCCTCCTTCGATTCAATCATAACCACGAGAGATTATAATGGCTCTCCATATTTTTTGCGAAGCTGAAGGTTGACTTCAAGCACGTTGATGAATTTCTCACCTATCACTCCCCCCCAAGGCGCTGAAGCATTATTCTGGAGCACCTGTTCGATCTCCTTTCGCACTGCGGCCGGCTGGCGCTTTAAGTTAGCCGCCCATTTAGAGGCGACACGTTCTATCTGAAATTCGGCGTTTTGAAGGGTTATGTGCGGATCAAGCCCGGAGGCCGAAGCCATAACCAGATCGCCTGGAACATCTGTGAGATCGGCGTCGGGATGGTCCTCCCGCCACATCAAGAAAAACGTCGACTGGATGTCCGAGTTTGTGCCGACCGGCTGAATCGTTGTTTCCGGTTTACCGTTTTTTCCTGTCTGGGTGACGGCGCAAGGAAATTTCCCGGAATTTTTCTCTGAGAAGCTCTGGAAGAACACCACAGCCAGATCCGGCGCCTTCGGCTCAGGAATAGTTGGATTATCTTTTTTGAACTGGGCGACCAGGGCGGGATTAGCCTTGGCCCAATCGCCCACGTACGTGTCATGGGTCGGGTCCGCCTTGACCCAGGCCTGGGCCAGGGAGTTGTGCTGGTTAGCCCATTGGGACACGATATGCGGGTTGCCCTGGTAGATATCCTTCCCGAACCAGGTCTCGACATCCGGGGCGACGGGTTGTCCGGCCTTGGGACCGCCTTTGTAGGTCACAATCGGGCCGAGCGAGCGGGCGACCCGGTCCCGCAGTCCATAGTTGTTGGCAGACAGGCTCGACGAGGACGAGGCGGACGCATCGTAGGACGCGGCAGAGGGCCGGGGCTGAAAGTACTCATCTTTGGTAAAGGGCTGGGCAATCAGCTTTGACCCCACCGGCTTACCGTCCGGACCGTTGATTATGCTGCCATTGGCCTGGAAGGGAAAGAAGGTCTGGCCGACCGCCCACAGGGCCAAAGGATAGGCCAGGCAGCACAGGACCACGGAAAACGACAGGAGCAAAAGACTTTTTGATAGATATTTGGACATATTGATACCTCCATGACTGACTGAAGTGTCAGCTTACTAAATGCAAGCTCGTCATGATGACGTCGATCAGTTTGATTCCGATAAAGGGCAGCACGACGCCTCCCAGTCCCCAAACGAGTAAATTTCTGCGGAGCAGGGCATCGGCTCCCAGCGCCCGGTAGCGGACTCCTTTGAGGGCTACGGGAATGAGGGCCGGGATGATCAGCGCATTGAAGATCACGGCCGAGAGAATAGCCGATGTCGGTGAATGCAAGTTCATGATGTCCATCACCTTCAGCCACGGTAGAGTCCCGGCAAAAAGGGCCGGAATAATGGCGAAGTACTTGGCCACATCATTGGCGATGGAGAAGGTTGTCAGCGAGCCGCGGGTGATCAGGAGCTGTTTTCCGATTTCCACAACTTCGATCAGCTTGGTCGGATCGCTATCCAGATCGACCATGTTGGCCGCTTCCTTGGCTGCCTGTGTTCCCGCGTTCATGGCCAGGGCCACATCCGCCTGAGCCAGGGCCGGAGCGTCATTGGTGCCGTCCCCCATCATGGCCACCAGTTTTCCGCCGGCCTGTTCCTTGCGGATATAGGCGAGCTTGGTCTCCGGTGTGGCCTGGGCCAGAAAGTCATCGACGCCGGCTCTTTTGGCAATGGTGGCCGCTGTCAGCGGATTGTCCCCGGTGATCATGACCGTCCGAAGCCCCATTTTTCTCAGTCGGTCAAAGCGTTCACTCATGTGCGGTTTCAATATATCTTCAAGAACGACCACACCCACGATTTCATTGCCATCGGCCACGACCAGAGGTGTGGCGCCTTCCGAAGCCGCGCTATCGACCAAAAGGCTGAGCTGACCAGGCACCTGGCCATGGTTCTCCTCGACAAACTTGATCACCGCGTCCGGGGCGCCTTTTCGGATCCGCCGTCCACCTGGAAGATCCACTCCGCTCATCCGCGTTTGGGCGGTAAAGGGAACAAAATCGGCACCGTCCGGGACCCTGATGGGAGTCTCGTTTTGCTTTACGAAAAGTTTTACAATGCTTTTGCCCTCAGGCGTCTCATCCGCCGCGGAGGCGAGGGCGGCCAGGAACCCCACGTCGCTGGGCAAGTATTTGCCGACGGGCAGAAACGTGGTGGCGTTCCTGTTCCCGATGGTGATCGTGCCTGTTTTATCCAGCAGCACGACATCAATATCACCGGCCAACTCCACCGCCTTGCCGCTCTTGGCAATGATATTGGCCTGGAGGGCCCGGTCCATGCCGGCGATGCCGATGGCAGCCAGTAAGGCGCCGATGGTGGTCGGAATGAGGCATACAACCAGGGCGATGAGAGTCGGGATATCGGTGCCCAGGCTCCTCAAAGGTTCCTTAAGACCCAGGTAGCCCATCATGTATTGCTCGGCGTTCCAGGCCATCGGCCAAAGCGGAATGACTACGATCAGGAAAACCAGCGTAAAGGCCGAGAGGACCAAAGTCAGCGCGATCTCATTGGGGCTTCGTTGACGAATAGCGCCCTCAACCAGCGCGATCATCCGGTCGAGGAACGAGTCGCCGGAACCGCTGGTGACCCGGACGACAATCCAGTCGGATAGCACGACGGTGCCTCCGGTCACCCCTGATCGGTCTCCACCGGCGCCGCGGATTACGGGGGCCGACTCACCGGTAATGGCCGATTCATCGACGGAAGCAATCCCTCGGATAATCTCCCCATCGGCTGGAATCATTTGCCCGGCCTTGACCAGGACCAGGTTCCCCGGTTTCAAATCGGTCGAGGAAACCTCTTCAATGTGGTCATCGATACTTCCGTCCGGACTCAAGCGATAAGCCGGGGTATCCTGGCGGGCGCGTCTGAGCGAATCAGCCTGAGCTTTGCCTCGCGCCTCGGCCAGGGCTGTGGCGAAGTTGGCAAAGAGCACGGTCAGGAAAAGCCAGGTGTCCAGGGCGATGAAATAGGTGATCGGCGTCTGACTCTCTTGCACTCCCAATGCCTGCCGGATGATATAGAGAAGAGTCAGGATGGCCCCTACCTCGACCACGAACATGACCGGGTTTTTCCATTGGATGTCGGGCCGCAGCATGACCAAGGCTTGTTTCAGCGCGGCCAGGGCCGTTTTCTTCTCGATGAGCCGCTGCGGTTTGAACCGGCGCAACGGGGTTTGTCCTATGGGGGATTTCAACGCGGCTTCCGCACTACCGGATACTCCAATATTCATATCGTCATCCAAGGGCGAGACGGCCTCCCTCTGATTTAGTTCAGTTTTGGCTGTTTTCTTCATGCCATACTCCTTTTTAGTTCACTAATCACGGGTTCCCCTATCATCCACCGAACGGCATGGGGCCCAGATGGTCCGCCACCGGTCCCAGAGCGGCCACCGGCAGGAAGAGCAGCGCTCGGATAATGAGAACCGTCCCCAGCAAGAGGCAGCCAAAGGTGAGGGTGTTGTCACGCAGAGTCCCCAGTCCAAACGGGCTCGATTTCTTGGCTCCGAGAAATGCCGCCATGGCTAATGGAGCAATAATCGGAAGGTAACGGCTAATGAGCATGACGATGCCCGCCGCGATATCGAAGGCAATGGCGCTCGGCCCCGGGCTCGTCGCGTTATAGAAGCCGTAGGTCACCCCCAATCCGTCAAAGGCCGAGCCGTTATTGGCTGAAGCCGAAGAGAACTGGTAAAGAATCTGCGACAGACCATGGGGGCCGGGGTTACTGACCGCCTGGAGTCCCCAGTTGGTGGCCGCGAACAGGCCGGTGGGGAAAAGAATCATGAGCGGATGGACCAGCAGGGCGATTACCGCCAACTTCACCTCACGAGCCCCGATCTTTTTGCCCAAATACTCGGGCGTCCGCCCCACCATCATGCCGGCAATGAAGATCCCGATGATTATGTAGAGGAGCATATTGATCATCCCGACCCCTTTGCCTCCGTAGACGCAGTTCAGCCACATGCCGACCATGGGAGCCAGGGCGGCCATTGGGTTGAGGCTGTCTTCCTCAGCATTTACCGCACCACACGTCACGTCCGTAGTCAGCGCATCGAAGGTGGCCCCGGCCGAAGTTCCGAAGCGCATTTCCTTGCCTTCGAGATTACCTTGATGCTGGTCCACCGGCAGGGCGGCCACGACCGGAAGGTTCACGACCTGCTTTCCGCCAGGCGCTTTGGTGTTGGGAATCTCGTAGGTTTTGGCCACAGCTTGCCCGGTTAGGCCAGGGTTCGGTTTCAGCGTGTCGAAGTAGACCGCCCAGACGACGGTGCCGGCCATCAAAATCCACATGACGGTGAAGATGACCAGACTGTGCTTGAA
>JADFYN010000058.1:13035-14917 GCA_015233055.1 Deltaproteobacteria bacterium
CAGGGTGTTGAAAAAATTCGAGAGTCCGGTGGGATTTTCAAACGGGTGGGCCGAGTTCATCCCGTAGAAACCGCCACCGTTGGTTCCGAGCATCTTGATGGATTCAAAAGCCGCCACCGGCCCGACCGCAATGTTCTGCTGCTTCACCTCGCCTTTGTCCGTGGTACCCATCGCGGCGGGTTCCAGAGTCGAAACCTGATGGACGGTTTTGAAAGTCATCGGGGTGCCCTGGGTTATGAACAGAAGACCGATAACCAAGGCGGCCGGGACGAACATGTAGATCAGCACCCGCCACATATCGACAAAGAAGTTGCCCAGCAATAAATTGCTGCGTAAAGCCCGGATGATTGCAGTCAGTACACTCAAGCCCACTGCCGCGGACACGAAGAGCATGAAGATCCCGAAGAAGATCTGACTGAAGTTGGACAGATGCTGTTCCCCGGCATAATGCTGGAGGTCCGTATTCGTCATGAACGAGGCCACGCTGTTGAAGATGGTTGTCGGGGCAAGGAGGGTCTTGCCGTCCGGGTTAAGCGGCATCCATGGCTGGAGCGCCAGAACCAGGTAGCCGAAGACGAACATCACCGTGTTGAAGATGAGCAGGGAACCGGCATACTGTTTCCAGTTCTGCGATCCGCTGTCCAACTGTCTTTCGAACCAGCCGAATACACGCCATGGCCGGTATTTGCCATCCATAATCCAGGACATGTAGCGACTCAAGGGAAACGCCACGATGGTCGCCGTGGCCAAGAGCGCAAAAGGAAGTAACCAGGTTTGAGCGAACATTGTTTTTGCTCCTTATTTGGATTCAAGTCACGTGTTGCGAGTCATGCGCTGCGAGTCGTGCATTCAGGACTGCGGAGAGCAGAATTCGCCCAACCTGCAACGCCCAACCCGAAACCCATATTTAAAACCATTCCGGCCGGATAAGGGCCACAACCAGGTATCCAAACAAGAATACCACTATACCCGCGGTCAGATAGATCATCTGAAACACCTCCGTTTAGATTTTCTCACATGCTTCCATGAACAGGTAACACCCGCTCATGATGCAAAGGCCCAAGACAAACATGGCCGGCAACCAGATTACCAGGTTCATATGGAATTCCTCCTCTCCTTGCCCAGAATGCCATCAGATCGGCACCCTTCAAGATGAAATGTGCCTTAATTCATTGATACTTCATGAAAATATCCAGACCATCACCTCATATGACCAGGCGACCAAACCCGGCGCTCATCAGGTAATTAATGAGCGGAATGGCCGTTGGAGCATAACAGACGTGGCTCAATCCGGTTTTGAGCCTCGCCCCTGTTACTCCTCACCCGATAGACTAAGCAAAGTGCATACCATCCTGGTTCAAGAAAAATATTCTGTAGTATCTGTTAGTTCTGGACGATGGGGCGGGCTGGAAAGGGGCTGAGGATTTCAAAATGAAAGGAATGGTGTTTTGGGGGACTTCCAATTGAAATAGCGCAAGGCGATTTAGGCAGGGTAGGCTGAACATACCGGGTGACTCCAGGAGTGTTCCCGAAGAAACCCGGATTTACAAAAGAAGTTATGAACGACTGGTTAGATGCCGTATTTCTTTCGCCTTCGCCAAAGCGTCACGGAATCCATCCCAAGTATGCGGCAGGCATCCTCAATGGACTTGGCCGAAGCCAGTATCCGCCGGATGTGCATCTCCTCCACTGCTTCAAGAGAAACGGGGTCGCCGATACCGGGTGAGGATGCTTCTACCGGAGTCAGCTTCAATGGAAGATACTGCAGGCCGAGATATTCATCATGGCAGAGTAGAACAGCCCGCTCTACGGCGTTTCTAAGCTCGCGGACGTTCCCCGGCCAGTCATAGCCTCTCAGGGCGCGACTCGCCTCTTCAGTGAA
>JADFYN010000059.1:0-2255 GCA_015233055.1 Deltaproteobacteria bacterium
TCGGGCACCAGGATGTTTTCGCCCAGCCCGATTTCCGGCTCAATGATAAATATCCAGCCGCCGGGGCCGCCGCCTTGTCCAAAATGATACGGGGCTATCACCGCAGCACCGAGAATCGTGGCGCTGAAGCCGTGTCTCCGCGACGGTCGGGGCGTCACAATCAACTCCCCGTCAATGATCTGCCCCGTCATGTTTTCCGGGATACCGTAGAGATCCTCATAGGTGGCTTTCTTGCTTGCCGGTTTAGCCATTGGTGTTTTCTCCTTGTGCTGAGATATGAATTTGGGCTGAAGATAGAGGCAAAATCAGCCGGCACGAAGGCGCGCCGCATCCTGTAAGGCCAGGACGACGATATACTCGGGATGCGCCGGCAAGGTTACCCTGAAATACGAACGGGCATCGTCAAAGTCAAAACGTGGCGGCGGGGAACCGTTTTCCTGCATGGACCGGCGGACCTTTGGCAGCCCTGTTCCCCGGCCTTCGGCCAGCCTCAATTCCTTGAGAAAGTCGCCGATCCGACGATTACGGGCCGGTACGGGCGGCAGCGGATCGCTACCGTCAAAATGACTCTTTTCGAGGCCGGGCACCGGTCCCGGATAGCTGATGATCTCCATTCTCTCCGGATAAAGATAAACCTTGACCGGTTCAGGCATTGCCTCGTAGGAGCGGTGATAAACTGCATTCACCAGGGCTTCTCGTAAGGCCTGGAAAGGATAACTGACCCATCCCCCCACCTCCGGTCGATCAGGCGTTTTTTCCAGCCGGCGGGTCGAGAGGTTTCCCAGATAACTCAAACACCCCTGCAGTTGCTCATGAATCGGCATTTTGTTGAAAAACTTTTCCTCCAGCAAGTTTCCTCCGGCGTTATCGGCAAACTGGACGACCTCGATCCGAGCCCCGGGAAACCATTGTTCCGGGTCCTGGGTGAAGAACAACAACCCGACATTTTTCGGCACATCATGATCATTAACCGGCACGGTGATCCGCAGACATCGGTACATTGTTTTTGAGTCCGATTCATTAACCAGATCACTGCGAATGTCTTGCAAAAACTCCCGCACCTTGGTTTCACGAAGATCAAGGACCGTCGCCTGTTGGGCCCGTCGGTCATCGAACGGGACTCTGGCCGTCAATTGCATGAGTTGGGTCAACAGTTCCGGCTTTCTTGTCACATCAACCGTCTCGTCACCGAGTCTTATATAGTAGCTTCGGTTACTCCCCCGTTCGAGCATGTCGGATACCTGGTGAGGGCGGACATCGCTTCCCGGGGCCCAGATGACGAGAATGTACCGGCCGTCAACCACCTCGGGCGAGAGTATGGGCTGGTACACGGGATCAATGGTGTTGCACTTGCCCCGAATCCAGTGTTGGGCCGCTTCGATCTCCTGCGGGGTCAACCCTTTCGGAGGAAGGACAGCCAGCCCTTGTTCCTGGGCCACGCCGATTATAGTGTAACCGCCATTCAGGTTTTGGAAGTCATTGGCAAAGGCGCAAATAGTGTGCAGCACCTGGATACCGGTGTAGGCGTCGTCCCATGATGCCTTAAATTCGACACGGGCGGACTCAACGCCCCGCAGGTGGAGCAGATTGTCAATATTGATGGGTAAACAACCTGGCATGGCGATTCATTCCACTTCTGGGCTATAGTGATGCCCCGATTTCCCGCAATTTTTCCCAGAACATGCCGAACCCTTCCCGGCGGATGAGATTGAAGGCGCCTTTGAGGGCCACCGCGGGATGCCGGATGATGATATTCCGGAGCAACCGCCGCTTGCCTTCCTTGACCGCGGCCACGATCCGGGGGCCGGAGCAATCGGGATAACCCAGCACGCTTTCGTTCAGCCCGTCGAACCGGCTGAAGTCCGTGGTCAGCAGCCAGCCCTGGGCCTGGGCCTGGTCAAACAGCGGTGTCCCCGGAAAAGGAACCATACAACTGAACTGGGCGGTATCCGTATTCAGGCGGATGGCAAAGCGCAAGGTGTGTTCGATGGTCCGGTCATTCTCTCCGGGACCGCCAAAGGCGTAGGTGGCATGGGTTCTAATCCCTAAGGACCGGCAGACGGCCACCACCCGACGGACCTTGTCTAAGTTGACCGGTTTCTTCATCCGGTTCAAGATGTCCGGGGCAGCCGACTCCACCCCGAATTTGAGGCCGCCACACCCGGCCCGGCGCATCAATTTCAGCGTCTCGGACCCGACCATGGCATCACCCATGGCTGACCATGGCAAGCCCAGTTTTCGGTCGATCAGGCCCC
>JADFYN010000059.1:2288-14787 GCA_015233055.1 Deltaproteobacteria bacterium
TCCCCAACTGTGAAGGACGAATCGTCAAAGTAGAACTCCCTGGGGTGGTAGCGGTCCCGTAAAAAGAACATCTCGTCCACCACCTTCTCCGGGGCCCTGGCCCGGTATCCGGCGTAATAGACCGGCTCTAAGCAAAAGATGCACCGGTGCGGGCAGCCCCGGGAAGAGACCAGGGTGATGTTGGGGACGTGGCGGCAGAAATTCTCATTATAATGGGACAGCACATCCAACTGATCCCGCTCCGGATAGGGCAGGTCATCTAAGGGCTTCAATCCCGGCCCGGAAGCGGGGGGCGACACCCGAACCCGTCCATCGTGACGGCAAGCCACGCCGGGGATTTCGGCCGCAGGTTGCCCTGTGGCCAGGGCCAGGACCGGGTACTCGTACTCGCCTAGCAGGCAATAATCCACCTCGGGATGCCGGGTCAGGATGTCTTCGGCCATAAAGGTGGGATGGGGTCCGGCCAGGGCCAGGGGAACGCCTAAGGCGGCCTTGATTTTCTTGATGACCAGGATGTCCGCGGCGAAAGACGGAGAAGACGTCTCCAGCACCAATAACCGGGGCTGCCGGGCCTGGAGCCGGCTGATGAACTCGTCCAATCCGATCTTCTGGGCCAGGCAGTCCATGACCACCGCGGTCAGGCCCTCCCGGTTAAGCAAGGCCGTGGTGTAGGCCAGGAGAAAGGGAAAGGGGAATTCCTCTAAAATTTGCTCATTCACCTTCCGGGTATGGGGCCAACGGCTGCCGGCTCGGACCGAGGTGAAACCCGCGGGCAACTCCCACGGGGGATTGGCTAAGACGACGTCGACGGTCACGGGAACCTCGTATGCTGGTTACATGTTGCTGGTTACATGTTGCTGGTTACTCGTTGCTGGTTATGGATTGCTGGTTGACGAGTTACGGGTTGCACGTTGAAGCCAACAGGCAATGAGTAACAAGTAGACAGACCCACCGAATCAGTTCCCCTTGATTTGTTCCAGGATCTGCCGGAAGTCTTCCATGGTCGCGACCGTAACAGCCTTTTTCCGTAGCGTCTTTAGCACGGCCGGATCGTCTATCTGATTGATCAGGTCGGCCGGCGGAGAAGGAACGGCCCCAAAACGAGACTCCAGAATATCCAGGACCGACTCCCGGGCATCAGTCAACAGGCCCTGCTGGAGACCTTCCTGGAGACCTTCCTGTCGGCCTTTTTGGATTACTTTTTGAACCCAGGACTGCGTTAAACCAGGCATGGCGTTCTCCTTCATATCGCCGTAAGCATCAATCACGGCTTGGTGTAAATCTTGCTCGGTGATTTTGTCCGGATTTGATTCTAGATAGTGCATCACTTTTTCGAAGTAATCGGCATATTCCGGCCACTCTAGCCGGCCCAGCAGTTCAAAAATCAATCGCAGCCACTCTTTCAGCTCCGGGTCAAAGATTGACTTCAGCAGCAGCAAAGCCGCCCGGAGTGGGATGGCACCCTTGATATCCTCGGCTCGATACTGCACCAGATTATAAAAAAGAAAGTGAAAATCAGGCAAAAACGATTGCAGCGCCGGGTGGTGCTCAACCAGTTTGCCGAGTTTCTTAGCTTCCTTCCAGGTAGCAGCACCATGGTACAGCACCAGGGGGATGATCGGCGGCAGGTTATTCACGCCTTGCTCGACGAGCTGCCCCCAAATCTTGACCATGTAGCGCAACAGGTAAAAGGCGATCAATGGTTCCGGGTAGCTTTTATGCTCAAAGAGAATGTAAACTACGGCCGGCCCGCCATACGTGGTGTCCACCCGGTAGACCAGATCGGACAGGCGCTCCTGGAGTTCCGGATCAACGTAGGTATCCTTGCCCAGTTCCAAGGTATCCAGCTTCAGCAGCCCGGCCACCTCTTCCGGCAAGTAGTTGCTCAGAAAATCCCCGGCCTCCGCCTTAACGGAAAAGATGCTTTTAAAGAAGCGGTCGTGACTACTCGTCAGCTCAGACAATCGGTCCCTCCGGAATGGTCTTGGTTTCGTTTCGGGTCTTGGGTTTCAGGTTCATGATCTGATGTCAGGTGGTGGACGGTTGCCGGAGCATGAACCAGATGGGCGGTCCGCCATCGGGGAGTCGGCCCTGGGTGGTCACCCGAAACCCGAATCGTTCGTAAAGGGGCAGGTTCTTGGATTTGGTGTTTTCTAAATAGGCCGGAATCCCCTCCCGGTCACACCGGGTTAAGACTTCCTGTAAGAGCGCCGACCCGATCCCGCGGCCGCTTTGATTCGGCCTGACTCCAATGGAGTTCAGATAGAAATGGGGTGCGGCGGGATGGTGAGCGGTGAAGTACCGGCCCAGCGCCTGGAGCCGGCGGTAGCCCTGATATCCGACTTTCGAGAAAAAGAGCCAAAGAGTGTCTAAGGTGCCCCGCAACGGGTAAGATTTGAAGGTCACCCCAGGCGGAAGCCACAGGGCCGCGCCGGCCCCGTCAGCCGTGACATAGACTTGATGATATTTCAGAAAAAAACGCCTGACCATGGAATAGTATAGACGTGTCGTGAATTCAGGCCAATTCGGACTTAAGTAGGTCATCACCGGATCACCCCGGAAGGCCTCCCCCAAAATTTGGGCGACTAATTCCGCATCGGCCAGGCCGGCTTTCCGGACCAGAGGCCGAGGTCTGGATTGTATTGATTCGGTCATTGGTTTTCTCCTGATGAATGGGAGACAGAAATGTATCCGCAGATTGCTCAGATTAACGCAGATGAAAGAGACCCACAACTTATGGGATTATTTGCTGAACTTGGGCCGACCTATGCCTGGATTCAAGCGTTTTGTTTTTCTTTAATCTACCGCAAATCTGAGCAATCTGCGGATGGAATCATGCCCCCAGGCATTAATCGCTTAGCCTACTCGTCGAACTCAGGTTGATCGTATCAAAATCAACTTCATTTGTCAGGGAAAATCTTGCGGAAATAACGACAGAGTGGCGCCGAAAGGACGATTTATCATCCCCTGTAATTTGCCTGGTAAGAGCCAACCCCTGGATAAGGAGGTTGGCCTTTTTTTTAGGGGACGAGGTCCGGGGATTGTGTTTTACTTTTTCGCTGGTTGTGTTATGATGCGAGAGCGAGAATCAGAAGATGCCTATCTGGAAGCGGTCTCAGCATAAGTTAACCTTTCCCTGGACAGGCCATGGCATTATTTTCGCAACGCAAAGGAATCAAGCCCCTGCACAAGGCAATTCAGCGCGAAGCCATCGACGACGAGCTTCGGAATCGCCTGTGGAACGCCCTAACGCTCAGCATCTGGGATAAGTGGGAACGAAAGAACAACTTTTCTGGGCAAACCTGGGATGGACAGCGTGTCGAACGTCTCGTCCAACTAATTTGGCTTGATCACTTCAAGGAACCCATCGACACACTCCCGGATTTTAGATTGGGGCGTCCGAAGTCGGCCTACCAAATTCTTCGCGATTACTTCTTTGAGGCCCAATGGAATGAGATTTATGACTTTGTCGAGTTCCTTTTGCAGAACTCTGATTTGTCGCTTTTCCTTGAGCTATATATAAATAAAGTTCTCGAAGCAGAAAACGCCGCCTACCGTGTCGTGGAAAACGAAATTGTCGAGATCACAGACCAGAACGAGATCAAGGCGATCGAAAGTGCGATTGAAGAAGGTCCTACATCTTCTTCCACTCATTTCCAAAGCGCGTTGAAACACCTCTCAGATAGACGGCAACCGGACTATCGGAATTCGATTAAAGAGTCCATTTCAGCAGTTGAAGCAATATGCAAGATACTCTCCGGCAACAACAAGGCCACCTTGGGAGACGGTCTCAAAGAATTGAAGTCCAAGATGCCCCTGCACCCAGCGTTTACACAGGCTCTTGGCAATCTATATGGTTATACCTGCGGTCCGGACGGAATTCGACACGGTCTCACGGCGGAAGCCGAGTCCCCTGCATATTCCGATGCCAAATTCATGCTTGTCGTCTGCGCCGGGTTTGCGAATTACCTAATGACCAAGGCGGCTGAATGCGGCCTCAAAATCAAACAGAGCTGACCCTTAGGTCCACCGGACAGCCCGCCTCATCCCCGACCCCGGTTTGGGTAATCAACCAGAGAAGTCCCTTATGTAAGCCGGGGAATCAGTCACGCCAACTTTAGAAGAGGTTCCGCCAATGGAAACGGCCAGAGAAGAATTTATTGTACCAGTTGATTTTCCTGCGGACATAGGAAAAAGATTGGATCGGCAATATATTAAAGAGGCGGTTGCCGCCATTTCATATTACAACGGTATGTTATCAGAAAACGAAGCTTGTGAAATAATCGGAGTCACTAGGCGACAATTCGAGGAACAAATTTTGCCGAAGTTCAACCTATCCCTTATGGGGGGTACTCAGGAAGACATCGATTTTGAAACAGAAGGATTATGAACGAAAATTCTGCTCGTATTGTTGTGAGTGATACCGGCGCCTTGATTTCCCTCGAGAAGATCACGGGCGGATATGATTTTATACGTAAATTGTATGATGTTATTTTAGTGCCGCCCGCCGTCATGGAAGATCTGGCTGAAAATTACGACAGCCCTGGACATTACTTGCGTTATTACCGAATTTCAGACTTGATAACGGTTAAATCTACCGAACTAATTACTATTGAAAAGAAATTAGATAAAGGCGAGATAGAAGCCATTTCTTTGGCTTTTAATCTAAAATTGCCCTTACTGATTGAAGAAGCCGCGGGGCGGGGCGTAGCTCATTTTTTAGGTCTCTCCTTCTCCGGAATAGCCAGGCAAGTAGTTAATGCTTATAAGAAACGTACGATTTCTGCTGACGACGCTTGTGATAAATTAAATGAACTAATGCATACCAACAGGATCAACCCAAAAGTCTTTGATGCTCTTCGGTCCAAAATTTGGTAAAATTAGCTCATATTTTCCCATAACCCCCCTCCACCCATGATCTTCGCCTGCTGCCTGGACCAGGCGGCATCCTGGTACCCAACCTGCTGCCCGACCACCTGGCCGACCTGGTACCCAACCCGCTGCACACCCAGCCATCGAGCCATCAGACTATCTATCTGGCCAACCTGCTGCCAGACCTGCTGCCCATCCACCTGGCCGACCGAGACCGCCATCGGTCGCAGTGGTGGCCGCCTGGACCACAAATATACATTTTGTTTTTTAGCCTAAGTTCGACGAGTATGCTAAGCGATTATCATCAAGGGTCATGATTCAATCCGCAGATTGCTCAGATTTTCGCAGATTAGGGCAAAAATAGATCTGAGACTCTTTTCCATCTGCGTTAATCGGCGAAATCTGTGGATACATTCCTGTCCCCCAATTAATCCAACCCGTCGAACTCAGGTTCTCTAAAATTTCTCCGGTTATCCGGCCCTTGCTTATGCGTGGCCGGGAGACTTACTCGGTCGGCTCCGCCCCAAGCCAGGCCCAGGCATCGGCCTCCTGGTCAGCCGGGAACGTCCGGATGTCGATGCCGGGGAAGATAGGATTCATGGTCTTGATGATTGTGCTCATCCAGCCTGGGGCATTGACGATGGCGTAGCGCTCCACCTTTTGCATGGCCGCCAGTTTCATGGCCACCAGCCCTTTCTGCATCAGGATGGCCGGATCGAAACCGCCGAAATGCTTTATCCGGTTCAGCAATCGGACCTTCTCATGGCGGTTGATGAAGGCACTGAATTCATCGATAAAGCTGGGCATTTCTGCTGAGGAAATCACCCCGTTGATCTCAAAAGCCAGGACATTGTCCTTGGACGTGGGCATGATCCGCATGGCCGGGCTTTTCGCCTCCTGAACCTGGGGCAGCTCGCCGGCCCATATTATGGCTTCATCGATTTGATCGGGCGTGAAGACCTTCATCTTGAAGGTCGGGAACCACGGGCCCACGAGACTGATCATGGCGCGCGGCCATTCCTTGTCCGAGACGATGGCGCAGCGGCTGAACTGACGGATATGGGTGATAAATTTAAGATCGGCCTTCATCCCCTCGACCAGCGCCTCGGCATTGGTGTCCGAAAGACCGGTGAAGTCAACACAGCCGTTGATGCGCTCATATTTTTCCAGCTTATCATCGAGGATGCTCTTGTATTGTTTGATGTCTTCTCCGGTGAGACTTCCGCTGAGATGCACGGCGATGACGTGGTCCGGGGCGGTTAGTTGTTCAAACATGGTCGTCTCCTTTCTGACGGGCGGGCTTGAGAAGTGAGGGCCTTACGTCAAGTGACACATCTGAAAAATAAAACCTCGAGTTAAGGAAAATGCTTGTAAAAATCGCCTCGTTTCCCAGCATAACGGAGAACGACAAGTTTGCCGCTCTTGTCAATGAACATGCCGACCCTATAATCATCAAAGCGCATTCGATAGTAATTTTTGTAATCCTTTAGCTTGGTCATATCCGGCCAGACGAACGGATTTGCTGCGCCGTCTCTGTATTGCTGAAAAAATTGGTCAATTTTGAGCGCAACATCATCAGGAAGCCGTAGCTCATTTTTTTGGTATGTTGCACTGACAACTATTTTCCACCTAAGATTTGCTCAAAAACCAAGACGTTCTTTTTCTTCGTCTAAAAAATCCGCCAATGGAATAAAGTTATTACCATCAACCCGTTCGGAATATTTGATCGCTTCAATTAATTCTGCATCTTCTACCTCGTCCAGATCGTTCCAAGTTCTTGGTGGGCGATTTGCAAGCCACCGAGCAATCAACTCCTGGATCCTTTTCTGGACTTCCGGTGGAGCAGTATTGTAAGCTTCAGCGATTTCGGAGTCCACCTGGATCATACCGGATGCAGTGCCCGTTTCCGGCCTCCTATCTATAAATATTGAGGCGGTAAAGTTTAAAACAACTCTTTTACTGCCACCATCACATGATCATCTGCATATTTGAAAGTTATAGTTCCCATAATAACTTCGTGTTACATGATATCTCAGCGTACATATTAGCAGATTATTCAGAACAAAAACAATTGGTTTTTGTTCTGAACAAAAAGCTTCCTCTGCCCCTCCAATCTTGCTATAATGATTTTGGATTCTGATCATCTTCAACGTGACTGCCACATCAACAAAGGAAACGGGCATGGAAATCCAAACAACCGTTAAAGATTTTCCAAATAGTGTGGAAAGTCTGCACATTCCCCCAGATGCGTCAATTCGAGTAATTATAGACGCCATTCAAGTGGAACCGGTGCAAAAGACTGAAGAGCCGGGCGAACCAAAAGAGAAGAAAGGCCGGTGGGCACAAGTAGTTGAAAAAATAAGTAAAGCCGATCCTCTTAGGGGCAGGTCGGAAGACCTTAATAAAATTATTCGTGAATTCAAAGACAGCTTTGATTTTTAATGTTTGGTGACATGAAAAGATATCTACTCGATTCCAATACCGTTTCGTATTTGCATGATTCTAAGTCACCTTTTTGTCAGGCGGTAAAGAAAAGGGCTGAGAATATTTCCGATCAAGATGAAATATCGATTTCCATTTTGACTGTCTATGAACATTGCTATGGCATCGCCAAGGCAACAGATTACAATGATACTGATCTTATTAATAAGGTTAAAAATACTTATAGTATGATGTTAGATTCATTTACAATAATCTCCTTGTCGGTTGAGGGGGCTGAGGAATTCGGGAAATTAAAAAACGAATATCGTATAGATCAAAAAAAGGACTTACAAAAGAAACTAAAAGTGGACACTGTTGATCTTATGATGGCCGGTACCGCCATTGCCAAGAACGCCATTTTTGTCAGCAATGACAAAATCTTTGGAGAAATCAAAAAAATGCGGCCGGACTTCCTGTTGGAGGATTGGACGAAATAAATGCAGTCTGGTGAGAGAAGGGGAAAGAAGATTTTTTGCGGGTTGAGGTTAGAATATTTAGCTCGTTTGTCCTTCTCTTAACTCAATGACATTGTACTACTATTAACCAGGAGTTCCACATCGGGACAGGCCGGGGCGTTTAGGATTTCAGCAGGTGTGCCGGCCTGCAAAACTTTGCCGTTGACGCAAATAATGAGCTTGTCCGCCAGAGTCAACGCTTCAGTCAGGTCATGGGTCACCAGAACGACCGGGATGGGGAAATCCCGTCTGACTTGCTGCAGAAAATTCTGCAGTTCGATGCGGAGCGGATTGTCGCAGGCGGAGAACGGCTCGCCGAGAAGAAGTGCGGCCGGACGCCGAATCAAGGCCCGGGCAAAGGCCACGCGCTGTTTCTGTCCACCCGATATCTCATGAGGAAACTTCCGCTCTAATCCTGAAAGCATAAATTGTTCGATCATTTCTTCCGCCCGTTGTTTCCGATCATCCCGCCCCAGTCCATGAGCGCCGTAGAGGATGTTGTCTTTGACGGTCATGTGTGGAAAAAGCGCCAGGTTTTGGAATACGTAGCCGAATGAACGTTTCTGCGGAGAAAGGTCGATGCCCGCCTGGTTATCGAACAAGACCCGTCCATTCAACTGAATGAGCCCTTCATCCGGAGCCATAAGCCCGGCGAGCATTTGCAGAGTCATGGACTTGCCCGCTCCCGAATACCCAAACAGGACGGCCAGTTCATTGCGGATTGACCACTCCACATCAAGCGTGAAATTCCGAAGGACTTTTTTCCCCTTAAAAGATAGGCTCACGATAAGACCCGCTTGTTCAGCTTATTGGCGATATACAGGAACAGCGCCGCGATCACGGTAAACAAGAGCACCATGGTATTTGCTTGGGCCCGGTCACCGCTGCTTGCCGCTGAATAGATGGCCAACGGCATGGTGTTCGTTTTACCGGGTATGTTTCCCGCCAGCATGAGTGTTGCGCCGAACTCACCCATGGCCCTGGCAAAAGAAAGCACGGTCCCGGCCAGAATGCCTTTCTTGGCCATAGGTAAAATTACCTTGAGTGCCGTCCACCACTCCGAATGACCAAGCGTGTACGATGCGAGAATGAGGCTTTCGTCAACGGATTCTATGGCCGCGCGTGTGGTCTTGATCATGAGCGGCAGAGCGACCACGAACGAGGCCAGGACCGCTGCATACCAGGTAAACATGATGTTCAATCCCGTCCACTCGAACAGCGGGAGTCCGATCAGACCGTTTCGTCCAAAGACGACGATGAGGTAGTAACCCGTGACCGTTGGCGGAAGGACCAGAGGCAGGGTAAAGAGCACGTCGAGTAATTCCTTTCCCCGGAAAGTCCTTCGGGCCAGAAAAAAGGCCACGGTAACTCCGACAAGAACAACAAACACGGTCGCCACCGCGGCCACCCAAAGGGACAATTTCACAGAAAAGAGTACGGAATCTTCCATCATGTTTTTCCACACCTCAATCCGGCATCTATTCCAAACTAATTCCGCACCGGCTTAAACCCATACTTTTCAAAAAATTTCTTTCCATCCGGGGATAGGACGAAAGACATGAACATCTTTGCCGCTTTTTCATGCTTTGAGCCTTTAACAACGGCCATGGGATAGATAATGGGCTTGTGGCTTGTTTCCGGCGCGGTCGCGGCAATCTTCACCTCTTGCCGCTTGATCATGGCATCGGTTGCATAAACGACACCGGCATCAACCTCACCCCGAACCACGTAATCAAGCACCTGGCGCACGTTCTCGGCCAAGATCAACTTGTCTTTCAGCTTCTCCGTAATTTTATAATGTTGAAAAGTTTCCTCGGCATATCGACCGGCCGGGACGGTCTTCGGATTTCCGACGGCGATTCTTTTTATGTCGGGCCTGGTCATATCCTCAAACGAAGCAATGGAAACCTTTGATGCGACAGGGACGATAAGCACCAGAGTATTTGTGACGAAATTTGTTTTCGTATTTAGGAGCACGTGCCCCTCTTTGCCTAGTTCGTCCATGTCTTTCATCGCTGCAGACGCAAAAACATCAACGGGAGCGCCGCCCTTGATCTGGGTCATGAGGTCGCCGGATGCGCCGAAATTGAACAGCACTTTGATATTCTTGTTGGATGTTTCAAAATTTTTCTTGGCCTCTTCAAAGGCGTTCTTCAGACTGATCGCGGCTGAAACCGTGATTTCTTCGGATTCGGCAGCACTTACCCAGCCGGCGAAGGTACAGAGCATCGTAAGCCCGACCAGCCCTAAAATAATTTTTTTCATCATAACTTTCCTCTATATTTGTGGTTAGTTGAATTTTCATCATCTTGCCCCTACCCAGCGGCAACGCCCCAATGCTGTTGAATTAAGCGAAATCACGCACGCTTTATTCATAAAATGGCCGATTCCAAATAAGCCCTGAAAGGGCGCTCTAGGTTAGCCCAGGGCAACGCCCTGGGTATGGTATGAGACCCTTATAAAATACAATATAACCACATATAAAACCATCGGCAATGCATTATTTGGGCGGTGGTTAGACATCCATTTCATCCTATGCAAGACCAAAAGGATATCCGCAGGCCGGGATACATAACCAGTGGTAGACCGCTGAATCGCCGAGGGTTTTATGTGACCATTGCATGGTATTTCATATAGTCTCCGCCCCTACCCAGGGCGTTGCCCTGGGCTAACCTAGAGCGCCCCGTTGGGGCTTAAGCGGAATTGACTATTTATTGGAATCTCATCCGATTCCCCTGCAGCTTAATTCAACAGCATTGGGCCGGCCCGTTAGACTGCGTTTTCGGCCTGCTCCTGTAAAAAGTCGTGGGACGTCATAACTCTGAACAGAGGATTTAAGGGATTCCGGCGATAGTTGTCCAGCGTCCTGGTATGGGTGGCCAAATCAAATGCGGCGGCGCAATCTTCGATAATGACGGCCCGGAAGTCGTGGCAGAGAGCATCCAAGGCGGTCGCCAAAACACAAAAGTTGGTGGCGATTCCAGTCACGGCCACTAACTCAATACCCTTCACCCGGAGCGTCTGATCCAGGTCGGTCTTAAAAAAAGCACTAAACCGGCGTTTGGGCAGATGGATGTCTCCGGGTTTCTGGTCCAGCTCATCAATTGTCTCCGCGCCCCTGGTTCCCCGAATGGCGTGGGCTTTCATTCGCCCCTTGAAGATAAAGTCTTCTTCCATAAAACTATCGGTGGAGAACACGATCAGCGACCCCAACCGCCGTCCTTCAATCAATAAATGGTTCAACGCCGGCAACATGGCCATAGCCTGGGGGGTAATAGGGTAGGAATGAGTCCCGTCAAGCGTATCCTTGACCATGTCAATAACTAAAATGGCTGATTTCATAAGATATTACCTCTTTAAGTTGATCAAACCCACAAGCCCGAATATATAACCGGCGAGATATTAAACCTTAACCCTGATCTAAGTCAATCGGATTCAGCGGCCGGGTTCATTTAGTTTTGGGCCGGGATCGGCCGACACCCGGTTCAGCCAGGTAAGATGCCGGGATACCGAGGCGGGTTGACCATCTTCAGATGTTATAAGATTCCTCGCTTTGCTCGGAATGACAAATTTACTTCGTCGTTCCAGATGGTCCGTTTCTCTGTCATTTCGAGCGAAGCGAGAAATCTTAACGTCGCACCCTAATTCAACAGTATTGACCTGAACCAGCAGCCCGATCACTAGAGTTGGTCGAAAGGCCATAAATATGCGCGATTCTCTTAGCCTCATCAAGCATTACCACATCAGACCCAAGCATAAGCTGGGCCAAAACTTTCTGGCCCAACCAGACACGGCCGAACGCATCCTGGACGCGGCCGGATTCGATCCTGATGACACCGTTATTGAAATCGGGGCCGGGCTGGGCAGCCTGACCATACCCCTGGCGCGGCGCGTTAGCCGGGTCATCGCCTTAGAATTTGACCGAGACCTGGTGGCGGCTCTGGGAGATCAACTATCTTCCAGCGGCCCGTCCAACATCACGCTGGTTGAGGCAGATGCCCTGAAGTATGACTTCACCAGGATAGCTCACGAGTTGCAGGCGCCGGTCAAGGTTATCGGCAACCTGCCCTATTACATCTCGTCTCCCCTGCTGTTCAAGCTCCTGGATCATCGCCTGGCCGTCGCCGAAGCGACCCTGATGTTTCAACGGGAGGTGGCGGACCGGTTGGCGGCCTCACCCGGAGGAAAGGATTATGGCGCCTTGACCGTGATGGTGGCCTACTTTGCCACGGTGACGACCCTGTTCCATTTGTCCCCAGACCTATTCCATCCCAGGCCGAAGGTCTCATCCGCGCTGACCAAAATCATCTTTAAGCCTTCGATAAATCTGCGGGCCAAAAACGAGGCGATTTTTGCACGGGTGGTCAAAGGCGCTTTCGGCCAGCGGCGCAAAACCCTGCTCAATGCCCTGGCTGGGGCCAATCTGCCCGGCCTGCCCAAGGAGATGGTGAGAGAGACTTTAGAACAAGCCGGGATCGACGGCCGCCGCCGCGGCGAGACACTGTCAGTGGAGGAATTCGTCAATTTGTCGGATATATTGACTTCCAACCAATCAAGGTGATAAAATAATGCTGTTTTACTATTTAACTAAACTGTCGCCTGATATTGTTCTTAAAAAGAAAGACCGGGTTTAGGAAAATTTAGTTCCGGGGTTTACTTTGACAACAAGCCATCATGACAAGTTTTTCAAA
>JADFYN010000005.1 GCA_015233055.1 Deltaproteobacteria bacterium
GCATCGCCGATATGAGCAGGCGCTTAACCTGGGGTATTTCTTTGAAGGCATATGGATGCCCTTCGCTCCCAGGCCCGGCCGAGAAAGCGGGCCAAAGGATTTGTCTGATGTTGGAAGGGAGTAAAGTCCTACGATTTTTTGTGTGAAGATCAGCGATAAACTCTTCCATCAGTCGGAGGAGTCGAGGCGCGCCACGGCAAAAAAAGCTGATAACTAATACCATAGATTTAGTAAGATCTCAACCAGTTCTTTCAGCTATACAGATCAGAGAAAAACGGTTGTGGCGGGGCCCTCCGGGTAGAGGCATTCCGGCCCATCAGGTCTCTGCCTATTCTTCGGAATGCCTCACCGTCCATCGGCAAAATCTGCCTAGCCTTTATTTCCCAATGAGGTCTCGACGCTTAAAATTGATTCAACGGAGTACCGGAAACAACAACAATTTAGATTTTTTAAATTTCGAGAATAGACGACCTATCATAATGGTTTTATATGTAAATAGCACAAGTCCAGAAACGCGCCTTTTCAAAATGACGCCGGATATGGCCGCGAAAAGAATAATTGACAGGTTAGAAATTTATTAACGGGCATTTTTCTTGCATGAAGCTGAGACAAAAAGGCCGTGGGTTATGACATAAACAAATTACACCACAACACTCCCAAGACTTTGCGTTGGCGCTCCGCAGAAGAAGGAGAACTATCATGTCCGTTAATTTAGTGTCCTCATCATACAGTTCGTACTCGCAGTATCTCCAACTGGGCCAATCGGGCCAATCGGGCCGATTCCAGCAGCGTAAACAGGATTTCAATGCCCTGTCCTCGGCCCTGAGTTCCGGAGATATCACGTCGGCCCAGAGTGCCTTCGCCACACTGCAAAAAGATATGCCCAAGTTCATGCAGGGTTCGGGGGTCGGGACCAGTCAAAATGGATCACAGAATTCCGCCATGACATTTGGGAACGCTCTTAGTTCCGCTCGATCTGGTCGGTTCCAGCAGCGTAAACAGGACTTCAACGCCCTGGCCACGGCCCTGAGTTCCGGCGATATAACTTCAGCCAAAAGTGCGTTCGCCACTTTGCAGAAGGACATGCCGAACCTCAGCCAGAGCCAAACCGGACAACAGACCACTCAAAATACTTTGCAGAATGACATAACTGCGCTCCAAACGGCGCTCACCGCGGGCGACTCTACAGGCATCCAAACCGCATTGTCCACATTGAAACAAGACTCGCAGAATATTGGGCAGAGTCAAGATGGCCAACAAGCCGGACAAACGCACCACCGGCACCACCATCATCATCACTATCAGACCAACGATGCCCAATCCAACGGAACGGTGACCGCAGCCACATTGAGCAACGTGGTCAAGGGAAGCAGTGTCAACATCGCCGCCTGAGTTCGTCAATGGTCGGCGTAACCAATAGTTATCTCAACATGGGGGGGACAGTAGCCCCCCTCAAGGTTGAAAAAAAATTCTTCGGTTTAGGTTTTTCCCGCCCGCGTCCATCTTCTATCATCTCCCGACCCCTAACCGCCGGTTCATTCAGCCTATATTTTGTTCTGATATGAGCAGATCAATTCAATTTTTGTTTCTCTTTTTTGTAACTTAATGATATAGTTCCATGAATATCTCAACAACAGGTAGCTGACTATTATATGAACTGTGCGATGAGGACAGGCGCCGCCATGGCAGGTTCTTCTTTCATCTGAATGTTTACGGATAACCTCTTACCTTTATTGATCTTATAATCGAAGTACCCAAAAGAATCTTGACAGAATCAAACAAATGTTTAAAATGAGTGTTTCAAACCTGGCCCAATTCCAGCGCCCATGCAATAGACGCAGAGGGGCCGGAGGCGCCTTCAAAAGCGCAATTGTGCCCGTTCAAAGTATAACCGGACAAGGTTGCATCTTCGCGTGATAATTTCCCAATCTTCGTGTGATAATTTCCCATGAAAATGAGAACAACCCCCATGTACAAATATTCCTGTCGCATATATAATAAAAATTTCGTGCATCTTGATCTTGAGTAGATGACCAGTTTAGAGGTCGGATTGCAGTGAAAAAAACGGTGGGCGCATTCTCTGCGATTTGCTTTAGGCTCATTCACGCTGAGGGCGACGGATGCTCATACCCCATAGGCCGTAGTGCATACTCCTCAAAACAATTTCAGGCATATTGGATTTGGCCGCACCTGACTTTTCTTAGTAATCAGCGCGGCTGGACAGCACCCATGTGTGCCGGCCACCCCCAAGATTTCTCAGCACCCGGCAGATGCGCTTTTTCTTAGGACGGCTGTAACCTTTTTGAAGAACCCGGCGACTATATATAGTAGCGAGGCTAGCAAGGCAGGGATCCGGCCTTGATTCCGACAGTACCGAATCAGACATGCCCAGGGGGGGACCATTCCCCTGACGCTTGCTTAGATTAATAAATGACAGTAAGGCCGGCATCTTGCATCGGATTACTTGGGAGTCACAGCATGGTGTTTAGTTCCATATCTTTCATATTTTATTTCTTGCCTATTTTTTTCCTGCTATATTTTCAAGGCCGGTTCAAGAACCTGGTTCTTCTGCTGGCAAGTTTGGTCTTTTACGCCTGGGGTGAGGTTGAATATAGCGCCATTTTGTTGTTTTCTATAACCATCAATTATTTTTTCGGATTGATGATTGCGCGGGGTAAATTTATTTCTCCGCGTCTGGCCCTGACTTTTGGCATTATGGTGAATCTAAGCCTGCTCATCTATTTTAAGTATGCTAATTTTATTATGAATAATTTAAATATGTTATTGCCTGACAGGATAGGCCCGCTTCATCTCGACCCGGTCAGACTTCCATTGGGTATATCTTTTTTTACCTTCCATGCTTTGTCCTATCTTATCGATGTGTACCGCCATGACGCCGAGGTGGAAAAGAACCCCATTACTTTATCGGCTTATATTACTATGTTTCCACAACTGGTAGCCGGCCCGATTATAAGATATCAAACCATTTTTCGGGAGTTCCGGGCCAGGACGGAATCCCTTGAAAATTTTACCAGGGGGATAAAATTTTTTGTCATCGGTTTGGGGCAAAAAGTTTTGATCGCCAATACCCTGGCGGTGCCGGCAGACGCAATTTTTAATTCATCTATTGATGGGCTCGGGTGGCCGTTAGCCTGGCTTGGCGCCATTTGCTTTACCCTCCAAATTTATTTCGATTTCTTGGGGTACTCCAATATGGCTGTCGGGTTGGGGTTGATGCTTGGTTTTCATGTGCCCCAAAATTTTAACTATCCATATATTTCAGACTCCATAACCGAGTTCTGGCGTCGCTGGCACATTACCTTGTCCCGGTGGTTTAGGGACTATTTATATATCCCTTTAGGCGGGAATCGGACAGGCAACCTCCGGACCTACTTAAATTTGCTTATCGTTTTCTTTTTGTGTGGGTTATGGCATGGGGCCAACTGGACTTTCATCGCCTGGGGTCTGTATTACGGACTCTTTCTAATCATTGAGAGAATGGGATTCAAAGAAATACTAATTCGTTTTCCGGTTTTCGTCCGCCATGTCTACGTCATGGTCGTCGTAATTTTAGGCTGGGTGTTGTTTCGGTCAAATGATATTCAAATGGCCGCGGGGTATATAAAGACCATGTTTGGATTCGGAGCTGCCGGCCACACGACGCAACCAGCGAGATTTTATCTTGAAAATGATGTCATCCTGGCCCTGATGTGCGGCATCGTCGGCTCCATGCCGTGGGCGCCGGTCCTGAATAGATGGTTTAACGCCATAGCAAGGGATACCAGGTGGGAAAAACTACTGGCTGAACCAGTTAGCCTTGTTTGCTTGACCTTGGTTATGGCCTTGACCGCCGCAAGCCTGGCGTCGGGTACGAGCAATCCCTTTATTTACTTTCGATTCTAGGTCCGTCCGGCCTGGGGTCAAAGGATTATTGTGACATGTCCCGGGGCGTAAACTAGATGAGAAAACGAATAGTTCAAATTAGCTATATGATCGTATTTTGTCTGTGTATTTTTGCGCCGATCGTGGCTCATCTGGTTTTGGATTCGGAAGGTTATATTCTAAAATTTGAAAATCGAACCCCTGAGCCTTGGCCGAAGCGGCCCTCTAAAATTCGAGATTTTGGACGATATATAAAGGAATTAGACTCTTATTTGAATGACCACTTCGGTTTTCGTTCCCATCTGATGAAACTATTCAACGAAGTACGACTGTGGCTTGGTGTTTCCAAGATGGACGATGTTATAGCCGGTAAAAATAAGTGGATGTATTACAATACGAATGGATCTCCAACCGAGCAATATCGCGGCCTTCGCCCTTTCACCGAATCTGAATTGGACGACTGGATCTCGGAAATGAAGGCTAGATGTGATTGGTTGTCCGAGATGAATATTCCTTTTCTTATCGCCATTGTCCCGGATAAACAGTCAGTTTATCCTGAAAATCTACCAGGTTGGGCGAACAAGAAGATTGGGCCGAGTCGACTGGATCAGTTATTGGACGCATTAGAAGAACACCCGGAGTTAGACGTGGTTGATTTGAGGCCGGCGGTAATGGCCGCGAAAAATTATGCAGAAGTTTATTATAGAACCGACTCGCATTGGAACGCCCATGGCGCTTTTGCCGGATATGCCGCCATGATGGAAAGGATAAAGAGGTATTTCCCGGACGTTAAAGTGCTTAAGAAGGACGATTTTGAATTCGTGATTAAACCCAGCCAAGGTCTGGATCTGGCCAAGATGCTCAATTTAACCTCTTTACTGAAGGAAAATGATGTCATCGTAACACCACGCTTCCCCCATGTGAACGTGCCTGAGGAATTTCCCATTAATGAGGTCCAGTTGTTCCGTTCGGCTCCATTAAATCCTCAAAAAATATTGTTTTTTCGCGACTCATATCTCATCGGCATGCTCCCCTTTTTCAAACGCACTTTTGAAGTTTGTTCACTTTATAATTGGGGGAAATACGTCGGATTCACGTTTAAGCCAAGCCTGGTCCGGAGCTATGAACCAGACATGGTCATCTATGAGCTTGTAGAACGACGTCTGATCAGCCCCAACGCCCCGACCGACTGGGATGGAGATAACTTTCTCCCTTGCCTGACAAAGAATGACTTGGTCACCTCATATAGCCCGCAAATTTTTGCCGAAGGACTGGGAGCGATTGAAGGTAATGACCAGAATAAATTCCGCTGGGCTTTTGGGCCCGAGACCAAGATTACATTTAATTTACCTTCCGAGCAACGGGTGTTGGTTTCTCTTCGACTGGGCAATTCCATCCCGGATCAAAAGTTATCCATATCCGTCGCCGATAGACAGATAGAGATGCCGTTACCGACAAAAGACGATATAGAGTTCTCTTTCGTCTTTATGGGTAAACCTGGACGCAATCATTTGCGCATGAGTTATGCGGACTGGAATCATCATAAAACTGTTCTCGCTCCAGATGATGACAGGTTCCTGAGTGTCGCTTTTAAGAAAATTGAAATGGGCCCGGAATAGGCCAGGCGGGTTAAGATAGGCGTAACATCACGGTGAGGCCGTCCATTTCGGGTTGTCTTAACCCCAAATCAAACATCTAACTCCAAGTCGGTATTTTGGTATGGAGCGGAGAGATCCTCATGAGCAAAATAAAAAAAAGGCCATTACATAAAGAAAATGCTGCTAAATCAATCTCTATACCCCAGATAAATAACATTGATCAAACAAAAATAATTGATCAACCACGGACGGAAGACAAAGATATTGTTAAAGAAATACTTAATGGAGCGTCACTGAGGACTTTTATGATCCCAGACCCGGCGATGCCTTCTAATTTTCCTGAACACTGGGAGTGTTATGATTTACCACATGTGATAGCCAACGGAAATTTATTTTGGGCTAAATCCAGAAATGAACATGGTACTTACGTAACTGGTCAACTTACATCGCAAAGTTTTTGTTATACAAACATGGGTAGTATTTTTCTGAGTTTCAATATGTTCGCAGCGGCGATTGGGGTCATGCCGAAGTCTAGATATAAAGAACATAGATTTATACCAATAAAGAATCTTAAATTGATATGGGATTCTGATAAGAAAGAGTCACCTGAAACCGTGGTTCAAGAAATAGAATCAGGCTCAAGATTTAGAGTTGCCTTTTTTGACTCAGAGGGAATTTGGAATATCCATCCAGTGGATCTGCCAACCTATTGTCCCAGTTCCAAGCAATTTATGTTGAATACGGCTTGTGACATGTATCCACTCTTTTTCAGGAGCATACAAGAAACAGGAACACTTGAAAAGCAAGTAGTTGATGGTTTGGCCAAAGCCGACTCTCCAAATGGAGGACGTGGTTGCGTGGAAGTAACTAATATGCGGCGATTTATTTCTCGCTATAGCCTCCTCTCGGACGGAAGATACCAAAGCCACTCAGATTCCTTGAAAGGAACTTTTCAAGAATACGAAAGGTTGAAGGTGTTTGTTGAAGAATAAATTTTTATCTATCATCCTGTTACAATCTTTCGCTATTTACATAATAAACAGAATGCCGGATAACCCCATAAAAAAAATTGCAAGCGGCAGCATCAAGGTAACTCGTTTTGATTATTCCATAGAGGAAGGTAAGAAGTCTGTTGGTTACTATGTTTAGCAGTCTGGTTTAAAGGCGCGATTATGGCTGCTGTCAATATTTTTTCATGAATAAATAACGGATGTGAGCTGTTGCTTGCTTTACCTCAGAACATAAAGGGGATCATTTATGAAAATAGTCGCCGTAATCCCAGCCCGTTATGGATCTAAGCGATTTGCCGGCAAGCCTTTGGCGGAACTGGCCGGTAAACCCATGGTTGTCCATGTGTATGAACGAGCGGCTTCTTCACCCATCCTGGATGCCGTGCTGGTGGCCACGGATGACACAAGAATTGCCGAGGCCGTGATTCGGGCAAATGGTCGGGTGGTGATGACGGCGAAGGGTCATCGGTCCGGTACGGATCGGGTGGCCGAGGCAGTGGCCGGTATGAATCTTCGCCAGACGGATATTGTGATCAATATTCAAGCCGATCAGCCGTTGTTCGACCCAAAGTGCATCGAGCAGGTTGTCAGCCCTTTATTTTTGGATGACAGCTTACCCATGGCCACCCTGGTCCACGGCATAACCGACGACCGGGAGATTGATAATCCTAACAACGTGAAAGCCGTCTTAGGGGAGGATGGTTCGGCCATTTATTTCTCCCGTTCCCGAATACCATTTTTCCGAAGCAACGATGTCCCGAAGATATACTATAAACATCTGGGCATTTACGCATTTCGGCGGCATTTCTTGACCACCTTTGCCCAACTGCCGGAAGGAAAGCTGGAGGCGGCAGAGAAATTGGAGCAGCTTCGGGTATTGGAGAATGGTTTTCGGATCAAGGCTGTCGAAACTGAATTCCACTCGCTGGGAGTGGACACGCCTGAACAACTGGCCTGGGTCGCTCAGACTTTGCGGGGCGGGCTGTGGCCTACACCCCTTCGACCTAGCCTGGGGGTAATGAGAGAGGCAAAAAGGAGGTTATATGGACAGGAAGCCATCGATTATTAAATCGTTTGTATTAGTTCTGTCTTTTCTCGCCATTGTTTTAATCAGTCATAATGAAGGGTACGCCGCCCCGGTCTCCCTGGAGCAAGCCGGACAGGTCGCCAGGAATTGGGCCAAATTTAAAGCTGCTCGAACTTCAGCCACCGGAATATCCGAGGTACCCGCGGTGGCCGCCGGACAGCAAGTCTACTATGCCGGGCGACCGGTGGCGTTCAATTTCGAGCTAAGCCCTCAAGGGCACGTTTTAGTTCCCATAGATGACCAATTGAGCCCGGTTATCCTGTATTCCACTACCAGCAAGTTTTCGGTGGGTGATCGCGGTCCGGCCGGGTGGATCCTATCCGAACTGGCCGCGATATATCGGCAACTTGGACAGCAGCCTGTGGGAACCCGCGCTGCTTCTGCTGCTGCCGTTAATCCGGTCATATCCCAGGCCTGGCAACAGTTGACCACCTCCGGGACGGCGGCCGACCTCTTGCCCGGCATGGCCAGAGCGGTGACCAAGGGACCTCTACTCACCACCACCTGGGATCAGGGCGCCCCCTATAATAACTACTGCCCCTTGATCAACGGCCAAAGCACCTGGGCCGGTTGTGTCGCCTTGGCCTGGAGCCAGGTTTTGCGCTACTGGAACTGGCCGTCCATGGGGACCGGCAGCCATAGCTACTCCTCAAACGGACAAATATTCTCGGCCAATTTTAACCACGCCTATTACTGGGAAAGAATGCCGACCAGCCTTAATTCGGGGAGTACTCCTGACCAGATCGACGCGGTAGCCCGTCTTATCTCTGATATGGGCGTCGCCTGTGACTCTGACTATGGATTGTCCAGTACGGGCAGTGAGCTATACGCCAATGAGGTCTTAGGTAAATATTTTCATTATAAGAACTCCATGCAGCTTATCGACCGGCAAGATGTCACCTATCAGACCTGGCTCACTTACATAGAGAACGAAATCGACGCGGGCCGGCCCGTAGTCTTTTCTATTTTCACTTCAACGGACGGGCACGAAACGGTGATCGACGGCTACCAGACCGGCACTCTGGACATGGTCCATATTAACTACGGTTGGTCTGGTAGTTACAACGGGTATTACAATATCAACAGCCCATTTCAAGCAGGTGGGTACAATTGGCAAGTCAACAGCCAGGAAATCGTTATCGGTATCCAGCCAGATTATTCCGGGGGATTTCCGGGCTCTGACGGAGTCTGGCAAACATCGGAGGGGTCTAAACTATATTTTCAAACATATAGTACCGGGTCGGCCATCGCCATCCTCAGCGCCGACGGGAAAGCCATCATCCCTTGTTACGACGGCACGTTCGCATCAAGCACTTTTGACGGGACGGATCTCATCTCGGGCGCCGTCGCTCGCTTTGTCATTAACTTCTCTTCACCTGCAGCAGCCAACCTGACTTATACCGACCTAAAAGCCGGGACATCAAGAAGCATGAGCTTAACCAAGGCCACTGCCGACACCGCTTCGCCGGCGGCTAAGACTGACGGCATATGGGCTGTGCCCGGGAGCACCGGGAGGTTTTACGTCCAAAGTTACTCCAGCGGCGGGATGATGATTCTGTCGAGCACCACTGGATCCACCTGTGAAGCCTTTTACGATGCCGCGGCCACTCAAACCCTTTTTAACGGGTTGGACGTGTACCAGCCCCACGTGGCGACATTAACCTTTAACTTTCCGTCAGCCCAGTCAGGCTCAGCCACCAGAACCGATCTGAACACCAGAGCCGTCAGCAACTGGACGTCGGGCCGATTTGCCACGGTGATGGTCCCGGTTGCAGATTCACCCACGACGACTTTGGCCCATGATGCCGGCATGATGCCTGGTGGAACCGGATCCAGTTCAGTGAGGGGCTGGCGGTGGTAGCCGATCAGCGATCAATACTCAGCAAAACAAACGATGAGAACTAGACGGCGGCCTTGATGCAACCGGCCTGGAAACATTCCTAACAAGTTGTTTTCGTTTGAACGATGACCGCTGAAAGTTAATCGCTCACTTTATAAGTAACCAGGAGGATCTTATGCGCCGTCACGGTTTGATCCCGATCGTGTTCGGATTAATCTTATTGTTGTCTTTGCCGCTGCTCAATATATCTTGTGGCGGTGATGATAATTCCCTGAATGATTTCACTGTCAGTCCCTATTATCCCCGGAATGGCCAAGACCAGGTGGACCTCTTGCCGAACGGCATCTTGGACTTTGCCTGGTCTGTTTATCCTACCAATGTTCCCTATGGGGCGGTGTATGATCTCCAATGGAGCACGGATCCTAATGTTTTTCTTGATGCCGACGTTATCCCCAATATCAACGGCTATACCCAGGAGGTTCGTGATCTCCAGCTTAATACTAAATATTACTGGCGGATCAAGATGAAGAACGGACAAGACTCAAAAATGAGCGCAGTCTGGTCATTCATCACCTCGGCAAACTACACCAGCACCAGCACCACCAGTACGAGCACCACCTTGACCACGACCACAACGGTCACCTCGTCAACCACCACCGTGTCCACGACCACCACGACCACCTACACCACAATCACTTAGTTGAGAACTCTCCGCCTGCGCCGGTTGCTTATCGCCGCCGGGGGTAGGCTTCTTAACGCAGGTCCGCCATCCGGCCTGAACCCCCAATACTGTTGAATTAAGGTGCGGCTTGACCATCTTCGGATGTGATAAGATTCCTCACATTCGTTCGGAATGACAAATTTACATAGCCATTCCAGATGGTCTACTTCCCTGTCATTTCGAGCGAAGCGAGAAATCTTAACGCCGCACCATTAATTCAACAGCATTGGACTGAACCCCTGGGTTGGTCCGAACACGTTACCAACTTGGCTGGGGGCTAAAGAGTGGATCCGGCTTCTTGGGCATGGACTTCCAGTTGTCGGAGCAATTTTTTGACTGCCTCCGTATCCGGGCCGGGGGCGGCCAGGGCGAGGGCGCGTTGGAGGTATTTCCTGGCCAGAACTGGGTCGTATAAGTAGTCGCTATAAATGATCCCCAAATTCTGGTTAGCTCCCTGGTGATTCGGGTTGAGATCCAGGGCCAGCCGATATTCTTTTGCGGCAATCCGGTAATCATTTAAGATACTGGCGGCCAAGGCGTAGTTGAAGTGGGTTTCAGGGTTATTAGGACAAATATCAACTGATTCGGCAAAGTAGCCCAGAGATTCTTTCGGCCGGTCAGTGTGCAGGTAGCACAATCCCAAGGCATTTAGAACTTCGCTCAGTTTTTCCTGGGTAGTAATCTGAGTTAATGTCTTTAGATATAATTCTGTCGCCAAATCGAGTTGACCCAGCGTGAAATACAATGTCCCCAGGTTGTAAGTCGTTTCTTGATGATCCGGATGCAATTTATAAGCCTTAAGCAAGATTTTTTCGGCCTGAGGAAGTTCATACATGGAAATGTACATTGCCCCCAGGCCACTGAGGACGTCGGCGTCTTCCGGCATCCATCCCAACAACGCCAAATATTCCTTTACGGCGGAGAGGACATCACCCTCAGACTTGTAGATGTCAATTAAGGCGATCCGGCCTTCTTTGAAATCGGGTGTGATCTTAATCGCTTTCAAAAAGTTTTCCCTGGCTTGCGAAATCAGCCCCATGTCTTTGTAAGTATGGCCTAACTCGTCAAAGATTAGATGATTCTTGGGGTTCACCAGGAGGGCCCGACGCAGCACCGCCACGGCTTTCTTTTCGGATCCCAGCGCCACCCACATCCTGGCCAGGGCAACATACGCGTTGGTTAGCCGCGGCTCATTTTTTATGGCTTTTTCCGCCACCTCAATGGCCTGCCGGGTGTCGCCTTGCTCGTGTATTTCCCACGCCAGATTGACTAAGGCACCAGCGTTATTAGGGTTCATCTTTAGGGCCTGCTCAAGTATAGCCTTGGCTCGTTGTGGTTGGCCCAGGCGGCTATAGATCAAACCCAGATTTGACAAAGCGATGGAATGAGGCTTTACGGATACGGCCTGTTCCGTGGTCCGCCGGGCGTCTTCAACCCGATTTTGGATTAAATAAATGGCTCCCAGATTGCTCAGTGGACGAAAAAGACCGGAAGATTTAGCGACGTTATCTTCCCAGAAGGCTAACGGGTCGGTCCACATCAGGTTTCTGGAAAAGGTCAGCCCGGAATAGATGGTCAGGATCAAGACGACCGACGTCAATACCACTTTAAGGCGCCTTGTCACGGCCGGCAACTGGAGCAGTGCATCGGCCAACCCGGCCAGAAAAAAAATATACCCCACCGACGGCAGATAGACTCGGTGTTCAAAAACAAGATCGGCCAGGGGGATAAAGCTGGACTCGGGCGATAACGTGATAAAATACCAGAAGATGCCAAACGACATTAACCGGTTTCGTTTGGATGACCTGACCGCGAAGATGACCGCACCGAGAATGAGGAGGAAACTCCCCCAGACCCTAAACTCGGTTATATTTTTGGCCGGAAGCCAATAATAATCCAATCTAAGCCCGGTGGGCCAGACCAGTAGTTTAAGGTAATATATGATTATTTCAAACTGGCTTATCAAATAATTAAATGGTTTAACGCTGATCGTCCCGGAAGCCGCAGAAGCCTCCTTTAGTCCCACTCCGACGGATGGACCATAATTAAAATGGAACTGGAGCCAGATAACGTACCCAATGGTTGAAAACAGCGCCAGGTGAACCCATTTCCGCCTGGCCAGGCGTGACAGGTCCCATCTGGAGACGAAAAACAAATCATACAATAAAATCATAGCCGGGGCAGTAATGGCGATCTCTTTGCTCCCCATGGCCAGCAGCAAGCTAGACCAGGAACCCAGGTAATAAAGCCGGCTTCGGTAGCCTTCCCGGCGCTCCACTCCAGCCATAAACAATGCCAGGCCGGCCAAATAAAACATGGTGGCCAGGCCGGTCATGCGACCCTGGACGATGTAGGTAATGGCCTGGGTATGGACCGGCAGGACCATGAAAAGCAGAGTCAGGATAACCGCGACCCAGTCCCGCCGGCTTCCCAACCGCTCCAGCAGTCCTTCCCGGTAAATCGTTTTAACCAAGATGTGGAAAAAAATGAATCCGGTAATCAAGTAGATGGCCAGGTTAGTGAGATGATACCATTTTACATTCAGGTAGGCTGTTTGGTAATTCAACCAGGAGACCAGATCGGCCACCGGCCGGTTGGAGAAGAAGAAATCCTTCAAGCTTCCCGGATTATAGATTATGGCCTTATCGCAGATGTTTGTTATATCATCAAATATAAATGGGACGTTGAAAGACGGGGCGTAAGCAATGGCGGCCAAGAGGGTGATCAGGGTATACGGGAGGAATATGGAAAATCTACTTGTCAATGCTCTTGCTTTTGGGAGCAGCTTCTTTTTCAATGTCGACATTGCCTTGGATATCCAGATAAAATTTTTGTCCTTTGGGGAGGACGGGAATGGATGGAATGATATCGGCGGCGACCAATTCCTCTATATGCCGAGGGGGAATCATAAATCTTTCCTGGTAGACTTTAACTGCCGATTCCAAATAATACATTTTTTGGTACTGGTCTAACCTGATTTCGAGATATTTACGAATTTCCTTATCCGTAGTCCTGAGGAGCATACTCTTAAGCAGGACGATGCCGGACGCTGTGTCACGGCCCTTCTGATACATTTTCGCGGCCAGTCCGGCCAGCCCGGTCCACCCCCCGGGGATTTTGGCGGCTTGACTAAACAAGTCACCTGCCTGCCTGTATTCTTTTAAGAAGAAATAGTAGTTGAACCCTGCGTAGAAAAGCAAATCCGGGTCCCAGGTGCGATATCCTGCCCCGGAGATCAACAACTGATTGATTCGTCTGATTTCATCCGGCCCTCTGGAATACCAAACAAACGCCTGGGACAGATAGTATGGGTCAAGAAAATATGGATCGATGGCCACAGTCCGCTCAATCAGAGACATCACCTGACCGGCCGTCTCGGGGGTTATCTCTTTGGTCTTGCGGTTACCCAACGTCTCCTGGGCCTGGATGAAGATAATGTCAGACAGTAGTCCACTAAATTCCAACCTGATGAGTTTAAGAAAATTTTCCGGCGGTAATGGAATGGTGCGTTGGATGTCTTCCGTCTGCTTATAATATACCCTTAACTTCGTCAGGCTTATGGCTTGAACAGTCAGGAGGATAACGATCAGGATTGCCCACCGCCAGTTCATTAGACGAATTCCTTTTTCTTAAAAACAAGATCCGCCAGCCAGAGGCAAACTGTGGTGTAGACCAGGCCGTAAAGGACAGCCCAGAGAATGTGAGCTGGATCCACCGGTAACCCGTGGGCGGCCTGGAGCTTGAGATCGAACAGGCTGAAATCCGGCATGATATAATATAGAATCTGGATAATCAGCTTCATGGTGTCGGAGACCTTTAGGACCTGTTGCCGGGCCAGGACCAGTTCCTGGATATGAGGTAGAGACTGGCCGATCAAATAGACCATGGAGGTAATGACCATGGCCACAAAAACATGAGATGTCAGGGTGCAAAACAGAAAGCCAACTGCCGTCAGGGTCATTAACGACACCACCGACATTCCCCAAGCCAGGAAAAAGGTCCACCATGAAAAATTTTTGGCAAAGAACCCCCCGGCCAGAAAGGATTTAATCAGGAGAACAGACAAAAATGAGACCAGGCCGATAATGGCCATGGACATAATGATGAGCCCCATCAGCCCGGCGAACTTTCCTAAGAGATACTGGCTTCGGGAAATGGACCGGCTCAAGATGAGGAAGATGGTTTTCTTATCCAGGTCCTTGCTGATTAGATTGAGTCCGATAAACAAGACCAGGACGAGCCCGGCCAAAGACACGGTGGATAGGCCCAAATCAACGGATACCTTCCCCAAATCCCGCATGAAAAAGCTAATGAAGGCGACATTCATAACCATCATCACTACACTGATAATGAAGACGCCGATAAGAGCCCGGTCGCGGATACCTTCTTTAAAGGTTATAACAGCCAGGTGGTAGATGTTAGGAAATCGGTTCATTTTGTCCTTCTGTGACAATCCTGATGAAGACATCCTCCAGCTCTTCCCGTTCCGGTTCAATAGAGAGAATCATGAACTTAGCGTTGTTGATTTGTTCAATGGTCGGGATAAGATCTTCCTGAGGACAGAGCAACTCCGGGAATTCCATATTCCCCGTAACAAGGGCCGAAATGCCGGTTAATCCGGACACTGGTCCCTTCAATCGGATGCGATAGCGAAATGCGCCGTCGTAGAGTTCATCGACCCTTCCCAGATAATGAAGACTACCCCGGTGAATGATGGCCACCCGTCTACACAGCCGACTAACGTCATTAAGAATATGGGAGGTGAAGAAGACGGTTTTGGACCGGGCTTGCAGTTCGGTGATGATATCAGCCACAATACGACGCCCCAGGGGATCCAGACCATTCATCGGTTCATCCAAAATTATCACATCCGGATCGTGAATGATGGCCATGATGAAGCCCATCTTCTGGGTCATCCCTTTGGAAAGAAGCCGTACGGGTTGTGTCATAACTTCTGTCAGACTGAGACGCTCCAGTAGCTCCCGGCCCCGGCTGATAACCTGATTGCGGTTTTTTCCGGCTACGCCTGCGGCGAAAGAGATGAGCTCGTTGGGGTTGAGATGGTCATAAAGGTAAGGATTTTCCGGTAGAAAGCCGATGCGATGGCGTGCCGCCGGATCACTGCCGGGTTGGCCGAAGATTGTGGCGCGGCCGCTGGTGGGTTTAATCAGGCCCAGCAATACCTTGATCGCGGTGGATTTTCCGGCCCCGTTTAGGCCGAGAAAACCAAAAACTTCTCCCTCCTCGACGGACAGAGAGAAATTGGTCAGGGCCGTAAATGTTTTTTTTCTTAGCCCTGTTTGGTAGACCTTAGTCAGGTTTTCAAATTCGATGGCCACCATTTGTCCTGTCTGCCATTAAGCACACCTGGGAGGACGCAGAAATTTCTATGAAAGGCATGTGGCTGTTTTTGGGGTCAAAGGTTATTTGGATTCATGGGCCGAGCCCGTGATCCAGATAAAGTTCAACCAACCTACCTCCGGTTGAGCTGCGGAAGCAGGTTGGTTGTAACGTCGATCTTGACTTAATTTTATCAAAACACGCCGGCAACGAGAGGCTATCAACCGGTAGAACTTGTCGAAGAGACCGCCGTAGGGACGGTTCCCTTGCTGCACGTCACATACCAAAGTGTGGGCGAGGATGTAGTACACTTCCAGTTTTTAGTCCCATCCGTATGGGCGCCGCTGATGCCATAGCCCAGATTTTGAGAAAAAACAAAGGTGGCAAGCCCGGCCAACAAGCCGATGATGGTCAGAACCATTGTTAATTTTTTCATTTGCACCCTCCTATAGTTAAGGCTGAATACCGTGATTTCTGAAAAGCTCAAGCTGGAACATCGTTAGTTGCCAAGCACAAGCTGGACACCCTTAGAAATTTGGAAATTCCGAGCCGGGTTCGGACAACCAGCCGTGGGGGTGGTCAGAGCCATGGTATTCGGACCGGTGGTCACCGCAACTGCGTTGGGGTAAGAGTCGCAGTCGGCATAGATAGCTTCACATTCAGTCTGGAGGTTCCGCACGTCGCTTTCCGCGGCGGCATTGTTGGCGCTGATTTTGTAAGCCGCGAATTGGGGGATGGCGATCGCCGCTAAGATACCGATAATGGCGATAACGATCATCAATTCGATCAAGGTAAAACCCTTGTGGTTCTTGACTTTTGTCATCATTGTTGGTCCTCCTGAATTCTGTTGTTAAATTCTTTGTCTAACATTATCGACAACAATCACCAGACTTTTATCACCCCCCTTAGTCTTTGCATTGAATAACTTAAAAGAATATCTGCACGCAGAAATCTTTTTTTGACTCTATTTGCTTTATTATATCTGCAGGAAGTGTGCCATCGTCAAGTCAACGGCAGGAAAAAACAAACCTGGGTAAATTCGTCGTTAGAACATCCTATTACAGGAACGAAGAAACCGATCGACCAAGTTTTGTCCACCTGCCCTTATGCGCTTTGAACAAAAAATGGAACCTGACTGACAAAATTTGTCACCTTCTCCGGCGTCCCCTTGAAAATGACCTATATTTCCTCTCCGCCGGCTCCGCAAAAATATAACATGGCAATATGTTTGCGGTAAAAAGCAATGCGCAGAGGAAATGGAGAACCCAGCGAGAAATTTTAACGTGTTTATGGTATTTCTAAGGAAGGAGACGAGGATTTGGCGTGCGGCACTGGTGTTAATTCTTTCAGTTGGACAATACCAATAGCTAAGGCTGAATACCACCAGTTCGGGAAAGATTCCGTCCATAACACTATTAGTTGTAAAGCGCTAACGTGACATTTCTGGACAATTGGAACTGCCGGGGGGGCGAGGGACAGGTTGCATCAGGCGTTGTCAGGGGCATGGTCGCCGGTCCGGTGGTTGCCGCAACTGCATTTGGGTAAGAGTCGCAGTCTGCAAAGATGGCTTCACATTCAGTCTGGAGGGTCCGCACGTCGCTTTCTGCAGTGGCATTGTTGGCACTGATCTTGTAAGCCATGAATTGAGGAATGGCAACCGCCGCCAAAATACCGATGATGGCGATAACGATCATCAATTCGATCAAGGTAAAACCCTTGTGACTCTTGACTTTTGTCATCATTGCCGGTCTCCCTGAATTGAATCGTTAAGTTATTTTTCTAAAAATATTGCCAACAATTACCGGACCTTTATCATCCCCCTTGTCTCCGACGCGAATAACGCCAGAAGTGTCCGGCTGACAAAAGTCTTTTTTTCACCTTTCGTTTGCCTTTTGTAGTTGCAGGAAGCGTGCCATAATCAGGCCAACGGTGCAGAAACGCAAACCAGGTAGATTCGTCGTTAGGCCATCCTAATTAGATGAACGCAGGATCTGTTGGGCCACGGTTTGCCCGCCTGCCCCTATGCGCTTTGAACAAAAATGGGAACCCGGCTGACAAAATTTGTCACCCGCTGGGGCGTTCCTATGAAGATGATCAATATTCCTCCTCGGACGATGGATTGACAAAACAAATACCCGCGGACCATAATTAAAGGAAGAAGTATAATGCCGCGGAGGCGGAGAAACAGCCAGAAATCTTAGATCGTGTAGTCCCTGGGCCTTCTCGAATCAACGTCTGGTTTATTCCTCAGCATGCCGGCTTATGGCGGTGACAAGTGAATTGAAGATGAATGAAAATTATGCTGCCTGTCCCCTTTGTGGGTCCGGGTCGTCTATAAAATTACTAAAAAAATCAGGAAGGCAACTGGTTCATTGCCGGTCCTGCGGGCTGGTCCGGCAGTTTCCTATGTTTCCGGAAGAGGTCAGGATGGCTTGCTGGCAAGGGGAAACGCGTCTGCCGTCCGGACGGACTTTTGTTGAGCATTACCAGCAAGGGGAGGTCTGGAGACGGGAATTGGCCAACCTCCGTTTGGATCAACTGAGGGAGAGGAATTTTGGCGGGGGCAAATTACTGGATGTGGGCTGTGCCACCGGGATATTTATCGATGAGGCCCGGAAGCGCGGGTTCCAGGTCCAAGGGACAGATATTTCCTCCACCCTGGCTGGATATGGACGGCATCATTACGGCCTGGATATTCGGGAGGAAGACGCGGCGACCGTGTCTCTTGAAAAAGGTAGTTTTGATGTGGTGACCGTCTTCGACGTGTTCAGCACCATGAGATCACCCCTGGCCGCGCTGCAAAATATTCATAGCCTGCTCAAACCTGGAGGACTGATCTGGCTGACGACCTGTTACGCCAATCTTGGATTATGGCTATTTAAGGAAGAACGGCCCTTTAATCTTTACCTGACGCCCCGGACGATGAATGCCTTCTTGACCAGGGCCGGGTTTAGCCGGGTTCTGGCCCGAGTGGTGGTCAAAAACGCCAACCTGCCTTCCCTCCCTGGAGTCAGACGATTATTCTACCGGATTCCGGTGGTTAATTCCCTGGCCAGGAAAATGGTCGAAGCCCTGGCCTGGAAAGGTGAAGGAGATTAATCATGGTTGAGATTAACCCGACCTGCCCCGTCTGTGGATCAGACCGTCATGAGCCGCTGTATCCTATATATGCGGGGCCGGCGGTCACCTCCGATTTTATGGCCGTTAACTATGCCGTCATCGATAACCGTTGCTGCCGAGGATGTGGACTCATTTATAATGCGGCCGGGACCCGCGGCGACACGGACGAATTCTACCGTCATACTTATCGCTTGATGATGCACCGGGAAGAGGCCGAGGTGAAGAGTTTCACTCCACTGGCCGATATGTCTCAGGCCCGGCGGTCCTATGAGTTGTTACGGGAGATGATCGGCCTGGCCGAGAATGGAGCCTTGATGGAGGTGGGCGCGGGTAAAGGTCATTTCCTGACTCACCTGGCCGCCGGATTCCCCCGGTGGAGCATCACCGCCCTGGAGCCCAGCGCCGTTTTAGAGTCATTACGGCGCAATTTGCCCCAAGCTCAAGTCATCCCCTTGGGTTATCAGGCCTTTGAGGCGGCCGCGGAAGCCTACGATCTGGTCGTGGGCTTGGGCGTATTAGAACACGTACCCAATCCCTTGGACCTGTTGCGTTGGGCCTGGCGATCACTCAAGCCGAGTGGGTATTTGTTTCTCCGGGTGCCTAATTTTGCCTATAATCCTGGAGATATGTTCTGTATAGATCATCTTTCTAAGTTTACTGAAGAGACCTTGAAGAGCCTGGCCGGTGCCGCGGGATTTCGGGTGACGGGTGTCCGAGAGGTGGGTGTGCCGATATTCCTGGCTTTGGCCAAGGTCGACGGCCCATTTGACTGGTTGGGAAACTGTTTTGACGAGAACTTGACCGTGGCCGGACGGAACGAAGCTTTGGCCCGGCACGGGATAGAACTTATTAATCAGGCTCGGGAGGCTGCCCGGGACCGGGCTGAAAATTTTGCCATTTTCGGTCTATCTTCGACCGGCTTGTTTGCCCCCTGGCTCAGTGGATTTGATCCTAAAGAAATAACCGCCTATCTCGACGAGAACCAGGCCGTATGGGGCACCCGGATCCACGGTCGGCCCGTGGGTGGACTCGACCTGATTGACCAGTTACACATCCGGCATCTCGTCCTGGCCATGAGTCCGGTTTATCTGGACGCTGTAAAAGAAAAACTTAGAAGGTACCCGGTAAAGGTTTACATCTGATTTCGTTTTTCTTTACGGGGTAATCGAGTCGGGATACGAATAGACTTCTATTCCGAGCTTATCAGCGATGTCCTGTGCCCTGCCGTCAACCGAGGGGGAGATGACGATGATTCTGGCCGCTTTTTCGTGATGCTTATTTTCGTAGAACCGAACTTTTCGTTCAAAGGTGTACATTTCAGATTTGGTCATGGCCGACTTGATTTCGATTATAATCAACAGGCCGTTTTTTATGATAATATCCAGTTCCACCTGATCCGGTCGGCCGAAGACAAAGCCTTCGTCATCGTATTCCGTAATATTAATAACTTCTCCCGGAAAGAAATCTTTGAGAATACCTTTGAGTCCATTCCGGTAAGCCTCTTCAGACCGGATGCCCCATCGGGCGCCCAAGCCTGCAATGCTGGTGTCGAGCCGCTTCCCTAACCGTTCAATCGCGGCCTCATTACGATCAAATCGTTCTTGAGTCTCTCTCCACCTCTCATCCCCGCGTTTCTGATTTTCCTCCCACTTAACTTTCCATTCTGCTCGCTGTTCTATCCACTCTCTTTTGCTTTCTTCCCATTTATCGTTCCACTCCGCTCGTTGTTCTGCCCATTCTTTTTTGCTTTCCTCCCACTTAGCGTTCCACTCTGCTTGCTGTTCTTTCCACTGTCTATTGCTTTCTTCCCATTTTGCGTTCCATTCTACTTGCTGCTTTTCCCACTTATCATTCCATTCTACTTGCTGTTTTTCCCATTTTGCGTTCCACTCCGCTTGTTGTTCTTTGTCCTTCCTTTTGTCTTCCTCCCACTTTGCGTTCCACTCTACTTGCTGTTTTTCCCACTTTGCATTCCATTCCGCTTGTTGTTCTTTGTCCTTTCTTTTGTCTTCCTTCCACTTTGCGTTCCACTCAGCCTGGCGGTTGTGATCCTCAATCCGCCACTCTTCCCACTTCTTCGTGTTCGCTTCGCGGTCTTCTTTCAGCTCCCTGAGCATTCGGTCGAATCGGCTTTCGGTTTCCTGTTTTTCTGAGAATTCCGGTCTGCAGATTTGCAACACATACCGGCGTATTGTCTCGTCATTCTTGATGAGCAGAGGAAGCTCTTTTATGATAGTCTCTCTTAGCTCTTCTATGTTCATTTTTTTACCTCGATTCCGACCACAGAGCATTAATGTAGGATACCACCATCCCGGGATATTCGTCTGGTGGCTGCTCTATCTTCCTGCTAATCAGACTCCGGAATTAATCATGTCCTGGAGTTCGGTGTAATGTCTAGAATTGGGATCGGTTTCCTTGATGACCTCCAGGCATTTTTTTGCTCCCTCCTTATCGCCATTCTTCAGGCTGATTTTACCGGCCATAAAAAAGTGCTCGACGGCTGCGAAGGAGTCACCGCTTTTGCGGTAGCACATACCCAGGCTATAGTGCGCCTTGAGGTGTTCCGGCTGGGCCGCAATGGCTGACTTATAGGATTCGATGGCCTGGGCCAGGACTCCGGTTTGCAGGTAAATGTTGCCCAGATTGACCAGCGCACCCGGTGAATCCGGTTTTATCTCTATGACCTTCCTAAAACATGAGGCCGCTTTTTGATACTGCTGCATCAATAAATAGGTGGTTCCCATGTTTTGATAAGCCCGCCAGAAACTGGGTTTGTATTTGACGGCTTCTTCATATTCCTCAATGGCTTTTTGAAGTTCCCCACGGCCTCCGAAGGCCACACCTAACTCAAAATGGGCTTCGGGATAATCCGGCTTGAATTTAAAGACCCGTTGCATGTATTCGACGCCCTTGTCAAAGGATTCTTTTTCTGAAAAGCAGATAATAGCTAGATTATAGTAAGCCAGGGAGAAGTTGGGTTTATATTTGATGGTCGCCTCGAACTGCTCTTTGGCCGGCTTACCCATATTATTTTGTGCATAGAGGTAACCCAAAGCGAAATGGGCCTCAGCCAGGTCCGGTTTCTTAGAGATGGCCTTTTTGTATTCGGCCTCCTCCCGATCGAGCATTCCCTTAATCCCGTATATCAGTCCCATAGTCAGATGACGGCGGGCCGGCGAATCGTCGGCAGCAGCGGCAGGAACCGTTAAACCGGCCAACAGGGCTGCGCAACAGATCAAAATGATGTGATGCTTTGGGTTCATTCGGAGAGAGCTCATTTTTGGCGGCTTTCCAGTTCTGTCAAGAGGACTTTCAATTTGTTATTTCCAGGATCGTTTTCCATGGCTCTTCGTAAATATTCCACTGCCCTCTGATGATCGCGAAGGAGGTAGTAATTGATTCCCAGATTCGTCTCCAACCACGCCGCTTGAGCTGAATCTTTGGGTTTCAATTGCAGTAATTCTGTGTTTGATTGCTTGTAGTTATTCATCAAGAAGTAAATCGCGGCCAATTGCATGCGGGCTTCAAAAAAGTCGCGCCGAAAAGAGATGGACTTTTGCAACGCGGCTATGGCTTTAGGGAAATTATTTGCCCCAGTTGCCGCCCGGCCTAATTCATAATACAGACTTGGGTCGTTGGGGTCCTTCTGTATCACGGACTCCAGGGAATTAACGACCTCTTGGTAGCGGCTGGTTCGTTGCGTTGCATCCAGGGTCAGGGCTTGATTATTGATGGCCCCAATTGTTGCTTTGGCTTGATCTAAGGCATACTTCTCTTTGTCTTGGGGGTGGCCGGAGAACCACTGTTGGAATTTCTTTTCGGCCCCGGCAAAATCTTCGGCTTTTAGAGCAGCTAAGGCAGAATCCGGCCTAACTGTGTCTATTTTGGCCGCGAGAGCCTTTGGTTTCTCGGTTCCCGGCTTAGTTGTGGAGGTGGAAGGCCGGGGCGCTGCCTTCTGGTCTCTGGTCGGCCCGGGCCCTTTGCTAATGGGGCCGAACAGGTAGGCGACGGCCAGGATAGCCAGGACCCCCATCAACACCAGGACCCGTCGGCTGACCGCCAGTTTCTCTCCACCACTTTCCTCTGTTACAATAACCACTCGAGTTGTGGCCATCTCCGAATTGCCGACTCCAGCCGGTAGAGCCTGTTGAGTGACCGTTTTGTTCATCTTTGGAACAACGAACTTTTCGTATTTTGAAACCGTTTCCAGTTCAGAGCGAATATCATTTTCTTCCTGTTCGATCTCAGCGCCGTACATCCCGTGAATATATTCCCGCAGAGTCAACGTGGAAGGTGGGGTGGCCTGCTGGGCGGAAAAAAGATAAGCTTCAATCGCTTTTTGCATGGCCTCTGCGTTTTGAAAACGTTCTTCTCGATCTCGGGCCAGGGCCTTAAAAATGATGGCTTCCAACGGCTGGTCTATTTCGCGGTTCAATCGCGAGGGCGGGTAGACGGCACACTTACGAACTTTTTCCAGAACTTCGACCTCTGAGCCACCATAGAATAGTCGCCTTTGGGTCAAAAGTTCGTACATCACGGTCCCCAAAGAGAAAATGTCTGACCGATGATCCAAGGGTTTGCCCATGGCCTGCTCCGGGGACATGTAGGCCAGCTTTCCTTTAATCAATCCCGCCTGAGTTTGATTGCTTCTTGAGGCTGCTTTGGCGATGCCGAAGTCTACCAGCTTGACATCTCCCTCGTTGGATATTAAAACGTTTTGAGGGCTGATGTCCCGGTGGACGATGTTTAATGGTTCGTTCTGGCGGTCTTTCTTAAAATGGGCATACTGCAGGGCGCGGCAGACCTGACTTATGATGAACAAAATATTGGACTTGCCCAGACTGGTTTTGTTTTGGATGCCGGTCTTGGCAATGCTCCAAAGATCATGTCCAAGGATAAACTCCATGGCAATGAAATAGGTCCCAGCCACCTTGCCCATGTCATAAATCTGTACAATGTTCTGGTGGTTGAGTTGAGCGGCCAGTTTAGCCTCGTCGATAAACATGGTGATGAATTCCTGGTCCTGGCAGAATTGGGGCAAGATTCGTTTTACGGCCAGGATCTTCTCGAACCCTTCCAGGCTGATTTTGCGGGCGCGGTAGAGTTCGGCCATGCCACCGGTGGCAATTTTCTTGGTCAGGTAATATTCCCCGTAGGTTTGAATTTCTGCCATAATGACAATGCCATAGATCCATTAAAAGATTTCGTTAGGGAAGATCGGCACCGTTGACGAGGGACCGATAGGTAATCTGCCGGACAGGAAGAATCCATTTCTCCGGAACATTCTAACTTAAGATTAAATTATTATGACACGATTGTCAAAAAAAAGCTAATACAAGACCTCAAAAATCGTGGCGTAAGTCCAAAAAAAGAATTGCCCAGATAAATATAGCCACAGGTCTGCGCCCAGGTCCGCAGAAAAGGCTCTGGTTTAATTTTTTCATTATTGATTTTCTTAGTTAAATATGCTTATTTTAACCAAGCTGGGAATCAACCCTGGTTTGGCCCGAGATACTCGGCCACAATGTTAAATAACAATAATTTAATTAATGTATTATCTCTGACCAGGGGCATCCTGGCAACCTGACGTGGTCATTCCTGAGTCCATCATCGAACAAACTAGGAAACAGCATTTGGGAGAAAGCATGTTTCAACGAAATATCATCTGGCTAATCATCCTTCTTGTGGGGCCCTGTATCTGGCTCAGCTCCGCCTTGACCGAAGCCGCGACAGGGGCCAAAACGGAACCAGACCCGGTCGGCAAGCCGGTGCTCCAAGAGATCATCCCCTGGAGTCAGAAAAACGTGTTCGAATTAAGAATGATTTTTAGCAGCAATTATACCCCGAAAGTGTCTTCGCTCCAAAATCCGACGCGGATCATTATCGAATTACCCATTCAGATTAAGGCTACTCCACCAAAGCCCCAGCAATATCCCCAATCCCATGTGGTCTCTACTTTTCGGGCGGAGCCGCAGCCTGATCAGGGCGGGATCCGGGTGGAATTGGGCCTGAAACAGGGAGCGGTCGCAGTGGTCAAACAAGATACGTACCACGACTTACCCAAGCCAGGGCTGGTGACTGTGGTTATTTCTCTCGAAGAGAAGAAAAAAGGACGTTGAATATCAGATCATCACGGGGATAGACTGAAACCATGGATAACATATTGGCAAAACTGGAACAAGCCATTGCCGGACAGCCGAAGATTCTGATAGTCATGCATAATAATCCGGATCCCGACACCATTGCCAGCGCCCAGGGGCTTAAAACGCTCTTCACGACTAAATGGCGCCGGAAAGTCGTTATTGCCTATAGCGGGATTATAGCCCGGCCGGAGAACAAGGCCATGGTCAAATCGCTAAAGATCGGCCTGGTCAAGCTCAAGACTCTCGATCCGGCGGATTGGCCTTTTGTGGCCGTAGTGGACGGACAGCCCGGCGCCGGGAATATATTATTACCGGAAGGCGCCACGGTCGGGATTGTCATCGACCATCATGGCCGAAAAAGGACCTGCAAGGGGCTCTCATTCGTGGATATTCGTCCCAAGTACGGCAGCACCTCGACCATCATCACCGAATACTTGATTAAAGCCAAGATCAAGCCCACCAAGAAGCTGGCCACGGCCCTTTACTACGGAATCAAGACCGACACTCAGAACCTGGGGCGGGATGTTACCGAGGCCGATATCAAATCGTCCATGTTTTTGTATCCCCAACTATTGTTCAAGACCCTGGCCAAGATAGAGCACCCCACTTTGCCCCGTGTCTTTTTCGTCAGCATGAACCAGGCCATTACCGACATGGTCATATATGGTGACGCGGTGATTTGTGATTTGAGGGACCTGGAATATCCCGACGTGGTATCAGTCACGGCCGATTTGTTCCTCCAGATGGAGAACGTCCGCTGGACATTTTCCTTTGGCTGCTTTGAGGACCGCCTGTTTCTTTCCATTCGGACCAATCAACGCCGCACCTCGGCCGGAAGGGTGGCCCAGATTATCACTCACCATCAAGGCTCGGCCGGGGGGCACGCCACCATTGCCGGTGGGGCCGTTGATGTTAAGGGGATGAGCGACGTCAAACGAGAAGCCTTTAAGGCCAAACTCACCGAACGGTTTTTGCGGGCCATCAAAAGGGAGACCTGTAAGGCGGAACAACTCGTAAAATAAGCTGTAACATCTTTTAGGAGACAGCCGTGAAATACCGGGTAGCCACGTTTAACACCAATTCCATTCGGGCCAGACTGGACATTATCCTGGCTTGGCTGAGCCGACACCGACCCAATGTCCTGTGCCTTCAGGAAACCAAGGTCCAGGATGAGGATTTCCCTGTCGAGCCGATCATCCAGGCCGGTTACCAGGTTGTTTTTAAAGGACAAAAGAGTTATAATGGAGTGGCGGTCCTGTGTTTGAGCCAACCCGACGAGGTCAGTTGGGGGCTCGGCGGAGATGACCGTGAGGCCGATGTCCGTTTACTCTCCGTCCGGGTGGACGGCCTTCGTGTGGTGAACACATATATTCCTCAAGGCCGAGAGGTGGGCACGCCTCACTTTGACTATAAACTTAATTTTTTTAAGCGATTAAGGGAATACTTCCAGACGGATTTCTCGCCCCGAGAACCCCTGGTTTGGGCCGGAGACCTAAACGTGGCTCTGACTGATGAGGATGTTTACGATCCCAAGCGCATGGCCGGGCAGGTCTGCTTTCATCCCGATGAGCAGGCGGCCTTGAAGGCTGTGGCCCAGTGGGGCCTGGTGGACGTTTTTCGCCGTCACCATCCGGATGGCCGGGCTTTTACATTTTGGGATTATCGGTTGCCCAAATCGGTCGACCGGAATCTGGGTTGGCGGATTGACTATATTTGGGCCACCCAGCCCCTGGCTGAATGCTCCACCGACGCCTTTGTGGACTTAGAACCACGGCGGATGCCCAAACCCTCCGACCACACCTTCCTGGTCGCGGATTTCCAACGATGAACTCAACTTCCGGCCGGGTCAAAATGTACTTGTTCGGGGTGAAAGGTAAGAGAAGAAATTGGATGGGGCTACAAGAGATCTGATAAATTTAAGATGGAACGGGAAAGGGGAGGAGGTTAGGGATTTTTTAGGATATCGTGCTTGCCAATTCTCCTTAGCGTGCATATTTCACCATCAATTCTGAAAGTAAACCGGTAGCCGGCGCTAATCCGAGCCTCCCAAACATTTTTAAGGCCTTCCATTTTCTTGATGTTTAAAGATGGATGCCGAAAATTTAATAAGAGATGGGAGATTTGTTTTTTGAACTGTTTCCGTATCCTCTCCGGCAGCCTATTGTAATCACGACCGAAATCTTTAGTGAAAACAGGGATCATTCGTTAAAACCGTCTAGACTCTTAATTAAGTCATCCACCGTTTCAAAAGGCCCATAAATTAGTCCCTCGGCGATATCTCGATCAGCTTCTTTTTCCTTTTCCTGCCACTCCTTAGTCCAAAACCATTTCTGATCTTCCGGCACATTCTTGGGCATATAGTTTACAAAGATAGAGGAATCATCACTATCGGTTCTGGGATACTCCTTCTGATGAAGATATTGGAGCAAGGCTTCTCTCAAAAGCTCGCTTCGGGTGCGGCCCTCCTCTTTGGCCAATTTATCAATTTTTGCCAGGAATTCAGGCCGGACAGAGGTAGTGATTGGTTTGGTCCTTCTCATTTTCATGACCCTATGAAAGAAATTAACATTTAACCCAGCTAACTATAATTATATCATGACTGTAGAAAAAATGTCAACGGAAATGGAATCTCTTGTCAGGAAAGCAAACCAGCAACCGGCAACTCACAACACCCAACCCGTAACCCGTTACTCCTCATGCTGCATAAGCACCTTAATCACGCCCTTTTGCCAGGCGAAGTCGAAGGCCTGTTCGGCCTCCCGAAAGGAGAAAACCCGGGTGATCAACGGCGTAACCTCGATCAACCCCCGGCTGAGGAGGGCCAGGGCCGGAGCAAAGGGGCCGCACCGGGAACCCACCAGAGTCACTTCATTCACCACCACCCGAGTCATGTCCAGGAGCACCGGCTTGATGTGGGTGCTTTTCACGAAAATCAGGCCTCGTGGTTTAATGGCGTCCAACGCCGTGCTCAATCCCGGGACCGACCCAGACGCTTCCACCACGACATCAAAGCCCTTTTCCTCAAAGCCCTCTCTCTGATGAGTGATGACACCGACGTGGCGGACGATGTCCAGCTTGTCTTCATGCCGCCCCACCAGATGGACCTCGGCCCCGGTCAGGCGAAGCACCTGGGCGGCCAACAACCCGATGCGGCCATCTCCGACGACCAGGGCGCGGGAGGTCGGCCGGATGTGAACCTGATCGGGCATCTCCACCATGGCGGCCAACGGTTCGGTAAACACCGCCGTGGCATTGGGGACCTGATCCGGGACCAGGTGCAGGTTGGCTTCAGGTAGCACCAGGTAGTCGGCGAAGCAACCTGGCCGGCCCAGGATGCCGATGGCTGTGCGGGAGGGGCAATGCCGGGCATCAAATTTCCGACACTGGTCGCACCGGCCGCATCCCACGTTGATCTCTCCGACCACCCGGCGTCCGATCAGGCTGTGGTCATCCGCCTCCTCCACCCGGCCGACAAATTCATGACCCAGCACTCCGGAAAAGCCGTGGTACCCTTGGGTCAGCTCGAAATCAGTCCGGCAAAAACCACTCATTAATACCTTGACCAGGGCCTCGCCCGCCGGTCGGATCGGCCGAGGGACTTCCCGCAGTGATAATTTTCCGTCGTACACCAACCCCAACATATCAGTATCTCCCGATGATTTCGTATTTAATGCCGGCCATGGCGGCTTACAGCCAGGTCTTCATTTTGGCCCCGATGGCCCTGGCTTCGGCCATGATTGCGCCTTGATCCAAGGTCAGGATCCGACCGTTTTCCATAACCAGCCGGCCGTTGATGATGACTGTAGTTACTTCTCCCCCTGTCGCGGAATAGACCAGATGAGACGGAAGATTGTACAACGGGGTGAGGTGGGGGTGATCCATGTCGAGAATAATCACGTCGGCTTTTTTGCCTTTTTCCAGGCTCCCGATCTGATGAGCCAGGCCAACAGCCGCCGCGGAGCCGTTGGTGGCCAAATCCAGGACTGCCCCGGCCCCCATCACCGTTGGATCTTTAGCCGCCAACTTGTGGAGTTTCGCTGTAATATCCATTTCCTGGAACATATTCAAGTTGTTGTTACTGGCGCAGCCGTCCGTACCCAGGCCGACGGCCATCCCTCGCTGGAGCATCTTGGGCACCGGGGCTACTCCATTGGCCAGCTTCATATTGCTTTCCGGATTGTGGGCCACCCGGACCTGCCGCTCCGCGAGTAAGTCCAGCTCTTCATCGGATACGGCGACCACGTGATCAGCCAAAAGGTGAGGGCCCAGGACGCCCAATCGTTCCAGATGGCGGATCGGAGTGGCGCCGTGTTGTTCCAACGACTGGGCCACTTCTGCCTCGGACTCGGACAGATGGGTGATCATCATCACATTCTCACGTCTGGCCATGTCCATGGCTTTTAGAAACAGGTCTTCGCCGCAGGTATAAACGGAATGGGGTTCAATGGCGGGCGTGATGAGATCGTGGCCCCTATATTCCTGGATAAGCTCTAGAGTGTAGTCGAATCCGCGTTCAATCGGCCCGTAGTTCGGTGAAGGAAAGTCGTAGATGACCTCACCCACAACTGCCCGGACTCCAGCCTTTTCCGCGGCTTTGGCGACTTCCTTTTCAAATAGATACATGTCACAAAAAGTGGTAGTGCCGGACTTGATCATTTCTAAACAGGCCAGTAGGGAACCGATATAAACAGTGTGTCCATCGAGTCGGGCCTCTCCAGGGAAGATGTAGTTGTTCAGCCACTCCATCAGCGGAAGATCATCGGCCAGGCCTCGGAACAAGGTCATGGCCGCATGGGTATGGGCATTGATTAGACCGGGCATAACCAGGTGGCCCTGGGCCGGGATAATATACTTTGGTTTCAGGTGGGGGGGCGGTTCCCCAGGCCCAACATCGGTGATAACATCTCCAGTGATGGCCAGGTAGCCTGGTTGATAAGTGTTTCCGTGGCCATCGAGGGTTAGGACGGCACCGGATTTGATCAGGATATCGCAAGTGGTTTCCATATGATGTGGCTCCGTTATATTATTTAGTCAAGAATTGGAGAAAAAGCCTAACCGTGAAAGTCGCCATCAATACCAGCGGCGACCCTTTGAGGTTACAAATCATCATTTTAATATAACACATAAAACGTCCTAATAGAATGAATGTAAAAATATAATAAATATAATCAATAAGGTACATGCTAATTGTGTGATAAAATGCAGTTATTGTGTTATGTTACATAATCCACACTTATTATTTCATGTAGTATTATCAAGCTATATTAATATGTTAATTGACAACGACCCTTTTTACTGTTGACATCTGGTACGGTAACTAGTATACATGGACACTCCTTGACCATTAAGCCGCTTAATAAAATCACGGCAAAGGAGGTTATTAATGGCGAATATTAGTGTTAATCGACTTAAATTATTTGTGCTTATTGTTCTTTTTACCCCGGTTGTCTTTCTCGGCCACTTTACCATGTCTCCGGTAAAGTCCCAGGCCAATGAACCCCGCTCACACCACCCCAAAAGCATCGTTGGCTCCGCTCATTTAGAGGAGTTGACCGAGCGAAAGTCCGAATTATCCCTTCGCAAGACCAAAACCAAAACCAAGATCAACGGCAAGCTCAAAACCAAGTCAAACGGTAAAAGAAAAAAAAGTGCCAGGCGACTCAGCCCCAGTGTTGGGACCGATCCGTCAGCGGCCATTGACCTGGTCATCCGCCAGGCGGCAGCTAAATACGGCCTGGAGCCTTCTCTCATTCGGGCCATAATTAAGGCCGAATCCGAATTTGACCCCAGGGCTCTCTCGCCTTACGGGGCCAAGGGGTTGATGCAATTGATGCCCGGAACTGCGGCCGCCTTGGGTGTGAAGGATGTGTATTGTCCCATCCAAAACATCAAAGCCGGGGCCAGGCATTACAGAAGATTGTTAACCACCTTTAGAGGTGATCACATCTCAGCATTGGCGGCATATAATATTGGGAAGGTCAGGGTGTTGAGATATGGTATCCCGCCGGGGGTACGGCGGGACTTTGTCCAAAAGGTTCTGGCTTATCAGCGGCAGTATTCCAGGCGGGATGCGGCCACAGATTCAATGCGCACTTTCGCCGGGTTGCCAGATGCAAAAGTTCTTGATTAGGGTCAGACCGGGAGGGCCGCTCTTCTCGGGATGGAATTGTACGGCAATAAGATTGTCCCGCCCCAGGGCTGAAGCAAACTCAATTCCGTGTAAGGTTTTGGCCAGAGTCAAGGACTGGTCGGCCGGGACAGGAAAGTAAGTGTGCACAAAGTAGAATTCGCTCTCCGGCGGGATTCCCTGAAAAATAGGGTGAGGCCGGGTCAGCACGGCCCGATTCCAACCCATGTGTGGGATCTTCAATCGCCCGCCCGCCTGGTCCATTAGAGGTGAAGGGAACGACCTGACCTGTCCTTTGATCACCCCCAGGCACTCGGTGTCGTTTTCTTCACTATATTCCATGATTATTTGGGTGCCCAAACAGATACCCAGGACCGGTTTATTTTGGGCCACCGCGTCTCGAATGGTCTCGGCCAGCCCCAACTCTTTCAGGTCTTTCATCGCCCTACCGGCCGCCCCCACCCCAGGAAAGATAACCCGGGCCGCGGCCAGGATTTCCCTCCGGTCTGAGGTGATCTTTGCTTCAAATCCAAGTTTGTTCACCGCCCGCAGCACACTGGTCAAGTTCCCGGCGCGGTAGTCAATAATGGCAATCACCGTTCGTTTCCTTTTCTAATACTTATAAAAACCACGGCCGGTCTTCACTCCCAAATACCCTGCGTCAACGTACTTTTTGAGCAAGGGACACGGCCGATATTTGGGGTCTCCCAGGCCTGAATGCAAAACCTCTAAAATGGCCAAACAAGTGTCCAGTCCGATCAGGTCGGCCAGGGCCAGAGGCCCCATGGGATGGTTCATGCCCAGCTTCATCACGGCGTCAATCGCCTCGGCCGTGCCCACGCCCTCATACAGGGTGTAAACGGCCTCGTTGATCATGGGCATAAGCACCCGGTTGGCGATAAATCCCGGAAAATCATTGGCCTCCACCGGAGTCTTGCCGAATTTGAGGGACAAGGCATTAGTCAACTCCAACGTCTCTTGATCCGTGGCCAGGCCCTTAATAACCTCCACCAGCTTCATCACCGGAACGGGATTCATAAAGTGCATTCCAATGACTTTTTCGGGCCGCTTGGTGGCCGAAGCGATTTTGGTAATGGAAATGGATGAAGTGTTGCTGGACAAGACTACTCCGGGCCGGACGATCTGATCCAACTGCCTAAAAATATCCAGCTTGAGGGCCAGGTTTTCGGTCGCTGCTTCAACCACGAAATCGGCTTCCGTCATGGCGGCCAGATCTGTAACGCCGGCAATTCGGCCCATGATATCACTCTTTACAGCGGCGGAGATTTTTTCTTTCTTAACCATCCGGTCCAAGCTTTTCTCAATGGCCCCTTTTCCTCGGGCGACGAACTCTTCCTTGATGTCACTCATGATCACTTTTAATCCCGCCGCCGCAGCCACCTGGGCGATGCCCGACCCCATTTGGCCGGATCCAACTACGCCAAAGACTTTAACCTCCATCACTATCTCCTTTTGTTTGTTTTTTTCAAAATCTGATTAGATGATCGTAGCCGTCTGGAATCTGATTTTTCCATTTGGTCAACAAAAAAAGTGTAAGGCTGAATACGTCGATATTTATAGAAAAACGCCTGGCCCTCATGACTATTTTTAGTTACTCAAAGCCATCCCAGGCGGGCAGGGCGGTTCCCGGCCGAACCGGCGGCCTCAATCGGATCGAAAAGATGAACGTGGCCACCATGACCAGGGCCGTACCGCTGATGATCCAGGGCCTGGCCAGACTCTTTACATTCAGGGGGAGCGCCGGCGTAGTGACCGGATCGATCTGCCAGAAGAATACGGCCAACAACAGGCCGACGGCAAAATTGGCCCAGATCATGGCCATGCCCGGGATCGGAGGACTACCCCATTCATCCGGTTGTCTAGTCCAACGGCCGATCATCTGGAGGAAAGCCACCACGAGCAGGCTGACGGCAAAAACCTGGCCGTCGAACATCTTATGGGAAATATGGAAGAGAAGAACACAAAAGGCGAACAAACCGATGAACGTCCGCCAGGCTCGAAATTTGAGGTCCCTGATCTCGTGTTCGGAAAGCTCGGGGTCAGCTTCTTTTCCGTTCCCAAACCCGACGTAAGCTTCGCCGAATATCCCTGAAGAACCAAACACGGTCATGAGCGGCAGAATTAGCCCAAGGCAGTCCAGGAAGGCCCGGTACGGATAACCTCCCAGGGTCCCGGCCAGAAAGGACACGATAAAGCCGGGCAGGGCGCATTCGGCCAGGGCGCGGCCGGGGCGGTTCACCGTGATGCCGGCCGTCGTCGGGGAATCAGGACGGTTAATCCAGAAAGCTATGATCGAGGCCGATACCCATGAACCGGCGGCCAGCATATAAGTCATCGGCGGCAAGGTCTGGACTGAATCGACGGCCATGACAAAGCTGGTTATCGCCAGACCCAGTCCTCCGGCCAGAGCCGCGGCCCGTCTTAATCCTACAAGTTGGCCGGAGTTGTGTAATCTGTGTTTATCAGGGAAATACATAGACAAAAGCAACAAGGCCAGACCGCCTAAGACAAACAGGGCTGCGGCTATTTTGGCGTCGGAATAGACATACAGATGAACCGTATAACTGAACAAGGCAAAGGGGATGAGATGATAACAGACCACCTTTAAGAAGGTCCGGTAAGGCAACTGAGATTGTTCCCCGCACAGAATAGCGATGCCGCCTGCTCCGCCCAAAAACACGTTAATCGGCAAGATCAACAGCAAAAGAATAATGTTCTGTTCGTTCAAAGTGAACCTGATCGGCAGGCGATGGACAACGGTCTGTATCTTCCGCCCCAACTTATTTCGCTGGAAATAAAGCTCCATTAACTGAAAAAGCGGCGGAATTTGTTCTCCATCAGACAGGTGGTTTTTTTTCAGAATCTTGCCCACCTGCCGCTCGAATAGATTCATCAGGATGGGAGAATGCTTGCCCAGGAGATAGCCTAAGGATAGAAACAGGCAAGTGGACACGTAGGTGGCGACGATCCCGACCAGCCCGGTTAAGGACATAAGAGCCGTGGCAATCCCGCCGCCATTGACATATGGAATAGCCAGGGCGACACCATAGACAAGACTGATCTGGACTATCCGCCAGGGCTCAAATCTCAGGTTCTGGATCAAGAATTCTATCTTCTGGCCGAAAGAGTGTCCCGGTACGTCTGCGATGATGTACCAGAGCATCAGCCCCAGGAGAAACCAGGTTCCGATAGTTGTCAACAAATTTCTTATTTTCATCTTCGCTTACGGTGAACACCGCCCCTTTTTTTTGTCGGCTGCGGCCGAGGTGGTCATCCCTGGCCGGCAACGTGGCTGATCCGGCCGGAGATGTGAAATTTGTTTGCTGTTTTAGTACAACAGTTAGTGATTTTCTTTAACTGTGACTCGCTGACCGTCCCACTCGGGCAGGGCGGTCCCTTGACTTGCCGGGGGTCTTAACCGGACCGAAAATATGAATGTGGCCGACATGGCCAAGACTGTGCCGCTGATTATCCAGGGATTGGCCACCAAGCTGGATGCATCCAGGTGTGTGGCCGGCGTGGTGACCTGGTTGACCCGCCAAAAAAAGACGGCCAATAGCAACCCTGCCGTGATATGGGCCCAGCTCATGACCAGGGCCGGGGTTCCAAACCAGCCGCTCGGTCGTTCATCCAGACGAGTCGACTGGCCAATCAGTTGCAAGATGGCTACAACGAGCAGGCTGACGGCAAAGACCTGGCCGTCGTAAACCTTATGGGATATCTGGAAAAGAAGAACGCAGAAGGCGACCAAACCGATGAAGGTCCGCCAGGCTCGAAATTTGATGTCCTCGATTTCTTCTTCGGAGGGTTTGTTTTCCGATTCATGTCCGTTCCAATAGACGACGGTTGAGTCACTGAATAGCCCGGAGGAGCCGAAGATGATCATTATGGGCAGGAACAGGCCAAGGCAGTCCAGAAAAGCCCGATACGGATAATCTCCCAGGGTTCCGGCCAAAATGGCTAAGATAAAGCCGGGTAGGGCGCATTCGGCCAGAGAGTAGCCGTGGTGGCTCACCCCGATGACGCTTGATGTTACGGAGCCCGGCCGGGTAATCCAGAAAGCCATGATGGAGGCCAGGACCCAAGATCCGGCGGCCAACATGTACGTCATCGGCGGTAAAGTCTGGACCGAATCAACAGCCAGAACAAAACTGGTCACGCCCAGGCCAAGCCCTCCGGACAGGGCCGCGGCCCGCTTTAGCCCGACCATCCAACCGGAATTGCTCAACCGCAATTTATCCGGGAAATACATATACAGAATCAATAAAACCAGGCCGCCTAAGACAAAGATGGCCGCGGCTAGTTTGGCCCCGGAATAAACGTACAGGTGGATCGTATAACTGAATAAAGCAAAGGGGATCAGGTGATAGCTGACCACCTTTAAAAAAGTCCGATAAGACAATCGTGACTGTTCACCGCACAAAATGGCGATCCCGCCATCGGCGCCAAGAAGCACGTTAACCGGCAGGACCAGTAATAAAAGTATAATATTCTGTTCGTTTAGATTGAATTTGAACGGCAAACGGTTGAGAAAGGTTTGGATCTTCCGTCCGGTCTCATCTCGTTGAAAATATATCTCCATCAATTGGAAAAGCGGCGGAATTTGTTCGCCTTCGATCAGATGCCGTTTATTTAAAATTCTACTCACCCGGCGTTGGAATAGTCCCACCAGAATGGGGGAATATCGGCCCAGAAAATAGTCGAGGGAGAGAAACAGGCAAGTGGACACGTAGATGGCGACAATGCCGACCAACCCGGTTAAAGACATGAGAGCCGTGGCAATCCCCCCACCATTGACATAGGGTATGGCCAGGGCGACGCCATAAACAAAGCTGATTTGAATTATCCGCCAGGGATCAAATTTTAAATCACGGACCAAAAAATGCAGCTTATCAACCAGGGAAGCACCCGGGACATCGCCTACGATATACCAGAGCATTAACCCAAGGATAAGCCATGTTCCAAAAGTGGTTAATAAATTTCGTATCTTCATAGTTGCTTTGCGTTGAGCCCCGCTCCTCCTTTTTGTCAGCCGCGGCCTTTTGTGATTATCGGTGGCCGGTGATACGGCCAGGCCCGGCTATAGATGTGAGATCCTTCTGATGCTTTCTCATAATTGAAAACCGAGCAATTAGCAACGAAAAGGTGAAGGGACGAGTTGTGGCGGCCCGCTATCAAAGAGTTATTTTTCATCACCGCGTTCGATTACGGCCCCGAATCCGTGCGCTCCCGGCAATCCCGGTCTGGATAATGCTGTTTTTCGCAATAATGGTCATGATTGTTTTCATGTTCAGGTCTCCTGGGAGGTATGCTGTGAGGCGGGGCAAGCTGGACATGTCGGTGGGCCGGAGGAACTTCTACCCCTTTGATGCCTGGTCTATATCGATGATGTTTGAATGGCCTGGAATGTAAGGTTTAGTTTTATAGGAAGTGATTCTACTTATTTTTTTGGTTATCTCTCCCAGGCGGCGGGCTTGTTCTTCAATTATTTTTAAGGACGCATACATCGGGTCGTCCGGACTCAAGGATTCCAGGGCCAGTTGGGCGTGCCCCAGGATGGCCGTGAGTGGTTGGTTAACCTCGTGACAGGTGGCCCCGGCCATTTCCAATACTCCGGCCAGTTTCTCCTTGCTGATCTTTTCCTCTTCCAGTTTTTTTCGTTCCGTGACGTCCCGAACCAATCCTTGGACCGCCGGCTGATCCAGATAATCCACGGCTACGGCGTCCACTTCCACAAAAACAACCAGACCCTTGCCGGTAACTATTCTGGCCTCGAAGTGGGCATGGTTGATCCGGAGGTGGAGCAGGTCCGAGATAAGGTGGGTCACCCGGTCCAGATCTTCCATGTGGATTATTTTGCTATATTTTTTACCCAGGAGCGCGCCGCGGGGATAGGCGAAGATTCGCTCTGCCTCTTGATTCAGGTAGTCGAACCGGCTATCGGTAATAATGAACACGCCGTCCAGGAGGCTGTCGGCCAGGAGCCTGTATTGCTCTCCAAGGTCGGTCAGTTCCTTTTGGAGCAGGGCTATTTTCTGCTGCAGCGCCTGGAGATCAGGTTCCGGCTCAGAGGCCGGGTTTATGTCAGGGGGTTCAGTCATTTGCGGTTTTCTTGAGGTTAATTCAGGGAAGATTCCATTCCGGGAGGCCGCGATTCGGCGTCGGACTGCACCACTATCGAGCCACCTTACCATGATTCTTGAGCAATGTACATCGATTTTTGTCCCTGGATGAGGTTTGAGGATGTTTCGTCCGGATGGATTCCGGGGACGAGAGGGCCGTGGCGCCGGACCTATTTAATTATATTTTTGCTTTACAAGGAATTAATAATTCATTATTCATTATATACTATCTCTTGACTCCAACGGCCTGCGGCCCTCAGAATCACTAACTACTGTCTACGCCCTGGCTGACGACATCGAGCGCCGCTACCAGAAGGTCAACAGGTTAAAATTAAACAGATTTCTTGTGGATGTGGTTGCCCCGGAAGGGGACAAAAACGATCTCGGTCCTAAATTAGTGATAGGAGGAGTAACCCATGTCGCGAGATTCATTTTTTGGGGAACAAACGGAGCAGTCACGTGTTAAGGCAAGGATTGTGTCTAAGTACTTCGGCGCCTGGGCTAATGTGATGATAGCTATTCGGAAACGTTACCCTAATAAATCACAGAAGATCGCCTACATCGATCTCTATGCCGGCCCGGGCCGTTATGCTAATGGCAAACCATCAACCCCTATAAAAGTTATAGACATTGCCATGAATAAGCAGGACATTGCGGATCGCATAGTCTTTATCTTTAATGACATAGACCTATCGAATTGCCGATCCCTTAAGAAAACAATCGAGGAACTGTCAGGAACCGACAAGCTAAAATACAAGCCAAAAGTGATAAACCAGGAAGTAGGCGAAGGGATCGTGAAGATGTTTGAGGAGACGCATCTTGTGCCCACACTACTCTTTGTCGATCCCTGGGGTTACAAAGGCTTATCTCTTCGTCTGGTCAACTCCGTTCTGAAAGACTGGGGGTGCGACTGTATTTTTTTCTTTAATTACAACCGCATTAACATGGGGTTGGCCAACCCGGTGGTCGAAGAACATTTGAACGCCATTTTTGGCGAGAACCGAGCCAAAGTTCTGAGGTCAAAATTGGGCGAGCTACAGCCCAGTGAACGTGAGCTGGTGATAATGGAAGAGTTATGCCAGGCTATTAAGGATATTAGAGGACACTATACATTTCATTTCGCTTTTAAAGATGAACGAAGTAAGCGAACAAGTCATCACCTCATTTTCGTCAGTAAGCACCGACGGGGATACGAAATCATGAAAGATATTATGGCCCGCGAAAGCACAAGCCAAACTCAAGGTGTCCCTTCCTTTGAATGTAATCCCACCGATTCTCTGCCCCAGCAGCTATCTCTCTTTCCATTATCAAAACCGCTTGATGAACTTCAGGGCGCTTTACTTGAGTGTTTCAGTGGACAGACCTTGAAGGTGCGAGAGATTTATGAGCGACATAGCGAAAATACGCGCTATATTCTGAAGAATTACAAAGAGGCACTTCTGAAACTGGAAGGGCAGGGCAAAATCACCGCTGGTAAACACAGGAAAGGTACCTTTGGAGACAATGTTCTAGTTACTTTCCCTGGAAATAGAGGATAAATTATGGGCCTGGGCACGAAAATAGAATGGACGGAAGCAACCTGGAATCCGGTCACGGGATGCACCAAGATTAGCGAGGGGTGCACTCATTGTTATGCGGAACGGATGTCCCGTCGGCTAAGACTGATGGGGCAACCTAACTACATCAATGGATTTGAACTCACGCTGCATCCGCATGTCCTCCCCATGCCGCTTAAGTGGCAGAAGCCGAAGTCCATTTTTGTGAACTCCATGAGCGATCTCTTTCATCGGGATATTCCCTTCGATTTTATTAGCCAGACGTTCGGAGTAATGGCCAAGGCATACTGGCATAGATTTCAAGTTCTGACCAAAAGGGCGGAACGGCTGGCCGAACTTGCCGGAACTCTTTTCTGGCCGGACAATGTTTGGATGGGCGTGACAGTCGAGCACAGTTCCCGGGTATCCCGAATTGATTATCTCAGAGAAGTGCCGGCTGCAGTGCGGTTTTTATCATTGGAGCCGCTGCTGGGGCCGTTGCCTGACCTGGACCTGGCCGGGATAGATTGGGTCATCCTGGGCGGAGAAAGCGGACCGGGGGCCAGGCCGATGGAAAAATCCTGGGTGATCGATATTCAGGAGCAGTGCCATAGGGCCAACGTGCCGTTCTTCTTTAAACAGTGGGGAGGAACATCAAAGAAGAGGGCTGGACGCCTCCTCTATGGCCGGACCTTTGATGAAATGCCTGGAAACCTGATAGCTCGCCGAAGGGAAGGATGAGAAACATGACAACAGTAAAAGTGCGAATGGTTGAGGTGATTCAGGAGCAGCCTGAAGACGCAACCTATGAGGAAATCCTGCGCGAGCTTGCTTTCGAGCGAATGGTTGACAGGGGTCTTCAAGACTCCAGAGCCGACCGGGTGATTATGAACGATGACATGGGGCGTAGAATTCGGGCGCTTTGGGCGGGGACGCACACATTCTGAATATTGTGCCTTAATTAAACACATTGGTGCATTCCGAGAAATCGCCAGCCATTTTTTTCTTACAAATTGGTTTAGGTTGCAGTATACTTGCCGTTATGGATCAAGAAGATCAGACCAAACAAGGATGGGTCCGGCAATTCATGACCGGTGAACCGCGGTTGAGTGAAGCTGTGGCCGAATATGAGGACATAGGCTTCGAGGTCCGGCTTGACCCCGTTGACCTGACGGAAGAGGACGGGGTGTGCAAATCCTGCCTTAAATGGGCCCCGGAGGAATTTAAGGTAATCTATACCCGGCCGAGGAAAGATGACGACTAATTCTGAAACCACCACCGCTGACGGGGACCTGGTCAAGGCTTATGTCTTGAACGACCGGTTCCAGGCCGATCTGATCACCGATGCCCTGGATCAGGAGGACCTGCCCTACTATTTGCAGGAGTATCGAGACACCGCCTATGACGGGATCTTTGTCACTCAAAAAGGCTGGGGCGCCATCTGGGTGGACGAAGTCAATTTGCTTAAGGCCAGGGAAATTATTTTTGGACTGGTCAGGGCATTTGATGAGCAACCCTGACCATGGTCCGCTCCGCCCCTCATATACTCTGTGGCCGCTGCGGCTGGCTGTAATTCCGGCCGGGCTGATCACCGAGTGATGTGGATTAAAGACACACTTTTTGAGAGAGACAATGGATATTTTTGACGAAGACGATGAATTGAGACCAACTAATATGCCTAATCCCAAAGACTTAGAAAAAGAACTTTCCGACTATTTGTCCAAAAAGTATGGGAACCAGGTTAAGGTGATCTCCCCCAAGATAGTCCCCCGGGTGGCCATGACCAATATGGGCCAGGGACACGAAAAAAAGACCAGCGCCTTTGACAAAATCAATTTCAATATGAAGCCGGAAGAACTTAAGGCTTATTTGAAAAAATATATCATTAAGCAAGATGATGCCCTAGATGTTTTGGCCACGAAGATCTGCACGCACTTCAACAAAATCAGATTCCTGAAAAAACTGAAGGCCGATGATGGTCCCGGCGGTGTCGGAGCCATCAAGAATAACATCATTCTGGTGGGGCCGACCGGAGTCGGCAAAACCTATGCCATCAAGCTGATCGCTAACAAAATCGGGGTGCCCTTCGTCAAGGGTGACGCCACGAAATACAGCGAAACCGGTTACGTCGGCGGAGATGTGGAAGATTTGATCAGAGACCTGGTGGCGGAGGCCAATGACGACCTGGACCTGGCCCAGTATGGCATTGTCTACTTAGATGAAATCGATAAGATCGCCTCTTCCCGAAATCTGATCGGACATGATGTCTCCCGGTTGGGGGTCCAGCGGGCCCTGCTCAAGCCGATGGAAGAGACCGACATCAATCTCCGGGTGGCCCATGATCCCATCTCTCAATTACAGGCCATCGAGCAATACCGCAAAACCGGCAAACGGGAAAAACGGGTTCTTAACACCAAGAATATCCTGTTTATTGTCAGCGGCGCCTTCAACGGCCTGGAACAGATTGTTCAAAAACGGGTTAATCAACAACATATCGGTTTCGGCGCGGAGATCAGTTCCAAAGACGGGGCTCACCGCCACCTGATCCATGTCCGGGCGGAAGACCTGATTGAATTTGGATTTGAGTCGGAGTTTATCGGCCGGCTGCCGGTAACGGCTGTTTTTCAACTCCTGGGTGTCGATGATCTATACGCTATCTTGAAAAATCCCAACAGCCCCATCATGATGGGCAAGAAACGTGATTTCAAGTCATACGGCATCGACATCAAGTTTGAAGATGAAGCCCTGCGGAAGGTGGCGGAAATCGCGGCCATGGAGAAAACCGGGGCCCGGGCCCTGGTCAGCGCCCTGGAGCGGATTCTGATTAAGTTCGAGAAAACCCTTCCTTCCACGGACATCAAGGCCTTTGTGGTTACGCCCGAACTGGTCGCTCACCCGGACAGAGAGCTGGAACGGTTGCTGACTCGGGAACAGGATTTGTGTGCCAGGTACGAATGCCAGTCCGAACTGGAACGGGTTGATTTGATGGCTGTGCTCCAGAATAAAGAGGAAGAGTTCTTGGAGAATTACGGCCTTCAGCTCAATCCGGCCCGGGCCGGGATGATCATCGACCACTTTGTCGGCATCGGGATCGATATGTCCCAGGCCTTTGACCGGTTGTTTAATTATTATAACCAAATTAAAGATTATGAGCTGCATTTCCTGGAGCGCACCAGCCTCCGGATTACCTTCAGTTTGGAAGCCCAAGACGAATTGGTCCGGATGGCCATGGAAAAATTGGTTGAACCTATCGACATTATTGCCGATATGCCCATTGACCTGGAATATGCTCTCAAGATGCTGAGTGACAAGACCGGAATGAAATCCTTCGGCCTTAGCAAAATGGCCCTCACCGATCCAGAGAACTTTCTGGAAGAAACCTATAACAACTATTACTTATCTCGATAACTATGATCGGCATATCTAAACTCTATTGCGGAACCGTAGAACCATCGGACACTTTGCGCTACGGCCGCCGCTCTTCCAGTCTCCCTTCCCATTTGCTGCAGTTCTCCGAAGACAAAAAGCCGGTTGTGGTCTGGAATGTGACCCAGCGCTGCAATCTGGCTTGCGTTCACTGCTACGCCAAGGCAGTCCGGCGGGAAGATGTTCAAAACGAATTGACCACGGCCGAAGGAAAACGCCTGCTGGATGATCTGGCGGACTTCGGGGCGCCGGTGGTCCTTTTCTCCGGTGGCGAGCCACTGATTCGGCCGGACTTGATCGAACTTTGTGACTATGCGGTGGGGAAGGGGATGCGCGCCGTTATTTCCACCAACGGGACGCTGATAACCGCCGAGATCGCCATGCGGTTGAAAGACGTCGGCCTATCCTACGTGGGCATCAGCCTCGACGGGATGGAACAGATCAATGACAAGTTTCGAGGCGTGGCCGGAGCCTTTCAGGCGGCTATGGTCGGGATCAAGAACTGTCAGGCGGCCGGGATCAAGGTGGGTCTGCGATTCACCATCAACCGGATGAATGCTGATCAGGTCCCGGCGATTTTCGATCTGATCGAAGAGCATGACATCCCCAGGGCCTGTTTCTACCATCTGGTTTACGCCGGACGGGGTAGTAATCTGATCCAGGAGGATTTGAGCCTGGCTGAAACGCGGCAGATAGTCGACTTGATCATTGACCGCACGGCCGACCTCCATGCCCGAGGCAAGCCCAAGGAAATCCTGACGGTGGACAACCACGCCGACGGCCCCTATCTCTATCTCCGAATGGTTAAGGAAAACTCGCCGCGAGCCGCCCAGGTCCTGGAATTGCTCCAGATGAATGAAGGCAACAGCTCCGGCCGGGGTATCGGGTGCGTCAGTTGGGATGGCCGCGTCCATGCCGACCAGTTCTGGCGGCACCATTCCTTCGGCAATGTCCGGGACCGGGCCTTTAGCCGCATCTGGGCCAATACCGACGGCGAGGAGTTGATGACCCGGTTAAAGGACAAGAAACAATACGTCACCGGACGCTGCGCCTCGTGCCGCTGGCTGAACGTTTGTGGCGGCAATTTCCGCGTCCGAGCCGAAGCCGTGGGCGACCTCTGGGCTCCCGATCCGGCCTGCTATTTGACCGATGAGGAGATTGGGATTAAATAGTTGCGTGTTACGTGTTGTGGGTTACGTGTTTCGGGTTGTGGGTTTTGCATGTTTGTGCAGAAGTTGCATAAGGATACCACCGGCCGAAAATATAACCGCATAATGCCCTGCAATGATGGCATAATGTAGCCTAACATCAGACAGACGCACCCGGAGCGGATTTTCCAATGGTTTGGACCATTAATTTTATGACATTAACCCGCAACCCGCAACTCAATGTCCTTGACTTAAGGTGCAGGGTCATCGGATCCTATTCTAATAAATGGTTAATTCCGATTAAGCCCTGAAAGGGCGCTCTAGGTTAGCCCAGCGGCAACGCCCTGGGTATGGGCGACAACTATACAAAATAACCTATAATGTCCACATAAAATCCTTGGCAATTCAGCACCTCAGCCGTAGCCGGATATCCCATTCAAAGGAGATGACTTTGGGAGCCGGCCGACCTCCTGACCATCCTGCTGACT
>JADFYN010000060.1:0-426 GCA_015233055.1 Deltaproteobacteria bacterium
AGGTAATAGAGGGCGTGGCCGAGGGGGACAAGATCGTAAATATAGTAATCATAGTCACCCTTAACCACGATATCGACCACCTCATCAAAAATGGCGCTTTCCTCCATGGCCGGTTCGGCCGCGGCGGCCGTAATATAGCTTTCGATCTCGTCTGGTATCTTGTCCATTCCGTACATATCGAGGATCTTGTTCCGGATCTCTTGTTGATATTCCTTCACCCGGCGGTCGGCATCGATCTCCTGCGCGTACAGGTTGGGAATGATCTCGGTTGGACCCTTGCCAAAGATATCTTTTTGGAAAATGTCGGTGAGCGAGGCTTGTGGGTCAACCGAAAAAACCAGGACCTTTTTACCCTTCTTGGCCAGGTAATAGGAAGTCGCCGCGGAAAAGGTGGTTTTTCCCAATCCGCCCTTACCGCCGAACATG
>JADFYN010000060.1:452-14750 GCA_015233055.1 Deltaproteobacteria bacterium
AAAGATATTGGCTAGAGACATAACGATAAGCCCCTCTGGAGAATTTCAGTTTCCATTTCCGGCAGCCCGTGACGCAACTGGCTCGACCTACCGGCTCAATAGATTTAAAAGGCGCCCGGCCAGGCAAAGGGAAGGTCAGGCCAGGGCGTCCGTCAGGTCCTTCTCTTTTAACATGCGCCGCTTCCAGGTGGAAATCTGGGGCACCACGTAGGGCAACAGCCGCAGTGAATAGTACGGCGGCAAAATTGGGACACCCAGCATATCCCCCATGGTAATGAGAATGAACAGGTGTTCCATACTGGCCCGAGTTTTTAGGGCAAACCTAGCCGAATCGTGGGCGGCTACCCCGTATACAAATTCTTTGATCGATTTCAAAAATCCAAATTTTTCTTTTTTTTCGTCAGTCATCCGTATACTCCTTTTCGTTTTATCTGAGACTAGTCAAAAAAGTCTTGATCGGTAAAGTCTTTCTCCCGCAACATGAAACGTTTCCACCCGGTGATTCCGGGGGCCAGGTACGGCAATAGCCGCAGGGAATAATATGACCGGGGCATCGGCACCCCCAACATGTCGCCATAAAGGCTCAACATGAGCAGATGTTCTAAGCCCGCCTTGCTTTTCATGGCCACCAGGGTCGACTCGTGCGCGGCCATACCGTAAATGAATTCCTTCACCGCCTGCAGGAATCCTTTTTTTTCCCTGGGTTCTTTCTCCGGCATATTCCCCACCTATGGCGTCCACGTCACCGCCCGACGGACCGAGAGGCATCACATCTTAATTAACGAAACAGCCCCGGTTGGATCCAGACCGGCCCAGGTCCAACCGGAGCGACTAGTTATTGGTTCACGCCGGAGTGAGTTGAGCCTTGCCAATGCCCCGGTAGCGCATAAAGGCCTTGTAACCCTCACAGGCCAGAATAAGAGCGGCAATCACCAGGAAAAACCCGGCCAGCCCCATCAAAGAATTACCGATCAGGGCCTCGCCCTTGACCACACCCGAGAACACCTTGTCCAGCAGACTGTAGGAGGTGTATAACAGGGCGGCTACGGTGGTCACAAACATAAATATCATGGGATAAAAAGCCCAGGCAAAAGACCGGCCTTCCGACATCAGCCAGGCCGAAATCAACATCAAGGCCAGGGAGGCCATCAATTGATTGGCGCCGCCAAAAAGCACCCACAGGTATTGCCACCAGCCCGTCAGCACCAAAACCGCGCCCAGCAGACTGGCTATGATCGTCCCGATATGGACGTTTCTGAATATCGGGCTGATATCGCCCAATAACTCAGAAGTGGCGACCCGCATGAACCGGACCGCCAGTTGCATGATGGTAATGGCTAAGACGACCATCATCACGCTGCCATAGGATTTCCCAACGCTGGCCGGCATCCCTAAGGCGCCCAGGAATTTGGCCACCCCCGCGGCAAAGACACCACCGGGGCCTTTGGCCACTGCCGCGGAATATTCGCCGGCTGTCGCATAGATCGTTCCGGCAATAATCAGGGCAAACAGGGCCAGCATCATCTCCAGGAACATGATCCCGGCTCCGACCGGCCGGGCATCCATCTCGCTTTCCAGTTGCCGGGCCGTGCCAGAACTGGATACGATACTGTGCCAACCCGAGACCGCCCCACAGGCGATGGTCACAAACATAATGGGCCAGACGGGACCGATCTTAATGTTAAACTCGGTGTAGGCCGGCAAAGTGAAATTCGGATGCAGAATGAATACCCCGATCACCCCGAAAAACAGGCCCAAAAACACGATATAGGCGGCCACATAGTTTATCGGCAGGGTAAACCGCCAGATGGGCAGGACCGAGGCGAAATAGCAGAACGTGAAGGCGGCCACCGCCCACAGAATCGTGCTGTTGGCCAGAGTGGCGCCCAGGAGCTTATCGGACGGCATCACGGTCCCGGCAAAGACACCAAACAAAGCAATGGCCACGCAGACGACGGTGGTCAGGATGATGTCTTTTCGCCACCGGTAGATCATCTGCCCAGCCAGGACACCGGCAATGGTCAAGAAAAGCCAGGCCATCGGCGACGACTTCAGTCCCACGGCCACACTCACCACCACGTTACCGAAGGCGCTCACAATGAGTAGCAAGTAAAAATAAATAAAGGCGAGAAGAATTATTCTCGCCCGTGGTGAAATCAACCGATGGCTCAAACCGCCAAAGGATGCCCCGTCGTTCCTGACTGCAATCATGGTGCTGGCATAGTCATGCACCCACCCAATAAAAAACGTGCCCAGCAAAATCCAGAGCATGGCCGGCAGCCAACCCCATTGAATGGCGATGATCGGCCCGATGATCGGCCCCGCGCCGGCAATGGACTTGAACTGATAGCCATAAAGAACGTTTCGACTGGTGGGCATAAATTCCACGCCGTCCATATACATTTTGGCCGGAGTCGCCCGCTTCGGGTCGGCTTTAATGACGTTGGCATCAATGTATTTAGCGTAGACCCGATAACCGACATAAGCTACCAAAAAGCCAATGACCAAAACAACAATTGAATTCATCCTCAGCCCCCTCCTTCTGCCGCTAATCCCTCCTTAAGTTATCAACGAGCCAGGTCAGCGGGAGACGTTTATCCGATCCAATTAGTCAAACCAACGTCTAACCGCCGGCCGGGCGCGACGACCGCAAATACGCCTCGGTCAGCCTACCCAGGACTGCACATCTATTGACCGTAATCTAGGAAACGACCAGTGTCAAGCACTATTTACCCATTTCTAAATCAATCGGGAGCATTTTAAACGGCTCGAATTCGGCCTGGCCAAAACATAGTGACTGACTGTCGGAAAGGTGCTGTGGAAGATAAAGTTGGTGGGAATAAAAGGAATGGCTCTTCACTATTTTGATCAATAAATAATAATAAATCATGTTGATAGGATAATGACCTTATATATCAAATGATTTATTAGCTCTGTGCCGGCACAATTTTAGGCGGCGAGGCGACTGGAAGACTGAAGGCAATTGCCATCCAAAGCTTGAACTGGCGGCTAGGCTTTAAGGGTTCAAGTCTAACTCTTTCAGATATGAATTAACCAAGCAGAACGACTCGCCGGCATTGAGGGATTGCTTCTTGAGTATTTCATTTCAATTGAGTAGCGGTTACATGTTTTTCTTTATACGGAAATTCATTTTCAAATGCTTCCAATTCTTCATTATTAACTCTAAAAACTGGATCTGCATAAAACCTTCCTTCGATTCCTTTTAAACTATTTTCATATAACTCCAATGCCATAAAGGCATCAAAATTCTCACCTTCTGAGGTTTTTATATTATATCCTTGGGCGGTTACGAAACCGAACCGATGGTAATAGTTAGGATTTCCAAATATGATGATTGCCCTAAATCCCATTCTTGCTGCACAACCAAATGAATGTGTAATCAATTTTGAACCAACACCTCTTCTTTGATCTAATGGCGAAACACTTATTGGCCCCATACATAATACTTCGTATTCTGCGTTACTTTCATGAACTATTTTTGCCCTTGTAAAAACGATATTACCAATTATCCTATTGTCATAAACGGCGACAAAATCTAGTTCATTTACAAATGCCGGGATATGTCGCATTTTGTGGATGATGAGATGCTCATCACAACCAGGCTTATATACATCCCAAAATGCGTCTCTGGTTAAAATTTCTGTTTCTCTAAAATCGTCTGGAGTCTCCAACCGTATGCTCATATTCATTTCATTTTCCTAACTTATTGATCTTTTCATATCGATATTTACCGAAATGCGGGATAATCGCTCATAATATAATAATTTTATTATAAAATAAATTGCATATTATTAACCAAGAAGAAGGCGTTCTGCCGAAAATAGGGCGCAGACCCCAAAATTCTAATTGAACAACTTTGCGGCGGTATCTGGCCCAGACAATGAAGATTCACAAAAGAATTCAGGGGGAAGACCTTTCCCCCTGAATTAGTCGGCATGATTTTCTGCCCCTGTAAGGGCTTGAAAACAAAGATATTGAGCCTTATACCTCGGTAACCGTAATCGCGTCAGATTCACATACCTCAACGCAGCTTTCACATCCGAGGCACTCTTCAGCGTTTACCGGGACGGCCTTGCCGTCTTGCAGTTCATAAACATCAACGGGGCAAACATTAATACATTCTTCATCACCAACACACTTGTCAACATCAACTACTACTTCGTACATGGCCATCTCCTTTTGTCATTAACCACAATTATTCTCCGAGGGACGAAAACCCGTCGTCCTGCGGAACCAATGAAGTTGGATTCCTAAGCTCCGCCCATAACTGCCTGCGTGCGGGGAATTTGTCAAGAAGAAAATCAACACCCCAGAGCTTCCCTTTCAAAGCGGAACACGGCCCGGCAACGCCGGCGCTGAAAGCGGCGCTGAAAGCCTTTTTTCAGATATTGTGACCAGATTCAGGCCTGCCCGGAAGGCAGCACAACGAATTTTGAGATATAACATTATGCCGATGTTTTCAAGGGAAAACTTATCACCGGTCCGACAATTCTGAACCACCGGCTTTTCCCACGACCAACATACCGAAACTGATTGGTTAACGGCCCTGAACAGGTTTGAATCGCCGTCTCTTAATGTGACGGTTGTTTCATGCCTGATTGAAATCCCCATTCTCTCGTTTTGGTCTAACAGGACAAATTGACCAGCTCTTGGGGAATAGGATAATCCTTAAACGCCTCCGGCGGAACGGGGCTGCCGTGCTTTTTCTGAACGTCGACTAAGAGTTTTCTCTGAATATCGATCATAGCAAAAATAGCCGCCGGGATGGCGCTGGTTTCCCGGCGATAATACTCTTCCACCCCGTCCAGCTTTTCTAAGAGTTGCCGCACCCGGATCCGGAACTGCTGGTCATAATCATCCCTGGTGAAGGTGGTGTTCAACTCTATTTTAAAAAGTTCGGCCAGGTCTTCATATTTGGGGATATATCCGATGGGCGTAGCGTAGGCTCCCATGTGGCCGTTAATGCGCCGTTCAATCCAACGGACCCAGACCTTTTTGTCCATCTTGGTATTGGTGAATTTGCCGGCGTCATTTCTGAGAAAATAATTGACGTAAAAAACCAACGGCGGAGTCTTCAGGTCCCGACCAAACTTCAAGTGGCTCTGTAAATACTCGCCCACCGAGATGGACAAAAATTCATTATTGGCCATGGGGTTAATGATAATCTTAGCCCCGCTGCCGCCCACCGTGGCTGCCGTCGGCTCAGACTCAATACTGGCCCCATAAAACACGCCCATGGCCCAACTGTAAGATTGGCTGACCGGGACCGGGCGCTGGGCGCTGCGGCCACCGTAAATGATCCCCTCACAAGGAACTACCTCGGTGTGGTCAAAGTTTTTGATTCCGCTCAAGGCCACGCAGAACCTGGCGTTGTCGTGCGACAGCGGAATCTTGTTTCCTTTTTTATCCCGTTTTCCTTGCCACCATTCGCCCACCTGATTAGTTCCCCGCAGCGGCACATCCACGTTACCCATGCCTTGCCAAAAGATACGGGCATTCGCGCTCAATACGTTGGAAAAGATAATTTCATTGGGGTTGACCAGAAGATCGTGGATGTAGGGATCATCCTCAGGATTCACGTCCTTGATGACGCCGAACATCCCTTTTTCCACATTGGCAGCATAAACCCGACCGCCGATTTTGCGCAAATGGGCCAGGTCGTCCCCGACTACGTCATAGAGCATGGACGTAGATGTCTTTCCGCACCAGCTAGGAAAGGCCCCGGAAATGTAAGTAACTTTATCGCCTTCATAACCCGGCACGCCGGAGAGAAATAGATGTTCGGACAACCAACCCTCTTGGGAGGCTTTCTTAATGGCCAGGCGATGGGCCAGTTTCTTGGCCGCAACCGTATTACCGGCATACTGGGTGTTAGTCGAATAAACGGCATTACTTTCCAGATCAACGTAAATGCGACGCAGATCGATATCTTGGCTGACTCCGTTTTCCAATGCCCCGGAGGAATGGATAAACTTGAAAAAGTCAGGGCGGCCCTTTTGGGACCGAAATAATTCATAGCCCTGGCGATAGAGGATATCCTCACTGTGGGCGACATAAAAAGAATCGGTAATCTGAACGCAGGGAATGGCGAATTCCGTGTTCAGAGGGCCGAGAGAGTAGAAGCTGACAATCATTTCACGATCATTCATGATCCGGTCCATGATTAGATCAATCTCCTTCAATCCCGCGGTCCGCTCGATGGCCGCTACGCCGCTGCCCAGAGAGCCGGGGTCGGAGACGCAGAATTTGGTGTTGGCCGGGTCTCGCCCCTGGTCTTCGGCGCCGTCGTAGTGAATGGTATGACCTGGGATAGAAAGCTGTTTTTCTTCACCGTTGATCAGGGCCTGGACCCGCGAATAGTGGAGGTCCTCAGGTGAGCCGGTGGAGACAAAAACCGACCGAGGCTGAAATTTTAGGATGGCCGTGGCAATTAGCTCATCCAAATAGGGGTTCTCCAGCTCCCGGAGCTTGGCCAGGTTGTCCTGATTCAGCCTGCTCTCGAGTACCTTACTATAATCCATCATTGTCCCTCCACTTATACGTTTGTCAGACAAAATAAAAAATAATGATGAGCGACAGCGGTCAGTCAAATTAAAAAGAAGCCGAAAATGGATCAAGCCGGAACGCCGGTGGCTGAACGCTCATTCATGAAAAAAACGTTCAAATTGGATTGAAGATCCGAAAGTATAAATGTGTCACCAGGGGGTGTCAAGGAAAAAGGTCTTTTTCAGCCGGACCGGTGCGGGAAGGGTTACAATCAATGCCGTGACTGGACGGTTGATAAAATCAGGCCAACAGGTCAGGGTGATTGACTTGGAGCCAGGAAAGCAGATCAGAGCGGAACCGTTTAGATTCCTCCAATAATTCATCAGCCTCCGCTTCGGATATCTCACCGGCTCGGTCGTAATCTGAAATGTTCCTCTTAGATCGACAGTAATCGAGGTAGTCCGCCAGCGCTTGCACTTCCTGGCCCATAATCTCGGGCAACACCCGTATAGTGGCCCAATGGTGCCCGGTTCCGGCAGACCGGTAACCGGCGGCGTGAAGAGCTACCGTCGCCAGTTGCAGAGCCCCATTGTAGGCTGTGGCGAATCGCCTATCAGCGGATAGTTGCTGAACACCGGCATCAGCCAGGTCACGCTCCACCACTCGCAGCAGGTCGGCGACCTCGCGTATAGAAGACCTGTGCCGCCGAAGCCGCCCCTCATTCAACAAGATTTGCAAGCTCGTTTTCATTTCCGACCAGAAAGATTTTAGGGCCGGCAACAAGTTCCTTAATGAAGTGGTGGCCCTCTCGGTGTTTCTTCCGGAATTCTTCAGGCGGGTAGATCACCGGATTGACCTCGCGGCCTAAATCCCGGCTTACCGTCCTCAGCGTCGTCACGGCTTCACGCAAGGTCAACCGGCCCACGAGCAGAAGGTCAAGGTCACTAGTGGCCGTGGCTTCTCCCCGGGCAAAGGAACCGAAGACGAAAGCCACCTTCACCCGTTCCGCCAGGGGGGCCAGGCCCTCCCGCAAGGCGTCACCCAGGCCCACGGTCTTCAATATTAGCCGCTTCAGGTCTTCAAAGACGGGATGGTTTTGATCAGCCCGGTAATAAACTCTATTCCCGTTTGGTATTTTCTGCACCAGACCTGTTCGTTCCAGCCGGGCCAGTTCTCGCTGTACGGCATAGAGTCCGGTTCCGGCCGCGTCGGCCAATTCCCGCTGATAAAAGTCAGTATCGGATTGCCGGCAAAACACTTTGAGCAGGGCGACCAATGTCTTGGAGGCAAAGAGCTGGCTCCATGCTGGTTCACCAATTAAAGTTGTCGATTGACCAATTTTATTGGTCGTATCGGAAACCACCTTCCGCCTCACTGTCGACCGCCCCTCCCTGACCTGGATACCAGGCGTTCCACACACTGGCCTGATGTGGCGACGGTCAGCGCCACCTGTTGGTAGACCATGTCCAGTCATAAACTGGTGTTCTCTATCGCAGTGATGCGCAGTTCCGGCAAGGACGGTTGATATGGATCAACTTCCCGAAAGTATAAATATGTCACCAGGGGGTGTCAAGGAAAAAGGTCTTTTTCAGCCGGACCGGTGCGGGAAAGTTCGTCTTGAGGTCGAGACCGGGCGGGTTGATTCAGGACATTCTACAACTGGTTGAGTTTATAGCCAATCCCATAGATTGAACTAATTATTTCTTGGCCTGGGAGAAATTCGGCGATTTTCTTTCGCAGGTTTTTTATATGGGTGTCGATCGTCCGGTCATACCCCTCAAAGTCGTACCCTTGGGCCAGATTTATCAAGTCGTTTCGGCTGAACACCCGGTTGGGATGAGACATCATCACCTTTAGTAACCTGAACTCACTGGGGGTTAGTTTTAGTTCCCGGTTGTTGACCGTCACCTGGTGCGTGGTTTCGGCCAAGGCCAGGGAGCCAATGACCAATTTCTTTTCCGGCTGGTCCGAATTTACACGCCTTAGAACGGCCTTAACCCTGGCCACGACTTCCCGGGGGCTAAAGGGTTTACAGATGTAATCATCACCCCCGAGTTCCAGGCCGAGCAGCCGGTCTATTTCCTCCACCCGAGCAGTAATCATAATCACGGGAACATTCGAAAAGCTCCTGACTTCCTTACAAATTTCCATACCATTCCGGCCGGGCAACATGATGTCGAGCAGAATCAAATCAGGCATCTGTTGTTTAATATAAGGAATCGCCGTATCACCACGGTCCAGGCAAGAGACCCGGTAGCCCGATTTTTCCAGGTAATCTCGCAACAATTCAACAATTTTCCGTTCATCTTCGATAATTAGAATATGTTGTTGCTTCATTGTGTCAGGCCCTCCTCGGACGAGTGAAGCGGAAAAGTCATGTCAATCAAGAGCCCCCCAGACGGAGAATTGGCGGCCGAGATTGTTCCGCCGTGGCTAATTGCGATATTCTTGCAAATCGCCAGACCTAATCCACTGCCGCCCTTGGCCCGACTTCGTGACGCATCAACCCGATACAGTCGGTCAAACAGGCTGCCCAAAGATTCTTCCGGTACGCCCGGCCCGGAATCCTCGAAACATATCTTCAGCCCAGTTCCAGTCCGGCGGCCGGACACCCTTAAATTTCCCGGTTTATCGGCATAGCGCAATGTATTTTCAATCAAATTTGAAAACAGTTGAGCCAGCCGGTCAGCATCTCCCAATAAACGGGTTTGGGGATCCGTGACCAATTCATCCTGGATCGTGATTTTCTCTTGGGTTAACCTGAGTTGAAAAAGGCCCAAGGTATCCCGCAGAACCTTGATTGGATCGATAGGCCGTTTATCAAAATATAGGGCGCCGCTCTCAGCAATAGATAATTCATGAAGATCATTGACAATCTTGCTGATATAGACGATCTCGAAGTGTAACGAGGCCAGCCTCTCCGAGTTAACTTCCCGAATTCCATCTTGAAGAGCTTCGATTTCACCTCGTAAAATGGACAAAGGTGTTCTCAATTCGTGAGAAATATCTGAAAGCCATTGTTTTCTGATCTGTTCATAGCGCTTTAAGGTTAGTGCCATCGCATTAAAATCTGAAGCCAACTGTCCCAGTTCGTCCCCCGTCTGAATATCAACCGTGGTTTCAAAATTACGAGACGCCAGCGCTCTCGTGCCGGCCATTAGTTTCCCAATCGGCACCGTCAAATGCTTTGACATAAAAATTGAAACGATCGCAGCCACCAGTAATATCAGGCACCCAATAATATAGAATCCCTTAGTCTGCTGTCTCAGAAAGTCAACGTCCAAAGGGTGCGATAGCCGTTTTACCGGGTCCAATCCCAACCAACCGACAGTCAGGCCGGATACCTTAATTTCACTAAGGAGTAACCCGTCAGAAGAGGCCATCTTCCCGACAATATGATGTTTTTCCTGGTCAAAAACTGAAATACGAGAGGCTATCGGCGCAAGCCCGGGGGGGAGCGGCGGCGGGGGCGGAAATGGCTGCTCAGGCAGTGCAGAGCGTCCGTCCGGTTGGACTGGATCGTGGAGAGGTGGGGGTGGAGGACCACCTTGATCCCCCGGGTTTTCCATCTCTTCTTCCGAAGGAGGTGGTGGAAGAGGATGAGGAAGGGAAGAAGGAGGAAAGGGTCGTTCAACCTCATACCGCGGTAGGCTGGACAGCAGAATCTTCCGCCAATTTTCATGATTATGCCTCAGCCATTCCCATCCCGGGCGGTCCCTATATTCCCGGCCGAGGCTGGCGATGAGATCAGCCAGCTTACCCATTTCCACTTTGTTCACGTAATCGGCAAAGTTGCGATGGGTAAAAAACTGAATATTGGTCACTAGTAACCCAACTATAAGCAAAGATATGCCTAAAAAAGCTATAAAAAAGTTATAGAAAAGTTTTATTTTCAACTCATCTTCCCCAAATGATTTGAAAATCGCTCCGAATGTCGATCGCTCGCCGGATTCAGTTTCACATCTAAAAGAAAAGATAATTCATCTCGGGCCGATTTTCAATCCTTTCTTCAAATCCTCACAATTAACACATTTTCCATTCACCTTTTCTTCACAATAGTCTGTCATCATCGCCTCAAGTCTTTACCGCTTCAACCCTTCTTCAATCTCCACCGGTCATCCTGATTAAATAGACTAGAAAGGAGGCGATCCTGAGTCCCCAAGAATCTCTTAAACCGCCGGGGCGAAAGCGGACATGGTGAAGAATGAAACCGGCTTAGACCCCTAAACTAAATCTGCATCAATGTAGAAAGGAGTACCATATGAAAAATTTCATCATATTCATTGCCCTGGCTCTTTTAACGGCATTGGCGATTGGACCGGCGGTGTCTTACGCCCAACAGACGGCCACACCTACTCCCCCGGCACCATTTCCCGAACAATTCGGACCTCCACCGCCTATGGCCTCAGGTATCTGCACTACCACCACGCATCTTTATGTGCTGGCCGGCCCCAAAATTCTGCAGTACTCTCTTACCACCTTTACCCTACAAAATACGGTGGAATTGCCCAAACCGGAGAATGCTCAAGCCAAGTCTACGGATTCGACGAGTCCACCTCCGCCGCCATTGTCGGGAATCTCCACGGATGGCACGCACCTCTTCGTCTTAATCGGGTCTAAACTGCTCCAGTATTCGCTCCCCGATCTGACTTTGCAGAATACGGTGACGTTGCCCTAACCGGAACTATCTGGAAGAACGTTCGCCCGGCCGGGCAGCTCAAAAACTACTTGGACGAAACAGGAAAAATGAACCGGCTCATTTAACCAGGAGGGGTATGTGAGATAAAACGCAAACCACTTTCATCACCCACCAAGACTTAGCCCCACCATTCCCTTCAGGTGGGGTTTTTTGCTTGAATCGTCAGTGAAAGACCGAGAGATGCAGCTCAATGTTGTTGAATTAAGATTCCAGGGGTTGTTTTTGCAATTCGGAACCTGGTTCTCCATGAACTTGAGCCAACCGGTTTACGATTTCTTGCTTGGGAAAATCCGATTGGAAGGGAGTCATGTTAGACAGTTCGTCTGAGAACCTTTGCATATTTTGTGTGATGAATGCCGCATGGCAGTAGCGGATATCCTCAGAGGACAGGTCAACCGATCTGTAATTCCCCGCCCAATCATAAATTGAACATACATTATAGAACTTTTAAATGGGGCTGAGTTCAAGTAGACTGTTTCCTGGCAGTACCTCGTGGGTATTTTGCCAGAAGTAACTAATTCAACTAAACTTCTGGATGGATTAGCGTACTATTTGGTTACTCGGCGACGATGGTGGGGGGAAGGGTTGCATCTGAAGTCGTTGGTTGCATGTCTTCCAACGGAGAAGGAGAATGATCGGGGATTTCACCGGCGTCTCGTAAAGCCTTCAAGTATTCGTCTGGAGCAACGTAATTACCGTTTTCTTTCATAGTTTCCAGTGCTTTTTTTACCGAATCGATAGCACCAGCTTGTTTGGCAAAAATCAGTACTTGCAAAGATGTCATTGGGTTAAGCCCTTGTTGAGACGCTTTTTTAAAGGCATCTTTGTCGTCAATAACAATGGTTTTGATATTTAATTCCAAAGCTAAACTGATCGCTTCCGTCTCTCCCAATCCTAATCGTGCGCCTAAATTGAGTACGGTTTTTATTTTGTGCACTTCAAAGGGTGGGCCTTTAATAATTTTGGATGAGATTGGGTCAAGGCATTCGTCTTGAACAGCCAACGGAATATGAATCGTATCAAAGAGCTGTGTTAAGCAATTGAGACTGTTGCTTTTCCCCAAACCTAATGATTGAAGATGTATCACAGACGACTATTTTCATATTGGCTGAGGTATGGTTATGCCGAATTCTTTCGCAAGCTCCCGCATATTTTGATCAGCAATCGCCTCCAGGTCAGGCGGAAGCCTTCTTAAAGTGGCGATACGCTGACCGGAAAACCAATGCATCGTTTCTTCGTAGTGTAGACCCAACATTTCTGCCGCCGCCCCCATACTGATGTAACCTTGAATATACGCATGGATGATCAGTCTTTCCTTAATCGCTTGCCGTGGTTCCTTCTCGATTTCTGGTCGTATTTCGTCTTCTTCCCAAGCTTTTTTAAACTCAGGGTTTTTCATTTTTTCCTGAAAACAAACTTCCCCTTCCATTAAAAGTTGTTGGTTTTCCTCAGAATTGGCAAGATGTTTAATCTTACCTTCCGACAATTCTTGCATGTTCTTTTCGACAATTTTTTCCAACTGTACAGGAAGTCTTCTTAGTAAGGGAACGCCTCGATCTTCAAGCCATTTTTTAGTTTCATCAAAGCCCAACCCCAATGTCTTGGTCAGTGTGCCAATGCCCAAGTTTCCATTAAGATAGTCACGAATGATAACGCCTTCTCTGATGAACTCTTCAATGTTAGTTCCTTTGACAAGGTAGTCTTCGAGTTCAAGGTTGAGCTGCAGGCTGATGGTCGCCATAGGACGCTCCCGGGTTGCAGTAGCCATAGATATACAGGTTATTTAAATGACATCTTTATAATATCACAAAGGAAATGAAAAAGCAAAACAAATTGCCGGTTGAGGAAAACATTGGATACGCTTAGACTTCCCTATGCGTCAACAGTACTTGGCGTGGTTTCCTGCGCGGATGTGAGTAAGTATAATTCTCCAACCACTACCGTTTGTTGAGAGTAGCGATTTTATCAAAACGAACAACAGATTGCAGCCGTAAACCGGTTTCTTCATTGCTCTCTATGGGGACACTTCGCCCCGTTGGTTGCGCAGCCGACGTGATAACGCACACAATAACATCCTCCCCGTGAGGTGCCTTGGAAACCACCAGGGCTGGCCGAAGTTTTGACGATGTCAGGTCGGAAAAGGGAAACCTGACCAGTACAATTTTACCGAAATCAAACATAGCGTTTCTTTACGTCATTTTCTGTATAAATATCAGGCTCATCTTTTAAGAAATCAAACGCAAATGAGCCTGCATTCAGGTCGGTGATAGAGAAATCGTTTTCTGCCGGCAATTCAGGAACAACTCTGACCGGTTGACCAACGATCCGTCCGTTCTCAACAACCATCTCAATCAAATCCCCTTCGCCGACTCCAAGTTTTAGACGAATTTCCTGCGGCAAGGTTATTTGATGATGTCGGCGTACTTTGACGAGAGGCATTTTTATACTCCCTGAAGATTTCGTAATTTATGAAATTAAGAATTTAACAATTTCATTATAAACCGATCCGCCAGACATTGTAAATACTTTTTTGCCGGTATGGAAAAGCGAATGCCGGTTGAGGAAAATATGGGACGTATCCACTTTCCGAAATGCGAAACCGGGAACCTATCAGACCACCCCGGTCAATTTATCTGGCCCAGGGAGTGGTCAAATGAGCTGGCCCCGAACACCTCCAGCCTGGTCAATTAACATGGCCCTCGACACAAACCGCTCTATCTCCTCTCTCGCTCGTGTTTTCCCTCGCATAAATGTACCGTGCAGCGATGGCCGATTTCTTGCATTTAAATTGACTCCAGAAGTCAAAGGGACGTGCGAAAACTTTATCTCAGACCCGAAATCAAAGACAGCTTGCTGTAGAAACTACATATTGTGCATTCTGCCCGGCGGCAAGGATACTATTTAGGAGGCTTGCCGCGGGGAAGTTTTTTCCCATCGAGTGAAACCGCATGTCCCGGTGCACTTCCGTTATGGGTCAGAGACCGGCCGCAGGGGGGGTAATCAATACCCTAAGTTGCAACCTATTTCATGTGTGGCCAAAGATTTTCTTTAATGACATCAAAAAACGGGAAGAGTTTCAAGATGGATCAAAA
>JADFYN010000061.1:0-4095 GCA_015233055.1 Deltaproteobacteria bacterium
AAAAGTGGGACTTTCCAATTATCCGGGGTTGGGGCCCAGGCCATGGCATCGGTAAGTATCCACCCCACCATCGAGCCCTGGAAAAAAAGGTAAGCCCGGTTTATTGAGATATTTCGTTTTTGGGCGTAGATATAGGTCCAGGTAAAGAATTCTATTACAAAAATTACTAATGGAATGAGTAAATAAAAGCCGGCCATAATCTTTCCTGGTGGATTAAAACTCTGACAAAAGCATTACCTTAGAGGACCACGGGAGAGAAACAGAGAAAACGCTACAGGCTGGGGAAAAAAAATAGAGGGCCAAAGAAAACCTCTACGCCTTATCTTGCTTTCTCCGAGTCCTCTGAGGCTTTCTCTTTCCAGAAAGCGGCATTGGGCCCCGGCCTCTATTTCTTATCATAGCGAAATTTCTTGTCAAGCGCAATATCATTGTCTGATGAGGGCGGGCCGCTCCCAATTTTTTGCGCCTTTTTGCGGGATGTTCGGTCGAACTAATTGTGTTCTACCAACAATGCCGCTGCCTAAAATTTTCAAACGATCGCCCTGGTTGCCGGCGCCGATAAGCTTGTGTCTGTCTTCGATGTATGATATCATATGAAGCAATAATGTCGGCCCGGACGTTTCTGGGTGCTGGTTACTTGTTTGCTTGTTACCTGTTACACGTTGTTTGTCGGATGTGACAGGCCTGTTATGCCTCAAACGATCGTAATTGTCTCTTTTCAACCCCAACCCAAGGTGGGATTCCATACAGCAGCAATAGGTGAATTCAACAACGCTGATTATGCCCTTTCAAGGTGTAGTAACCCCACACCAGCAACAGGCAACGAGTAACAAGCAACGAGCAACCAGATGAAGACTTCCTTGCCGCACAGCGATACCGCACCGTTAGCCGAACGAATGCGACCGCAGACGCTGTCTCAATTTGTCGGCCAATCCCATATTATGGGACCGGGCAAGCTAATTTCAGGCCTGATTAAAACCAGGACTATCCCGTCTATGATTTATTGGGGCCCGCCCGGTTCGGGAAAAACGACCCTGGCCAGGCTGTTGGCTACCCAGAGCGAGGCTTATTTTGAATCTTTTTCCGCGGTCCTGTCAGGGGTCAAGGACTTGCGGGAAGTCATTGACCGGGCCAAGTACAGACGGGCCGCCACCGGCCAGGCCACCATCCTGTTCATAGATGAGATACACCGATTCAACAAAGCCCAGCAAGACGCCCTGTTGCCTCACGTCGAAGCCGGGGTGGTGACCTTATTGGGGGCGACGACTGAAAACCCTTCCTTTGAGGTTATTTCGGCTCTCTTATCTCGGACCAGAGTGGTTGTTCTCCATCCCCTCTCGTCTGAGGAGATACTCGACATCATCCACCGAACACTGAATGATGAAGAGAATGGGTTGGGCGGGCAGGGTCTGACCGCTACTGATGACGCCTTAAATTTTCTGGCCCAGGTGGCGGATGGTGATGCCCGGGTGGCTTTGAATGCTTTAGCCTCCGCGGCAGACCTGGCTTTAGCCGGCAACAAGGTAATAGACCAGGGGCTGATTGTCGAGGCCGTCCAAAAGAAAGCGTTGTCATATGACAAGGATGGAGAAGAACACTATAACCTGATCTCCGCTTTTCATAAGAGTCTGCGTGGGAGCGATCCGGACGCGGCCTTGTACTGGATGGCCAGGATGATTGAATCCGGAGAAGATCCATTGTACCTGGCTCGCCGGATGGTCAGGTTTGCTTCGGAAGACATCGGCGTGGCTGATGTTCAGGCTCTCCAGGTGGCCCTGGCGGCCATGGAGGCGGTCCGGTTTGTGGGTTTACCGGAAGGAAACCTGGCCCTGGCCGAGGCGGCGGTTTACCTGGCTGCGGCGCCCAAAAGTAATGCTTTGTACAAAGCCTACGGAGAAGTGGTCGAAGAGATCAGGAAATCGGGGGCCTTGCCTGTGCCTTTGCATATCCGTAATGCCCCGACAAAGTTAATGGACCAATTAGGCTATGGCCGAACATACAAGTACCCCCATGATTTTCCCCATGCCCTGGTTGACCAGGAATACCTACCGGAGCGGCTGAATGGCCGAGTCTTTTATTCTCCGTCGAGTCGAGGATTTGAAAAGACCATTAAGGAACGCTTAGATTACATCAGGACAAAGGTCAAGAGCCGGAAAAGACCGGAATCTTGATCTTCCATCAGAAACTTCCATCCGTAATAGCCAGCGCCTGACGGCCTGGAGGTGAGAACAAAATGATTGGCAGAGACCCGAAACACCTTAAACCCTATGGTCTTAGAGGCTCATTGTTGGGTTTGGCCGCGGGACTGGGTATCGGCTTCTGGCTCCTGGAGTCGGTAGTTGATTGCTATCTGTTCCAGGTGGGCGGCCTGGGGCCGTGTCTGGCCGGTTCTTCCGGTTACGGCATCTGGATGAGGCTGCTAGTCGTGGCGCTGTTGGTGGGATGGGTGATCTACGCCGGATTTACGGCGGCCGCCCAAAAACGGGTGGAGGCGGGGCATCAAGCCCGGCTGGTTGAACTTCAAGATCGGCAACGCCTGGTTGAAGACTACGCCGGATTCGGGTTGGCGATTGTTGAAGGTGATCTAATCCTTGAGGTTAATGAGACCTTTGCCGCCATGTTCAGTTATGACCGCCCCGATGAGTTGGCCGGGAAATCGGTGAACGTGACTGCCCATCCCGATGACCAAGAGCGCGTCAGGGAATGGCTGGCAGCCGGGCAGGTGGGAGAATCGGCATCAACCAGGGATGAATTTCAGGGAGTCAGGCAGGATGGCACTCCGATTTACCTGGAAGCATCAGCCCACAAGGCGCTTTATCAAGGTAAACCGGCGTGTTTTGCTTTTTTGAGAGACGTTTCCAAGGAGAAGCGGGCGGAGGAGGCAACCAGAGAGTGCGAAGAGAGATATCGGACCACTTTTCACGAGACGCCCGATGTCTTTTGGATCATTAGAATCTCCGACGGCCGATATATGGAAGTAAATGATTCCTACTGCATGATAACCGGTTACTCCCGCGAGGAGATAATCGGTCGGACCTTTTTTGACACAGAGTCGTTCATTGATCCGGATGAAGTGAAACGGTTTATTGAGATATATGAAGAGAAACAAAAAATTGACGATTTTGAGTTCCGTTTCCGGATCAAAGATGGTACCGCTTTATACATGCTCGCCTCCGCCCGGCCGATTATGTTCAGTCAGGAAAAATGTCTGGCCGTGGTGGCTAAGGATGTCTCGTCCCTGAAAGAAATAGAAGAGGCATTGAAGAATGCCCAGGAACGATACCAGGTGTTGGTGGAGGAAAATTTTGACGGGATTTTTGTGCACCAGAACTTTAAAATTATCTTTGCCAACCGGCGATTATACCAAATGCTCAATTATGAAAAGGATGGATTGATCGGTCTGGAGCATTGGCGGATTTATCATCCCGATTTTCAGACGCTGACCGCGGCCCGGGCCCGCATCCGATTAAGCGGCGGGACGGTGATCTCTCCTTTTCAAGTCAAGATGTTACGTCATGATGGATCATCCTTTGACGCCGAGATTCACGCCTGGGTCATCTCTTTGAAGGGGGAGCCGGCGGTTCAGGTGTGCGTCAGAGACATCACGGAACGGAAACAGGCTGAGACGGCGCTACGGGAATCGGAAAAACGTTATCGTGATTTATTTAATAATATTAATGACATGATATACGCCCATGATCTCACCGGCCGATTCACCATGATTAATCGGGTGGGCGCCGAAAACCTTGGATATTCCTCGGACGAACTCGTGGGGAAACTGGTCTCGGATCTGATCCCGATTAAAAGCCGGCACATTTTTTATGACGAGTATCTCCCGGCCCTAAAGGAGCACGGCTATGCCGAGGGACTGGTGGTGTACTTACATAAGAATGGGAAAGAACACCATATTGAATTCAAAAGCTTTCTAATCCGTGAAAATGAGGACGCGGCCTATATCCAGGGTTCGGGGCGGGACGTTACGGAACGGATTATAGTCAAGAACGAAATGAAGAAACTCGAAGAACAGCTTCTTCAGGCTCAGAAAATGGAGGCCATCGGGACTCTGGCCGGCGGGATCGCCCACGATTTTAATAA
>JADFYN010000061.1:4163-14747 GCA_015233055.1 Deltaproteobacteria bacterium
AGATCCTGATTATGACAAACTTAAACGGATGAAAAAAGCGACTGAACGGGCCACGGAGATGGTTAGTAAGCTGTTGACTTTTAGCCGTAAAATAGAGAGCAAGCCGGAGTCGCTGGATCTTAATCAGGCGGTTAAGGAAGTTCAAAAGCTTCTGGCCCGGACGATCCCGAAAATGATCGAGATCAATTTGGACCTGGCTGAGGACTTGAGCCCCATTCACGCTGACCCCACTCAGTTGGAACAGGTAATCCTCAACCTGGGCATAAATGCTAAAGACGCCATGCCTGATGGTGGCAAGATGTCTTTCCAGACAAATAACATTCTGTTGGATGAGAAATATTGCAACGCCAACCCAGGTGTGGCGCCCGGCCGTTATGTCCGGTTGTCCGTGACCGACACCGGGGCCGGCATGGACAGTGAAACAGTGAAGCACATCTTTGAACCCTTCTTCACCACCAAGGCGGAGGGGATGGGCACGGGATTAGGCCTGGCCATGGTTTACGGCATCGTCAAAAGCCATAACGGACACGTTGTCTGCCACAGTGAATCAGGCCAAGGCACTATGTTTGATCTTTTCTTCCCGGCAGTTGGGATTGTCGCTGATAAGCCGGCGGAAAACGTTCAAGCACCGGTCAATGGGGGCAACGAGGTCATCCTGCTGGTGGATGACGAAGAAATCCTTATTGAAATCGAAAAAGACATGCTGGAGGAATTTGGATACGAGACTCGTACCGCCTACAACGGTGAAACGGCGATAGACATTTACCGGGCCGAGATGGACCTGGTCAATCTGGTTATTTTGGATTTGAACATGCCGGGGATGGGCGGGGAGAGGTGCCTGGAAGAACTATTATTAATTGACCCAACCGTCAAAGTCATCATTGCCAGCGGCTATTATACCGGTAACCGGATTGACGAAATGATTAAAGCCGGAGCGGCCGCCTTTATCGGCAAGCCTTATCAAATGAGCGAGCTGCTGCAACTTATCCGCAATGTCTTGAATGGATAGGAAGCAGTGTTATTTTCTATAGTTAAACGAGGCGGAAGTTCGCGTCTCATCCGATTGCGGCAATATCGGGCAATAAATTAATCTGATGCAACGCGCATCGCCAACTTGAGAAGAATTCATGAAAAACAAAGTAGTAGGCCCGTCAAGAGACCAATGGCAAGAACTCTATCGTCTGGCCGGCGAGATAAAGAAACTCCAGCCGTGGACCTGGATGTCGGAACAAAACTTGTTTGGGGTTCAAAATCCCAAGACTGGTGAAATAGGATATTGCTCCGTCATGGGCGCGTTGGGTGAAATGTACGCCATCGCCGTTTACTTAGGCCCGGAAGGTTTAATTGGCTGGAAAAAATTGAGCTCTGGTGACGTTGATATCGATCATCCCGATGCGATGCACATCCAAAAGTGTTTGATGCTGTCTTTTGAAGACAGAGACTTTATCGAAAAGGAAGACTTCAAAACCATCAAGCTATTGGGATTGAAATTTAGAGGGCACAATGCCTGGCCCCAATTCCGGAGCTACCAGCCGGGGTTCGTGCCCTGGTATCTGGCCAGAGAGGAAGCGTCCGTGCTGGTCACGGCCCTGACCCAGGCTATTAATGTGCTTAAGCGGTTTAAAGAGAATAATTCATTATTAACACCACCGGACAAAAAATCGATATTTGTTCGGATTCCCCTGGAGGGGAGCGCCGCCAAAGAGTGGACTGATACCTGGATGCCTCCGCCGCCGGCAGACCAAAACAATCACCTTACTTTTCAACCGGATGAAATCAGAATCCGGAGAATCAAGAAAAACTCTCAGCGTCAGAGAGGGGGATGGGAGATGGACTTTTTTTATTTCCCAGTCCCCATAAATGAGGGTGAACGTCCGTACTTTCCGACAGTATTCGTGATCGTAGATCATACCAGTGGGTTTGTTCTGCAAAACTGGCTGGGGCGGCAATTGGAACTGTATTCCGATTTTCAAGAAATCATTTTGGGGATTTTTGAGCAGCTTAAAATATATCCGGAAGAGATCTTGGTCTGTAAGCCGGAAGCCTCCCAATTATTAGGACAAATCACCCCAGGACTCGGCACCGAACTGCGCCTTGTCGAAGAACTTGAATGCGTAGACAACTTAAGAGAGGAAATGAACTTCCAATTCTGGGGTGACCAGGATGACGAGTTTGATGAATAGGTCCGGCAATACGATTTCCGACGCCCCTGAAGTCTAATCCTTTGGTCGCGTCCAAAATCAATTCAGCGCGGCCGTGATCGCTCGCCGGGCCATTACGGGGATCATTTTCTGGCGGTAAGCGGCGGTGGCCCCAATATTGTCCACTGGGTAGAGTTGGGTCTCGGCCATGGCCAATCTGGCCGCTTCTGCGATAACTTGATGGGATGCCTCCGGTCCTTGGGCCGGGTTGTAGTTCTTGACCAACCATACCCCGGCCTGACGGATAAGCAGGGGCGCGGAGGAAACGCCGGTCAAGGCCAGCCGGGCTGTCTCGACCCCGGTCTTGTCTTTGTTGAACTCGACGGTGGCCGCCGCACCTACCAGGGGATAATCAATAGCCGAACGGAAACGAAGCTTTTGATATGACCCGGCCGCCACCCCCACCGGGATGGGGAGCAGTATCTCCGTGACCATCTCGGACGGCTCCAGCTTAAATGGTTTTTCCCCCTGACCGGTGAACAGGTCGGCGACAGGGATGATCCGTTCCCCATTGACGCTCTGGACGTGGACCATGGCGGTCAGCGTCAGCAGGGCGGCCCCTCCGTCGGATTGATACACCGACCGGCACTTTTCCCCCCGTTCTTCCGCGAAGCAAGTCTGACCTCCTGCCTTGAAACAAGGAGCCTTACCCGAGCGCCAGAACTGAGACTGATTGTAATATTGGCACCGGGTATTGAGCATCAAGTTGCCCACCAGGGTGGCCCGATGGTGCTGAATGCTGACTGCGCCGATACTAGCCACCGCCTGGATCAAAGCAGGAAAATAGGACCGGATCGAATCACTTGTCAAGACGTCGTTTAAAGTTGCCGCCGCCCCGATCTTAACCATCGGGCCATCCATTCGGATATACCGCAGGACTGGAATCTTGGCCAAATCAATAACCAGCCTTGGTTTTAACAAGCGGCGTTTCAGGGCCGGGATGAGGTCTGTGCCTCCGCCCATCAACACTGCCTCTTCCTGGTATTCATTGAGTAAAGACAAGACTTCCGGGAGCCTGGTTGCCGTGGTATAATCAAAATAGGGTAGCCGCATGGTCACCTCACGGGTATGGTCAAGAATAGGATTAGGTCGTTTCGGGTTGCGTGTCCGGGTTGCTTGTTGACGGGGCAACCGGACGAAGTTCTATAAATAGACAATACCTAATAAGTAACAAATAAAACGACAATCGACGTGATGATGACCACAGAAATCAGGCTAATAGTTAAGTCACTATATATAGAACGATTTCTCAATGTAACCTCGCCTGCTCCCGGTGACCCGGCCGCGGGTAGTCATATCATGGAGAAATTCAGATGGGGTGTGACGGGGATATGGTCAAAAAACTGATTCGTTGAGTCCGGTTTTAATCTATATTTTTCTATGGAATTCGCCGGGCGGGTATCAATCCCTGGACGTTTGCTCCCGAAACCACTGGGCGGTTTCTTTAAGACCCTGGCCGAGGTCGGTTGTGGTCCCCATTATGGCCGTGTATTCGGAAGCATCCAACACAGAGCGCACCAGGTCGCCTGGCCGAGGTGGATTGAATTCAATTTTTGCTTCTAGATCAATAGACTGTTCAATCAGATGAAGAAGTTCCAAAGTGCTGGTTTCCACGCCCGTGCCCACATTAATAATCGGCTGGTTAATCTTGTCTTCCATGGCGGCCAAATTGGCTTTGACCACATCGCCTACGTAAACATAGTCGCGGATGCACCCGGCATCACCCACCGTGCGGCCGGCATTAACATAGACCCCCTGCTGGGCAAGAAGACGGCCGAGAAAGATGGCCACTACCCCCGCCTCACCGTGCGGATCTTGCCGCGGCCCGTAGACATTGGCATATCTGAGGATCCGGAAGTCTAACCCCTGCTGTTGGTGGTAGCAGTTTAAATAACCTTCGATGGCCAGCTTACTGCAGGCATATGGACTCAGGGGCTGGGCCGGCCAAGATATGGAAGCGCGTTCTCCAGGAGGAACCTCACCGTAAATGGCGCCCCCGGTGCTGGCAAATATCAGACGCTTGACGTTACCGGCAAGGCAGGCATTAAAGACATTCAGGCTGCCGATTATGTTTATCTCGGCGTCCAGAACGGGTTCACGAACGCTTACCGCGACGCTGGTCTGAGCGGCCTGGTGGCTAACTATTTCCGGTTGGAACTCTTTGTAAACCCAATCTATTTGGTCTTTGTAACGGATATCGGCCTGGTAAAAGACGGCCTTGGCGGGAACATTTTCTTTGCGGCCGGTGAGTAGATTGTCAATAACCGCGACTTCGTAACCCAAACGGAGTGCTGTTTCGGCCACATGACTGCCAATAAATCCGGCGCCGCCCGTAACTAGTAGTCTCATAGGTTCATGCCCTTAATCTGAGTTCGTGTTATCAGTAATACTCTTTAAAATTATTGACTTGGTTAACAGAGTCAGGCGCCGGGTGGTCGGTGGTCTAACTAATCAACTCGTAGTAGATACATCGCAGATGGTTCCTCATCTTGTATCGTGTGGATATATCCGCCAGTGACTCTGAAGAACCAAGAAAGAAATGGCCTTGCCGGTTAAGTGCATTGGCCAGGCTATCGAAAAGTTTGATCTTTGTTTCCCGATTAAAATAAATAGCCACGTTTCGGCAAAAGATCATGTCAAAACGGCCAATTCCGCAAAATGGTTCCAACAAATTTATCTTACGGAAAGAAACCATTGCTCGAATACGATCGTTGACTTGCCAAGACTGATCCTTGGGAGTGAAATACTTGGCCAATTGGACCTCGGTCAGGCCGCGGCTCACTTCCAGCCGAGTGTAACGACCCAGGCTGGCTTTACGGAAGGCCTCGTCGGAGATGTCGCTGGCCATGATCTTAAGGTTCCATCTGGCGATATCCGGGATAGTCTCCAGGAAAGTGATCGCCAGGCTGTAAGGTTCTTGGCCCGAAGAGCAGGCCGCACTCCAGACGGAAATATTTCGGTCTACCACCTTATTGGTCATCCGGAAGTCGATCATATCCGGAATGATCTTGAATCGCAAGGCCTCAAAGAGCTGCTTATCTCTAAAGAACTGGGTTTCTCCCGTAGTTATTTTGTCGATGATCTGGACTCTAATTTGTCCGTCACGTTCACTTCGAGCCATGTTATAGAATTCACGATAGCTTTTGCAGCATAGTTGCTCAGCCAAGGGGGACAACCGGCTCTCTATGAGGTAACTTTTATCCGGTCCCACGACCACCCCGCAATATTCATAAATGAGCTGGGCCATTAATTTTAGTTCATCCGGGGTGACTTTAATCATGGGTGTCTTTCTGGTTGCTGGTTACTCGGTGCTGGTTGCTGGTTACTCGGTGCTGGTTGCTTGGTGCTGGTTGCTGGTTGCTGGTTACTCGGTGCTGGTTTCATCTGCCTCCGAAAAAATACTTTGATGTTGCCGTAATCAACAAGCTGAATTACGCAGATCAGTAACGAACTCCAACAGCCTTTAAAAAAAGATATCGCCCTTGTTTATCATTAATAATCAGTGGACGACCTCGAATAGGCAACCCTCACCCCAAAACAGACGGTCTGAAACAAGCAACAAGTAACGGGTAACGAGTAACGAGTAACGAGCAACCCGCATCTTATAATAATTAAATAAGTTTCATTATTTGAGCCGGGATATCATCGAGAGGGAGTATGGCGTCGGTGTATCCCTCTTCAATGGGTCGCTTGGGCATTCCAAAGACGGTGCAGGTTTCTTCATTTTGAGCGATCACATAGGCACCGTTTTCCTTCATAATTTTTAGTTCTTTGGCCCCATCAAAACCCATTCCGGTCATAATTACCCCAACCACGGCTCCCCCATAGATCTTGCTCACCGAACGGAACAAGACATCCACTGAAGGACGGCAACTGTTTTCCGGAGGGGCATCGGTGGTCCGAACCAGCACCGGGCCTTGATTGGCATCTTTTCGGTAGATTTCCATATGTCGGCCACCCATGGCCAGCAGGGCCAAGCCGGGGCGGACTTCATCGCCATCTTGGGCCTCTTTGACCTCTATCTGGCTTAAGTCGTTCAGACGTTCGGCCAGCGATTTGGTGAATAACGGCGGCATATGTTGCACAATGACTATCCCGGCGTTCATATTCTTGGGGAATTTAGGCATGATTTTGCTCAGGGCATTAGGCCCGCCGGTGGAGACACCTATAGCCACCACCTTTTTTTTCATCCCCGTCGGAGCGGTGGGCCGGACAATCTGACTGACGACAGGCTTGACGCCGGCCGGCCGGGATAGTTCAACAGGTCTGGATAGCTCAACAGGCTTGAGTGACGATCTGGGTTGAAGTGAGGCCCGGTTGATGGTACTTCGGAGGATCTTTTGGGTGACCATCAGGTTAAGCTTGGAAATCAAATCAGTCCGGATAGCTGCGACGTTGTCGTTGATTGTCCCGGCCGCAGGCTTGGCCACGAAGTCAAAAGCGCCCATCTCAAGAGCCTTGATCGTCACCTGAGCACCGGAATGAGTCAATGTGCTGACCATAATTACTTTGACTTGGGGATACTGTTTGCTTAGGATTTTTAGTGTGGATATCCCATCTAAGATCGGCATTTCCACATCTAAGGTGATTACATCCGGTTTCAGTTTGGGTATTTTTTCAAGGGCGTCCTGCCCGTTTACGGCTGTACCGACTACTTGAACGCCATTGATGGTCTCTGCCAGGTTGCTGATTATTTTTCTGAACATAGCCATGTCATCGACGATCAGTAGTCTTAGTTCTGAAGACAAATCATTCCCTCCTACAACAAACAAGTTGGCGCAAAAGCGGTAAGCATTGCTTAGGGATAGAGATCAAATTGGTCAAGACAATATCCCGTTAAGGTTGAGGATCGTGGTGAGCAGGGACTCCATCTTACAAACCCCGGAGAAATACTGCCTCTCCTCGGCGGGAATATTCGGAGGAATAGGCTCAATGTCGTTAACATTGATGATCAAGACATCGGCGATTTCATCCACCAAAAGACCTATCTGCTCATCTTGATGGGTGACAATGACGATCCTGGTTCTTGAACTCAATTCAGTCGGGGGCATATTTAAGATCAGCCGAAGATCGACTACGGTCACGATCTCTCCCCGCAGATTGATGACGCCGCATACGAATTCGGGGGCATGGGGCACTCTGGTGATATCCTGGAGCCGGTTGACTTCCCGCACCTGGGCTACATCTACTCCAAATAAGCCGCCATTTAGGTAAAAAGTAATCAGTTCCCGGACATCGGATTGGACTACCAGCGCTTGCACATCTGCCATAACCTGCTCCATGTTATTGTCAATCGTCAGCTAGTTACTCTGGCTCGGAATAGCCGCCCTAGTTCCGGACTCTCTGATATCGTTGGATCAAATCGGCCAGCTTTTGCAGCATCTGTTCTTTGTCCAATTTAATATGATATTCATCTACGCCTGAGTCCATTCCTTTTTTTACGTCCTCATCTCCGGCCAGAGAAGTGATGGCCATGACCGGGAGATGACCATACTCCTGGCTGGTTTTGAGGCGACGGGTGAGCTCAAACCCATCCATGTTGGGCATCTCCAGGTCGGTGATGACCGCATCAACCGGATGGCCGGCCAAAACGGATAAGGCGCCCACGCCGTCACCGGCCACAACCACGTCTTATCCGGCGTCCTCAAAATAGCCCCGCAACATCTCCCGGAAAAAGGCGGAATCCTCAACTAACAACAACCTGGTCGTTCGCTCATCAATCTGTTTCGTTTCCACCTTTTGAATCCAGTCAGGTTCAGCCACATCGACCAGCTCGTAAATGTCGACCAACAAGGTGGTGCGGCCGTTGATGATGGCCGAGCCCATGATTCCTTTTTCCCTAAAACTGGCCGTGTCGATCTGGGTGGAGAGTTCTTCTACGTCCAAGAGGCTGGTGGCCACCAGTCCAATGTCTTTGCCTCCGATATTAAACACGATGACGAACAGTTCATTTTGTTCGGGCGGTTCTTTCAATCTGAGGTATTGATGCAAAAAGAGCAACGTCAAACTGGTTCCCCGGTACTGGATGGTGTTCTTTTGCATAGTTAATTCCACATCTTTGGATTTGATCCGTTCGATGCGGACGATCAGGCTCAAGGGGACGGCAAAGGTTTCACCAGGATGGTTTGTAAAAAGCAAGAAGGTGTAGATCTCCTTGCTGACAAATCTGGCTTCCTCTTTGGTCTTTTCTTTGGTCAGGCGATCCCGTTGGACAAGTTTTGTCTTCTGGGCGATTCCGACCACATCTAGGATCAAAGCCACCCGGCCATCGCCCATGATGGTCGCCCCGGCATAAATATCACAGTCTTTAAGATGCCGTCCCAAGGGTTTGACTACAATTTCCTCAGAATCCTCGAGTTCGTCGATGATCAATCCATACTGAAAAGCACCTGCGGAAAGGACGAGGATGTTTAGGGCCTGGGTGAGGTCCGCCCGTCGGCCGGTTTCGTCGCTGGAAGCCGTTTTTTCAGGCAGCGCTTTGACCTCGCCCGGGATGGAGATGTGGTCGGCGATGACGTCTCGACGATCAATCTTGAGTTGTCCTGTGACGGGATCACGATACATCCCACTATCACCCAAAACCGTGCTGAGACGGACTACGGGCAGCAATTTGCCTCGCAGACGAAAAACATCAAGCCCCTTTATCTTTTCTATTTTTTTGGCCACATCTTCACCCCGGATACGAACCAACTCGACTAAGTTGACCTGGGGAATGGCAAAACGATAAGATCCGGTCCGGACGATGAGAGAAGGAATAATAGCCAGGGTTAAGGGCAGCTTGATTCGAATCGTAGTCCCTTTGTTTACGACCGATTGGATGTCGATGGTCCCGCCGAGTTTTTCTAAGTTGGTCTTGACCACATCCATGCCGACACCCCGGCCGGAAACCTCGGTGACCTTTTCGGCGGTGGAAAAACCAGGCCGAAAAATCAGAGAGAAGGCCTCGTGGTCACCCATACCTTGCGCTTCGGCCTGAGTGATGACACCTTTTTCTAAAGCCTTGGCTTTGATTCGAACCGGGTCTATCCCGGCCCCGTCGTCGGAAATCTCGATGTTTACCTGACCGGCTTCGTGATACGCTTTAAGGTAAATGCGGCCTTCCTCATCTTTGCCCATGCTTCGCCGTATTTCGGGCACTTCAACGCCATGATCAACACTGTTCCGGACCAAATGGGTCAGCGGGTCGGAAAGGTTTTCGATAATGGACTTATCCAATTCGACGTCATGACCTTCAGTGAAAAGGACGACGTTTTTGTTCAAGGACCGGGCCAAATCTCGTACGACCCGATTGAATTTGCCAAACACGTTCCCGATGGGCTGCATCCGTGTTTGCATGATCCGCTCTTGAAGTTCGGAGGTGATCAGGTTAATCCGCTGGGCAATGGGTTGCAGCGTCTGAGATTGAAGCGAGGAAATGGTCTGGACAAGCTGGTTCCGGCTTAGAACGAGTTCACCGGCCAGGGTCATGAGCTGATCCAGCAAAAAGATATTCACCCGGACTGATGTCTCGGCGTAGCCTTTCTTTTCCCCGGACGTCTGGGAATCTCCCGCCTCGGGTTGGGGTCTGGACTCCACTGTGGCGGGCAGGGAAGCCGGCCGGCTTCGATCAATGGGCGGCGGAGCGAGTACCGGGGCCGACCTGGGTGGTGGTGGTGGCGCGGGTTGAGCCACGGGTTGAGGTGGCGCAGGTGCAGGTATCGGTCGAACCGGCGGTGGTGGCGGTGGAGGAGGAGGTGTGGGTTCGACCACGCGTTGAGGCGGCGGCGCAGGTTCGGCTTGAGGCGGCGCGGGGCGTGGGGGAGCCTGGATGACTTTAGCCGGCTCTGGAACCGGGGCTGGTTCAGGTTCGGACTTTGCGGCAACGGGGGCCGCAGGAGCAGCAGGAGCAACAGGAGAAGGCACCGACTCCGGCGCCCCGACAGGAGTTCCCGCAACCGTCAACTCGACCACGTCATCCATGGGTACATCTAAAGCCGCGGCCATTAATGACGGCTCCACAATGGATCCGAATAACAGATCCAGGGGCATCCTGATGGGTTCCCCATCGTCTATCGTCCCAATGGCGTCGATATTTAAAGTCAGATTAACTATTTCGCCCAAGGAAGTAAGGTATTCAATCAGTTTTAAAGGAGTCCGCTGCTTGTCTTGGCAATCTCGAATCAAATCCATCCTGATCAGGTAAATGTAATAACCGAAATTCTTTTTTTCCTGCAGCTCGCTTTGATTTACCTCCATCAACACCTGACCGTGCTTATCCTTAATTGTCACCTTGGGTCCGACTTCTTTGGCGCGTGAATCTACATCAAGAATGCCCTTTAACATGGAAGTGTACTGGGAAATATCTCGATTGTCGCTATCTCCAACGTTTTTCAGGAGATCCTTG
>JADFYN010000062.1 GCA_015233055.1 Deltaproteobacteria bacterium
GGTTTTATGTGACTATTACATGGTATTTCATATAGCCGCCACCCCTACCCAGGGCGTTGCCCTGGGCTAACCTAGAGCGCCCCGTTGGGGCTTAAGCGGAATTGACTATTTATTGGAATCTCATCCGATTCCCCAGCACCCTTAATTCAACAGCATTGGGGCAGCGTCCTGGGTAGGGACGGCGGCTATACAAAATACCATATAATACATACATAAAACCGTCGGTAATCCACCCGTGGCTCTATATCTCATCCAGCGTATGCCATTAAAATTTAATTCAAAAAACTAACTATCACGCCACAACTGTATTTCGTCCAAAATATCTTGCCTGGTGACCCTCTCGCGTCCCCGCATCCTGCAATAGGCCGCAGCTCCATCCACGAGAGAAATGGCCTTGCTAGGCAAATATTCGTCAGAGATTTTGGTCAGGCATAAGTCAACGGCCGAGACCAATGCCGCATCATCGATTCTAAGCCCATGGTGTTTTTCAAGACACACACATATTCCCCTTAATATCTTCAACGCCTCTCCCGGCGACGGCTCTTTGACGATTACTCTTTTGAACCGCCTGGCCAGGGCCGGGTCCTTCAGAAACTGGTTGCTTCCGGTTATCGTCGTAGCCCCAATGCAGGGAAATTCGCCTCTGGACAAGACCGGCTTCAGGATATCTCCAACTCCAATGCCCCCTTCCGCGGCCCCGGCATTTATCAACGTATGAATTTCATCAATAAAAATAATAACTTCATCTCTGTTGCGGATTACCTCAGCCATTAACCCTTCCATCCTGGCTTCCAGATCTCCTCGATATCTGGTTTCGGCTATCAGGTTGGTCAACGAGAGAGAATAGACAATCTTATCCTTCAGACCAGGTGGGACCTGGCGGGCATATATGGCCCTGGCTAAGCCATCGACGATTGCGGTTTTTCCGACCCCGGGATGCCCGACGAGTAAAGGGTTATTGGTTTCCATCTGGCTTAGAATTTGAATTACTCGATCGATTATGACCGTGGCCCCGATAACCGGCTTGGTCCGCTCCAGATACGCCGGGTCAGTCAAGCATTGCCCAAACCGGGACAGGTATCCTGAGGTCTTCGCATTAGACTTGGTGGGGTAATTGGTGAAAAGGGGTTCGAGTTCAGAAGGCAACTTGTATGAACGGGGGACGAAAAGATAGACCTTTTCTCCTCGCTGGTCGATATGGGAATACAGCTCCTTCATCAATGCCCGAAGTTCGCCGGCCATCGGGTTTATCGTCTCTTCAACGCCCAGGTAATGATGAAAATCTTCAAGAAGGTAAGAGACACGTTTCTGTGGCCGGCTAATGATAAATCTGACGGCTTCCTTGGGGTCGCTTAGCTGGGCCGCATTGATATTATCAAACAAAGGATAATTGGCAGATAACTGATCGATCATGAAACCTCTGGTCCTGGACCAGACAATGGGAATTCTCCCCTGGCTCCTGATCGTATCACCCAGCCGGACCATGTCTTCCAGCGGATTGTCGTAGGCGACCAAACAGAAAGGATGTCCCTTTTCATCTGAGATTTTGGGCTCTCCGGCGCTCCGTTCATATAAGACTGCGTCATCATAACGGCCGGTTAAAGAGGCTACTCCCTGACCATCAATCAACATCTCTCGGGCGATGGATAGAAGGACCGGCATCGAGGAATCGGTCAAAAATCTCTTTTCGCCGGCGCGTTCTTGTATTTGCTTGACAATTAAAGGTGAAACGGGATATTTTCCCGCTCCTCGCCGTATTTCCATAATATCTCTGTCGGAAAACGATATGAGTTCTTTTCGTGAAGCCCGTTTATCGATGAGTTCAATTATAAAGTTTTTCAATTCCGCTTTTCCTGATATGGCGCCGTTTAAAACAATCTAAGTCCATCATGTTCATAGATTAAACCCGGCGACAATGGGGGGGAGTGCCGTTGAGAATAAAACGCAGATAGAAGAGGACCTTTGCGTTCATTCCTACTTGAAATGTTTTCTCAACACCGGGTGCTTAGTAAGAGGCAGAAAAAAGTTGGGTGAGGGGGATTAGAGGTTTTCTTATGATCGGCATTTGATCAAACCGAAAGATTCCCTGCGCATCCCAAGGTTGCGGCACCATGGTTGTCAAGGATAGGGGTGTATTTGAGATCACCTCGATAATGTCTCTAGCCTGCATGTTAGAAAAACAAAAGCCTGATACCCATGAACGCGAACACGGGAATAAGGAGTTTGAGCAAGACACTTCCAGGTATCATATTGGACATCTTGGCTCCCACTTGAGCCCCCACGATAGCGCCTATTGACAGTGCTATGGCCGGTCGATATGGAATATCACCATTGACCATAAACGGGATGAGGGTGAAGCACGCGTTGATGGCGGTTACGTAGTGGGAGGTGGCGCTGGCAATATGAACGGGGAAAGAAAGAAGATAAACAAGGACGGGGACCAGGATTAGCCCGCCGCCGATCCCCAAAAACGTCGAAAAAATACTGATCACGACGGCGATGGCAATACCCAATCCTTCATTAAACTGATATCTATAGGTATTGCCCAGCTCATCGGTGATGGTTCGCTTGACATATCCGGATTCAGGCGATAGGCTCCGCGCCCGAGGATTTAATTTTCCTGGATTCAAGACCAGATGATAACGTGACCCGCTGACCCGCTGGGGATAGACGCTGGGCGCGGAGACGCCACTGCCGGCCCAAATCCGTTGTTGCAATATGGTTTCCGATGTCGCCGGCTTGAGATAAATGAATAAAGCCAGAGCCAGAAGAAATGAGCCAAACAAAAAGGTAAAGAGGTTCAAGTGAATGTAATACACCGCGAACGTGCTGATCAGGGAGCCCGGAATCGTGGCCAGCCCAAATTTAGTCCCGCTCACGATATCCACCCGTTTGTCTTTAATATAAGCAATACTGCCGGACAGTGTATTGAAAAAAATAACAAAAAGAGAAATAGATATAACATGGGGCGTGGGATAATGGTAGACCAAAGCTATTATCGGAACCAGCAACGGCCCGCCGCCGATGCCGACCAGGGTGCCATAACCACCGACCAAGAACCCCCAGATGAGCAAACCTAAAATCTCAGCCACTTATTCTCCTTTTGGGTCTCAGTCTTATCCACATGTTACCGGTTACTTGTTGCTCGTTACTTGTTGCTCGTTTCTGGTTTCTTGTCACTCGTTGAAGACAATCTCCTGCAAGCTGCAGCAAGAAACCGGAATCGACAGATCAAAAGCGTCCATTATAATTCGCCAGCGTGGACACACCATCGAATATGCACCACAAAAAAACCCGGCTTAGGCCGCTTCAGTCATAGCCATAATTAAGGCGCCCTTGGCCGTGGTGTTGAATGGGTCTTCGGCCAGGCGGACGGCCGAAATCTCAATCGGTAGACTAACTTGCTTAAGTGCCTCGGCGAATTTATCAACACAGCCGTTTGGTCTGGCTGAGCCGCCACTTAGTACAATGGGGATAGGTTTAGCTATTTTGGGGATTTGGTCGGAAGTGGTGAGGGCCCGTTCCAGACTGGCTATGAGGTTGGCAATCAGTTCGTCATAAAAAATATGAAGAGCCGTCATCATCCGGTCCTTAGGCTCCTTTGACAGATCCAGGCCTTCTTCTTTGATTGTTTTTATTTTGGTTGCCGGTTCACCCAGAGATAACCCCACCTTGGAATCGATATAGTCCCCAGCCATTTGAAGGCTGTAAGTAATGACTGGAAATGACAAGTAGGATAGACAAATATTGCACATGCCCCCGCCCATGCTGATCCCGATGCCGGTAAAATCATCATCGGCCAGCTCCGAAATCACGACCGCCATACCTTCGTTAATGGATATGGGGGTATAGCCCATCAGGCTGAGGAACCTTTTGATCATGGCTTCATGGTAGACAACTGATCCGGTGCTGCAGAGCGGCTCGCCTGGAATGGCAAAGCACAGGGTTTCCCCAAAGAACTTGGGCCGCTGGATCAAGGTGCCGACCAGGGACTGGATAACGGTAATGGCGTCTCTTTCAGTCGGGCTTAACAATCCGTCCTTTATCGGTCGGCGGGTGTTGGTATTGAACATGTTGGCAAAGTTTTCGGCCGAGAAACCGACAATGTAGTATTGCTCACCTTGTTCATAATACAGGACTTCGTTTTTGTTAAGAATTGATTTGGCGAATTTTGATTTGGGTACGGTGAAAAAGGCATTAGCTTGCTTGACCGAATGAATATAGTTGAGCTTGTTTTGAGCCGCCACGATAAAGCTGGTGCCGATATCCAATCCCACTGGTCCCTTAGGTTTGTCGGCGTCTTCTCCGATCTCTTTTTCGGTGGCCACAACCGCCTTATGGGACGCTTCCACCGCTTTTTCGACCTGCCGGTCTATCTTGGCTTCGCCTGGATTTCCCATAAGCGGAGAGTCTTCAGTCAGGTGACTTTTCATTGCTTCTATTCGCTTTTGTATACCGTCAAGCTCCATATTCCTCTGTCTCCTTATAATGTCCGACTTTTATGTCTTAGATGGCTTTTGGGGTAGGCCTAGACCGCCTCGACAATATTGCCGCAGCCCTGGTAGGTTAACTCCCGGCACAGGGAAAGCAACTCCCTTTACCGGGCAAGTCCTGGAGGTCACTCAATTTTGAAAAATTTATCAAAAGTTACTGTTCGCAAAGTTTTCTTGATGTCGGAATTAGGATTCAAGAGGGTGATATCCGCTTTATCTCCTCCAGCTTTCTCTCGAAGTATCAAAAGCATGCCCAATGCGGAACTATCGATATATTCCGTACCTGACATATCGACAATCCATTTAGACACTGATTCGACCCCGGTTGTGTAGGCATGAACAAAATCCCCGTGCATCATAATATCAAGCCTTCCGGAGACAGCGATAGTTAAGGTCTTTCCATCATCAGAGAATTGCGTTTTAATAGCCATTGGTTCAAGCCTCCCCAAAATACTATGATCGGATACTGGGTGTTCATGGCGGCCCACCGGTCGAAAAACGGCAAATCCTTATCGGGCCCTCCATGAAGATATCATCTTGGCTCACATCTATTTTGTAACTTATCATCCATTAATAATACAATGCAATAGCCGTTTATCGTTTTTTCGGGTCAATAGTAGGTGTGCCACTTGATTTCCGTATTGTTTATCAGCAATTCCCGGTCTCCTTTGGGCAGACTCAAAAAAGCCTCGGTGAATTCAATAAACACATCAAAAGCAATACTTCCCAGGGATTCGTTGAGCGTGAAGTTGATATGATCGGGCAGTTCAACCTCGTCCTCCAAGGAATAAACAAACTGGAGCAGAATGGCTTCCCGATCGGCCGGATCATAAAAAGCAAGTCTAATTCTTCGGGCAATGTTGTCAAGAAGCAAGTATCTTATGTCTCGCGTTAGTCCGGTCTGCCGGGCCTCGGTCATCAGCCCGAAATGACGGTTGAGATAGCCCAGGTGTTGATCTAAGCAATCAAAAATCCGGTCTACATCCGATACGTTCATCTCTTTTTCATAATCAAAGACACGTCCATTCTATGTTGAGTTTCCTTAAATACACGGTAGATCTGCCGAAGGACGTCGTCGTAGGATTTCAGGTCGGGTAATTTCGATTCCTTATGTTTGGCAATCTGGTTAATTCCGGATTTCATATCACTAAACTTTTTCCTGACCAACAGCCTCTCATCCCTAATGCCGTCTAATTCTTCTTCAAGGGAGTTGGACAAGTTAGCCAAAGACCTTTCGTCCTCTTGAGTTGCTTTGACCTTTAAATGCAATTGGTCTATTTCGTTTAGTAACAGCTCTTTTCGGCCTTTTTGCCTGTCAATGTTCTCCAGGCTTTTCCGCCGCCTTTCCAGATAGGAGGTGGTATAGGACTTAGTGGAGGAAAGGGCGATGCTTATGCCATCCAGCTCCCCGGTCAAGGTATCGACTTGCCGGCGCAACCGGTCATTTTCCGCCTCCAAGAACCTCTTCATCTTCTCCAATTCCCCAATTTCCCTAATATCTACAGCCAGTTCCTGATAATCCATCTCGTCGGCCGTCTCTTTTTCTTGGAGGAATTGAATATCCAAGGTATCGTCCATGTTAGCCTCTCGGTTCCGGTTGCTTGTTGCTGGTTGCTTGCTGCTGGTCAATGTCATTGACTTAAGGACCGGACTATCGCTCTAATGTTTTAAAATAGTTCATTCCAAATAAGCCCTGAAAGGGCGCTCTTAGGTTAGCCCAGGGCAACGCCCTGGGTAGGGGCGGCGACTATATAAAATACCATTTAATGGTCACATAAAATCGCCGGCAATTCCGTATCTCAGCCGTAACTGGATATCCCATCCAACGGAAATGACTTTGGGGGCTGGCCGCCCTCCTGACCATCCTGCTGACACGTAACTTGCCGTATTTCCCAGGGCGCTGCCCTGGGCTAACCTAGATCGCCCCGTTGGGGCTTCATCGGAATAGCCATTTATTAAAATCAGATCCGATTGCCCTGCCCCTTAAGTCAATGACATTGGGTTGCTTGTTGATAGTTACTCGTTGCTTGCTGCTGGTTGATTACTACTGAATGCCGGCTGCTCGGCTGCTTTGTAGAACGATTTCTTGGCCTGAAGTTTGGAGTCGGTCAGGGCCGCATGCAACTCGGCCATACCTTCTTTGGTTTCTTTAAGCTCCATCTGGAGCCGGTACTTTTCGTTTAGAGTCTCCTGCAACTCTTCTTCCAGCGCATTTATTCTGTCACGTTGAGCTATTTTCTCGCCCCGCAATGAGATGAGTTCGTTTTCGCACCGGCTGATCTTTTCGGCCGAGGCGTGCAATTTAGATTCAAGGAAATTAATTTCAGTGACGAAATCCCTTTTCTCTTCTTCCAGGTTGCCGATCCGATTTTGGTACTGGATCAAATCTTGCTGGATCTTCTTATAGTTTGCCTTAAGATCATGGATGCTCTTCTGGGCGATATTTCGCTCCTCCACCAGGTGATCGATCTCAATTTGGATTTCCCGCTTAGACGGGATAGCCTCTTTCATCCTGGCAATTTCGTTTTCCATGTGCGTCTTATCGGCCTTTAGCCGGGTAACCATACCCTTAGATTCACGGAGATCTTTTTCCAGCAGGGAATTGATGCCGAGCACGTTCTCCAACTGGGATTCCATGTTTCTGATAATGGAGAGCATGTCGTTGATGGTCTTTTCTAAATCAACATCATAGCCTCCCCCCTTCAACAGGTCAAGGCCGGCGATTTTGGGTACCGGCACCTCCTTAATGACCTGGGCTGGTGTGGACGCATCATCTTTCAAGGCTTCCGCTATTCGCTCGTCAATATCCGGGAGAGTATCGGGTGCCGGCCATTCCGTCCACGCGGTCACAGGTGATTTAAGCTTTTCTTCAAGCGTAGCTGCGGTGATCATAAGCTCCCCTATACATTTTTCTTCATCTGGTAGTAAACTATCTTAATATTCTTTTCCATCCGTTGCATCCGGCGGGACAACTCTTTGAGTGATGCGATCATCCCGGTGATCTTTTCATCCAGGTGGTCAACATCACTATAGATATCCATAACTTCATCCTTTGTCATGTCCATCTTGGTGATAGTCGCCTCCACCTCTCCATTCAAAAAATCGATATCTTTGGCCGTCTGATCAAGAACGACCATGTTGGCTCCGACCTGATTGGATATAACCAGATATTCCTGGGAAAGGGCGGCCTTTTCAGACTCAAAGAAACGAATCTCGTCGGCCAACCCTCTTTCCAGGGCCAACACCTCGGTAAGCTTATTCTTAAGCTCATCAGACCTGGTGTAGGACAACTGGGCCTGTTGTTTAAGCTCGAAGAGTTGAGTATCAAGCTCCTTCACCCGGCGGGTGAGAGAATGATTTTCGCCTTCTAATTTATCCACCTCGGCCCGGAGTCTTTGTTTCTCCGCCTGAACTTCGGCCTGATTGTGATGAGCCGGCTTCTTGTCCCGACGCAACCGGTCAAGCACCGTCCGTCTCTTATCCAGCCAGCCTTGTTCTTTTTTTTCATCCGCCTGGGCCTGCCGGGCATCACCTGGTGATGTAGCCATCATCTTCCTCTGTTTCTTCATCGGCTTTTTCAGGTTTGGACTCAGTGGTCGCGGCAACGGCCGGTTCGGACTCTTCAGCTTCAGTGATGGATTCGGATTCCTCTGTTAAGGCCGGTTCTATTTTCTCAACGTCATCTGCAGGGGCGGTCTCAAGTGAAGGCTCTGTTTCGGCCAGCTCAATGGTGACGGCGGCGTCTTCCTCCGGTTCGGGTATATCAGCTTCCTCCGGTTCAGGTAAATCCGCGGCTTCCGGCTCGGCCAAATACGCGGCTTCCGGTTCGGATAGAGTCTCGGTAGTCTCTTCCACGGCCTGGGATTCTAATTCGGGTTCAATGGGTTCCGGGGCGGTCTCCGTCTGAGACGGGACACTCTCCACCGATTCCATAGCCTCTACCAAAGCCGGGCCGGCCTCCACGAACGATTCAACGGTCACAGTTTCCTGTTTACCCATCCGCGCCTCTTGCCACCAATCCCGCAAGCTGTTGACGGATTCAGTTAGGGCTTTGCCTGAGGCATGAACATCAAAGGTAAGTTCCTCACCGGTAATCAACCTGATGGCGTCAAAGGCTTTTTCCCTGATATCTACCTCTTTGTCTCCCAGAAGTTTAAGCAAAGGCAAAACAGCCGCTTTATCCTTAAGGTTGGCCAGGGCTGACACCGCCGCTTTCCGAACTCGGACCTCTTCGTCCTTAAGGCACTGGATCAGGGCGGGGACTGCATCAGCATAGTCCTTCCAGCCAATGAAGGTGATCGCTGTTCTTCGCACCTCCGGGTGTTTATCTCTGAGGCTTTCAATGAGCAGCGGACCCGCGTCATCGGCGGCGGCCAGTTTATAAAGTCCCCTGAGGCAGCCGATTCGGACCTGATAACCGGGATGGTAAATATTCTTCTTAAACAATGGGATAGCCCGCAGGTCACCGATCCCGATGAGCGAATTAATGATCTCTGAGACCAGGGCCGGGTTATCAAATTTGACCGCCTCCATGAAGATGGGAACGGCGGCGTAATTACCCATTTTGCCCAACTCGGCTGCGGCCAGGATCTTTATCTCCGTTTCACTGTCTAAGAGGTCATTGGCCACCCTTTCAAACACGGCCCGGTCAGAGACAGATTCAAATATACCTTCTTTAAGGGCCTTCTTAATCGCCGAAGCAACTCCCTTCAAGATCAGTTCTTCCGATATCTGTTCACTTTCTTTGGCTAATCCGGCATCGTCCCGGTGCCTCTGTTTCATAGAGGCGGCCGCATCTTTTTGTTCCTTTATTTCCTCAATCCGTCTCCGGAATCTTTGGATTTCCTTTTCATATTCTCTAACATCGGCAATTAACTGAGTTACGTTTTCCGTGGCCAGGGGGGCTTCCGCTGCTCCATGTTCGGCGCCTTCCTTGCCGATTTCATAATACAAAATCTTTATTTTATTTTCATAGTCATTAATCTTCTGCTCAAGTATCTTGATTTCGCCGGGTCGGATCATCCCCAGCCCACCGGTGAACATCCCCTTGGCCTTACCCGGTAGATCCGGTGTCTTCTTGATCACCGTAAACATTTTACTCAAGGCGGTGGCGGTGGAATCATAGGCATACACGGTCGCGCTTCCTCCGGCGTTCAATACTTTGGCCACGCCACCCCAAAACCCAGTTCTTTCTGCGTATTCGTTTTCCATACAATTATCCTCCATGTGTCGCGTGCTTCAGGTTACGAGTTACGAGGTAGGGTTGCGAGTTACGGGTTAGGTGTCGTGCGTCGATGTCAATAGCTCAAGGGCTCGAATTTCCCCAAATCAATGGCTTTGACTCGTACCTCCTAGCCGCAACACTTGGGTTACTCCCAGAACCTTCTTATTTAGTTGCCGGTCAATATGCCAACGGCTTTATTAATTCCTGATAAAAATCATGGTAAAATTTCTGGTTATTCTCAAAAGCCGACTGTAGCCGGTGATGGACGGATTCCACCTTTTCATCCACTTGCTGAACAATTTCGTGCAATCCCCTATTGACTTCCGCCCTCATCTCCAACCGGTCGGTTTCATCGGCCAGCCGTTCAATCTCCTGGACGAGATTATCGATGAGGCTCATATCTTGCTTAACGGAATTAAGATGGGCCAGCCGCTTCTTAGACTTCTCTTCAGTCTCTCGGGCCTGGGCCAATTGTGCATCTATTTCTTTAAGATCCGCTTTCAGGCCAACCATCTCCACCTTACCGGCTTCCAGTTGATTAAGTCTGGTCTGTTTTTGATCTTCGAGTGCATCAAGCTCGGTCTGAATTATCTCCGAAGAGACCTCAATCCCCAAGTCGGCCTTCAACTCAGTCACCATTTGATGCCGTTGAGCCAACTCGGCCTGGTGCTGTTTTTGGACCGACCGGCCCTGATCCATCCGCTTGTTTAGCTCGGCCAATTCTTGTTCGATTTGTTCTACCTGAGCCGCCACGTCGTGGGAATAATCCGCAACGGAAGTATCCAGGTTAGGTTGAATCTCTTTAAAAGTAGCCTCATTCATGCCTTCCGGCTTCTGGCCCAGGATCATATCCCGGACATTCCTAAGCATGGGAATCTCTTCCGAGAGCCGTTGAAATCTGGCCTGGAGCGACTTTACTTCTGCTTCCAGTTGGGATTTTTGGGTGACATTATTCTGCAGACTGATCTGTAGGGATTCAAACTCCGTCTTTGCTTTCCGGACCTCCTGCCGCCGTTTGATCACTTCCGATCTTATTTGCGGCAAGTGCTCCAATTTGGCTTCCAGATCTTTTTCCAGGTCCTTTAGCCTCAGATATTCTATTTCGGCCCTTTGTCTTTCTTCCTCCAACTGCGCCAGCGTCTGCCTGGGTTCGATCAACCGCGGCTCCAGGTCGGCGATGGACTGAAGCGTTTCGGTGAGCCGAGTCCGAACGATGGTCAGCTTATCCTTAAGATGCTCTGTCGCACGACTATTTTTGCTGATCTCATGATCAAGAACGTCTCGGATTTTTCTGGCCTGAAGTTGAGATGCCACTCTATTGGCAATATCCTGTAATCTTTTTCCCATCAGAACCGATGCGTTGTCCTGATTTAACATGATGCATCTCCGTCTTTCATGCCATTCCGTTAATAAAGGGGCGAGACCAGGCAAAAATTAAAGCACGGTAGTCCTCCCTGTCCGCTTGCCCAGGGCTAACTAAAAGCTTTACTAAACGAAATGAGAGCGGCACTCTTATCCGCCGTTTTGTGGATATCCTGTCCCAGCCTGACGTTTTCCTGAAACAAATCCACAAATTTCGTCAATCCGTCTTTGATTGAGGCGGCCAAGGCCGCATCCCTTTCTTTAACCGCCTCCAAGGCAGTCCGGGCGGCCAGATACGGCCCCACTTCTTTTCCCAGAGAATCGATAGTTGCGGAGCGTTCATCGTTCTGCCGAGTCAGGGCTTCAAGCTGTTGCCTTTTCGTCGCAAGCTCTTTGCGCCGCGCCTTCAACTCCACCTCCACGGACCCGACGTCCCGGTTCAATTCATCCAGCTCATCCGTTGCGATAGTTCTTTTCTGCAGAAGTAATTTCGTCTCTTTCAGGTCTTGGATCCGCCGGCTAAGATGGTCAATCTCGTCCTTTAGGTGGAAGACGGCCGCCTCTTGTTCATTTATCATGTCCTTAATTGAATCTCGCTCGCCGATATACCCCAGCAGCTTGCCCAGCATTTGATCCAGGGTGTGTTCGGTTTTTTCCACCTTGGATGACGCGTCCGCTAAATTGCTGCTTATTGCCGAGGTCAACTGCGCAGATTCTGACTCCAGGTCTTTCATTCGAGGCAGAACTTCCTGTCGCGACTGATCAAGAGCAGCCAGGTCCGTGACGGATTGGAGCTGATCTTGGCCGGCCTGGGCGATCTTCCGGTCCAGGTCTTGTTTCCGCTCCTTAAGTTGGATCAGTTCAGACCGGCTGCGTTCAAACTCTTGGAGTAGGAGAAAAGCGCCTTCATCAATGTCGGTCCGCTTTTTCTTAAACCGGTAAATCTCAGCGGAGGACTCCTTGATTTTATTTGTGGTCAAGGCGTATTCCCGGGACAGGGATTGCAAGTAGGCGGTCTTGGCGGTCAGCGCCTCTTTGGCGGAATCCAGTTCAGCCGACAATTCGGCCAATTGTCCGGACAGGTAGTTACTCTGCCGGGTCAGCTCGGATACGTCCCGACTTCTGCCGGCGTCGAAGAGCTGCGTCATATTATTTACTCGCCATGTATTGTTCCCATCTCTTCTGGATGGTGGTCAGTTTTTCCTCAGCCGTCACTTTTTCCTTGAAGGCCGTTTCAGCCATATAGATGGCCTTTTCCAGTTCGCTTCTGAGCAGGGTCACCTGAGCGGTAAGCTCTTCCGTATTCTTTTTGGCCTTCTCTTCGGCCGCGGCGCTCTTTCTTTCTGCGTCCTCCAACCCGGCCAGAACCGTATTTAGTTTCTGTTCAAACACGGTCTTCTCTTTGAGGGCTGTCTCTGCCTTTTTAACGGCTTCGGCCTTCTCCCCGGACGCGCTGTCGGCCGCGGCTACCGCCTTATGCAGTTCGTTATTGAGGGTGCTTATGTCCCTCTTTAAGGCTTCCACATCCCGGGCCGCCCTGGTTTGGTGCTCAGCCAGGTCTTGTTCCAGCTTGGCCTCGGCGTTCTTCAAACTCTGGACGTTTCTTTCCATCTCGGTCTTTTTGGCCAGGGCCGCGTCCAGGTCTTTTTGGACCTGGTCTTTTACTTGCGAGATCGTTTCGACTTGCTGTTCGGCTCGGGACTTGTCGCTGAGGGCGATACCCAATTTTCTTTCGACTTCTGCTTTCTCCCGGATAGCCGTGTCCAACTGTTCTTGGACCCTGGCCTTGTCGTTCAAAGCCGTATTAATTTCTTTGGTGACGGATTCGATCTGCTTGGCCGATTGCTTCTGCAGCGCGGCGTAGTCGGCTTCGACTTTAGCCTTGGCGGTGAGGAGTTCCTGGGCCCGGCTTTCCGCCTCGGCCTGCTTGGTCAGAGCGTCTTGCCCGGCTTTCTCAGCCTGGGCCTTCTCTGCCTGGGCGACTTTGGCCTGATTTTCAGCCTGCGTTTTGGCCTCAATGGCAGCCAGCATCTTTTTTTCAGCTTCGGCTTTCTCGGCTTGATCGGTTTTGGCTTGACTTTCAGCCTGCGCTTTGGCCTCAATAGCGGCCAGCATCTTTTTTTCGGCTTCGGCCTTATCCTGGATAGCGATTCCCGCCTTATTCATGGCCTCATTCATGGCGACCAGAGCATCTCCGGCTTTTTGTTCGGCCCCGGCCTGAGCCACGGAAGCGGTCTTAATCTCGTCTTTAAGACCATTGAAGTCTCGCTGAAGTTGCGCTTTGTCCGTCTCCAATTCACGGATTCGTCCGTTTAACAGCTCCAGGATATTATCCAATTGGCCCTGCGAATGCTTTAACAGTTCCTCTGCGGCGGCCTTGCCCGTATGAAATTCGGATTCTACCCGGAGCACGGCTTCACGCATTTTTTTCAATATAGCGGCCTTTTCCTCCGCCATTAAACTATCTAACGTCCTAACTTCATTAATCCCCTCAGGTCCGGTCACCATGGGCAGGATATATCCGTTGACGATGACGTCGAAGTTCTCTGTGTTGGCTTTGTCTATGGCTTCCTTCGGGGTGGCCACTGTGGTGACGTCATAGTGCTCGGACAGTAGTTTCTTAAATGCCTCCGTCTGAGTGGAGTCGCCATCGATGATCATTACTTTTTGTCTACTTACCGGCATAGCCACCTCTCGTTGCTCGTTTCTGGTTGCTCGGTGCTGGTTGCTTGTTGCTGGTTGCTTGTTGCTGGTTGCTCGTTTCTGGTTGCCGGTGGCTGATGACCAGGTGCGGGCAGATCTCACGGAGAGATCAAGCTTCCTCTGCCGCCAGGTTGGCCGGGTCAAGTTTTGCTTTTCTTTCCTTTTCGCGATCTTCCAACCCGGCTTCAACTTTGTCGAGCTTGAAGAACAATTCCATCAATTGATCATCCCTGAAGATATCAAGTTCGGGATGGTTCTTTCGGATGGCCACGATCCGGCGCCCGATGTCCCTGATCAGGTGTATCCTTTCCTTCTCCAGGTCGTGGATGTCATAGGTCAGGATGATGCCCCTGGTCGACTCTTTGATGGCGCAGCATATCTTGGTCAATTTGCCAACCACGATGTCACCCAAATGTTGCATGTTGTACCTGAAACCCTCGCTCATTTGTCCCTCCCGTCTTACCGTGTCGGGTAGACCCGGTCTCGTTACTAGTTGCTGGTTCCTCGGTGCTGGTCGCCGGTTATCTGTCAATGTCATGGAGTTAAGGACACCGTAATCGCTTGTGATTTTCTTAAATGATCAACTCCAAATAAGCCCCAACGGGGCGCTCTAGGTTAGCCCAGGGCAGCGCCCCAATGCTGTTGAATTAAGCTCGTTGAGGTGTAGCCGATCTTGCCGCGCACCATTTGTTCCTTGGTTTCTTCGTCATTCTTGGCTGCGAAGGTTTGGGTTTTTTCGGTCTATAGTATTTAACC